>NZ_JBFAOM010000045.1:0-79161 GCF_040675235.1 Nonomuraea sp. NPDC049637
CGCCCTCCTCGGCCAGCGCGTCGTAGGCGGCGAACCAATCGTCGATGTTCTTCAGTTCCTCGGCGCTCGGCTGGTACATGCTGCTCCTCCTCAAGGCGTACAACGTACCGTACAGCATACGGGAAGCGTCGCGCGCCACAGGACGCCGGACTGGGCGACGGCGGGTTCGGGCAGGGCGGGCGCGCTCACGAGCAGCTGCTGGACGTCGATGTGGCGAGCTAGGAACTGCGGCTGCCGGTCGGTCTGCCGCAGGCCGAGCAGGACCGGCGGCTGGAGCGCGACCACGCGAGGCGCGCAACGCCGTCCGGCTGCGGGCGCATGAGAACGTCGTCGCGGTCCACGACGTCGTCCCCGGCGGCCTGCCCTGGATCGTGATGGCGCTGGCCGGCGGCCGGTTCCTGAAGGAGCGCCTCGATACGCGGGGGGCGGCGGCTCACCCGAGTACATGGCCGCCGAACGGCTGCGCGGAACCCTCGGGCTCCCGGCCAGTGACCTGTTCTCCCTCGGCGTGACCCTCTATGAGGCTGTCGAGGGCCTCTCGCCGTTCCGCCGCGGCGCCCACCCGGCGACGCTGACCGCCGTCCTGCCGGCGGAGCCACCTTGCCGCGCGGTAGGGGCGCCCGGTTCCTGACGCCGATCACCGGTACGACCGTCGCGGTCGCCGGGAGCGCTGCCGGGTTCCTCTCCGGGATCGGCGTCGTGGTGCTCGCCTTCGACGGCGTGACCGTCCTGCGCTGCCAGGGCCGACGTCGAGCGGGACGACCGGACTCGGTGATCCCGTTGATCGTGATCACTTCCGTCGCGCGGTTCACGGCGGCCGTCGTAGGGGGCAGCCGGCCCCCGCCCGGCGGTCAGCGGGGGCGGCTGAGGGCGGCCTCGGCCAGATCCGTCCACTGCCCGGCCGAGGAGTGCGGGACGACCACCCAGTCCTTGACCACCCTGCCCTCGCCCGAGGGATCGAACAGGCGCGCCCCGGCCAGCTCCAGCGCGGCCGCGTGCTCAGGGGTGTCCCTGACCAGCCGGAACACCATCGCGCCGTCACGCTGCAGGCTGGCGAACACCTTGCCCGCCTGATCCTTGAGCGCCGGGCGGCCCATCATCCTGGAGATCCGCACCCCCAGGTCGGCCAGCTCGGCGCCGACCTGCAGGAAATCCTCTTCCGCGCTCATCGTCACTCGGCCCCAGACGTCGTGGCGGCGCGGGCCGAGCGGCTCGGGGCCGCCGGGGCACGCGATCGTCTCGGCTCCCGCCCTCCGGCAGAAACGGCGATCAGGCTAGCAGGATCATGCCGAACCGGGAGAACGCACGTCCCCGGGCCGCGTCCGGCGCTCTTCCCCTGACGCAGGGTCAATGCCGAAGCATGGTGGCATGACCGCTACGACCAGTACGAACCGCCCGCCGTCCGGTGACCTGACGGCCCACCACGACGGCCTCGCCATCCCGCTGTCCCGCGGCGGACGGGGCCGCCCGCTGGTGCTGTGCCCCGGGCTGAACGCGACCCAGGCCGACCTCGGCGAGCTGATCGAGCTGCTGCGGCGCGACCACGACGTGGTGACCTTCGACCTGCGCGGCCACGGCCGCACCCCGGCCGCCGACCGGTACTCGTTCGAGGCGTTCCTAGGCGACCTGGACGCCGTGATGGACCGGGTGGGCCGCCTCGGTCTCGGCGAGGCCCCCGTGCTCGTCGGCTACTCGCTGGGGGCCGACCTGGCCGTGCACCACGCCGCCCGTCATCCCGGCAGCGTCGCCGGGCTCGTCCTGATCGACGGGGGGAACCCGGTGCCCGAGCCGTTCCTCACCGAGGACGTCCTGCCGCAGTTCCGCGCGATGTGGGAGGAGCTGGCCGCGCAGCAGCGGAGCCGGCGCGGCACCCCGCGCCAGGTGCTGCTCACCGCCCGGCAGATCCTCGACCTGAACGTCGAGATCGACGTGGTCCGCTCCGGGATCCTGTCCCGATACCCGCTGATCGACCGGCCGATCAGCATGATCATGTCGACCTCGATGGCGGGATCGGGCGGCGGGCCCGCCGAGCGGTTCAACCGGAACTGGCGGGCCGGGATCGACCGGCTCGTCCGGCGACAGCCGCGCATCGCCACGACGTGGCTCGACGCCGACCACGGGCTGGTCTTCACGCACGCCGCCGAGATCGCCCGGATCATCCGGAAGGCGGCTTCTTGACGACCTCTGGAAGGGTGGCCCCATGCTGACCATCGGCGAACTGGCCTCGTACGCGGGGGTGACCGTGCGGGCGGTGCGGCACTACCACGCCAAGGGCCTGCTGCCCGAGCCCGAGCGCGACCGCCACGGCTACCGCAGGTACGACGCCGCCGCAGCGGTCGAGCTGATCAGGATCCGGACCCTCGCCGAGGCCGGGGTGCCGCTCGCGCGGGTGCGGGAGCTGCTGCGGGCCGGCGCGGAGGAGTTCGCCGCCGCGCTCGCCGACGTCGACCGGCGGCTGCGCGAGGAGATCCGGCGGCGGCAGCGCCACCGGGAGCGGATCGCCCGGCTGGCCGCCGGGGACGGCCTGGCGCTGCCGCCGGAGGTGGTCGGCTACCTCGACCGGCTGCGGGCACTCGGCGTGGACGAGCGGATCGTCCAGGCCGAACGCGACGGCTGGATCCTGCTGGCCGCCCACTCGCCCGGACGCGTGCCGGAGTGGATGGCCCGCAAGCGGGCGCAGCTCGACGACCCGGACTTCGTCGGCTTCTTCCGCATCCTGGGCCAGGCCCTCACGCGGTCCGCCGACGACCCCCGGCTGGCGGAGCTGGCCGGTGAGCTGGCCGCCTGCCTGACCCGGCTGACCGGTGAGCGGGCCGCGGGCTACGTCGACGACCTCGATGTGGAGCCGCAGTTCGTCCGGTTGATGGACGCCCTGGCCTTCGACGCCGTCCCGCCCGCCCGCCGGCTGATCGAGCTGCTGCGCCGGCGGGGCTGGAGCGGCTGGAGCAAGCTGGAGCGCGTGGACCCGCCGTCCTGGGCCGGGTCAGCCGTCGAGGAACCGCTCCAGCTCCGCGGTGACGAACCCGGGGTTCTCCTCGACGAGCCAGTGCCCGGCGCGCGGGACGTCCACCGCGCGCACGATCCTGGTCAGGCGCGGTGACACCGTGGCCCGGATCGCGTCGAGCTGCCCCTGGGCGGTCATGAGCAGCGCCGGGACGCGGACCGGCGCCGCCGCCGTCGTGTCGCGCACGTCCTGGTCCAGGGCGCGGTAGAGCTCGAAGCCGCCCGACAGGGCCTGCGGACGGCGGTAGGTCCGGGCGTACTCGGTGATCTCGGCGTCGGTGAACGGGGACCGCTCCGAGGTGCCGCCGAACGCCGGCCCGCCGTAGGAGACCTGGGGGTAGAACAGCGCCAGGTACTCGCGGACGTCGTCGCCCACCACCGCCTCGGGCACCCGGCGCTGGGAGTGGAAGGCGATGTGCCAGCTCAGCGACCGGTACGTGGCCGCGTCGACCGCCGGGCCGGGCAGCGGCAGGTCCAGGTAGCCCAGGCGGGCGGTGTCGGCGGGGAACCGGTTCGCGTACTGGAACGCCACCGCGGCGCCGAAGTCGTGCCCGACGACGGCGGCGTCCCGGACGCCGAGCCGTCCGGCGATCAGCTTGTGCACGTACCCCGCCAGCGTGGCCTTGTCGTAGCCGGTGGGCGAGCCTTCGCTGTCGCCCAGCCCCGGCAGGTCCACGGCGTAGACGGTGTGGTGCCGGGCCAGGTCCGGCATGATCGGCCACCAGCCGTACCAGGTCTGGGGCCAGCCGTGGATCAGCACCACCGGCGTGCCGGTCCCGCCCTTCACGTAGTGCATGCGCACGCCGTCCACGTCGGCGAACTCGTGCCGGAACGTCCTGCCGAAGCGCGGGTCGTCCCGGGTGGCGGTGGTGTGGGAGGCGGGCGGGGGAGCGGCGGCCGGCGTCGAACAGGCCGTGGCGCCGAGCGCGAGCAGGAGGGCGAGCGCGAGGGTCGCCGCCGTGCGCGCGGATCGGGCGAGGCGGCCCGGCGACGGCCGTGGAGCGGTGGTCATGCGGTCCTGTCCTGAGAAGAGGGGTGGGGGCGACGGCCGGTGCCGCCGTCGAGCAGTGCGGGTTCGATCCGATCACCAGCCCGCCGTTCTGGCACGAAAAGTTGCGGTTATGGCAAGATGGCGCGCGTGGACGACGACATGGACGAGGTGCTGAGCGCGGTCGGGCCGCGTCTTCGAGCCCTGCGTCGTCACCGCGGCATCACCCTCGCCGAGCTCGCCACCACGACCGGCGTCTCGGAGAGCACGCTGTCGCGGCTGGAGAGCGGGCAGCGCCGGGCCACGCTGGAGCTGCTGCTGCCGCTGTCCCGCGTCTACGACGTCCCGCTCGACGACCTGGTCGGCGCCCCGCGCACCGGCGACCCCCGGATCCACCTCAAGCCGATCAACCGGTTCGGGATGACGTTCGTGCCGCTGTCCCGGCGGCCGGGCGGGGTCCACGCGTTCAAGATGATCATTCCCGCGCGGCCGGAACCGCTCGAACCGGCCCCGCAGACCCACGACGGCTTCGAATGGCTCTACGTCCTCACAGGGCGCCTGCGGCTCATCCTCGGCGACCGCGACCTGACCCTGCCGGTCGGCGAGGCGGCCGAGTTCGACACGTCCATGCCCCACTGGCTGGGCAGCGCCGACGGCGGCACGGTCGAGCTGCTCATCCTGTTCGACCCCCAGGGCATGCGCACCCACATCCACGCCGACCCCCACCGGCACTCTCACTGAGCATCCGACGGGCCGTTTTTGCGGCCTGACCTTCATTTGTGGAGGTCAAGAGGTGCTGAAGCCCGTTTTCGGGGGAGAAGGGGGTGGCTTCGAGTGCCTAGTGATGGGAGTGGTGACCGTGGAGGGGTCCGGGGGAGCGATCCGGGTCGGTGTGGAGGAGGAGTACCACATCGTCGACGCGACCACACGCCGGGTGACCGCGCGGGCGGGGGCGCTGCTGAGCGCGCTGCCAGAGGAGAGCTTCACGCACGAGCTGCAGCGGTCGATGGTCGAGGCCAACAGCGCGCCGTTCCTGGCCCTGGACGACCTGGCCCGCGACGTGTGCCGCCTGCGGCGCAAGCTGATCGCCGCCGCCGACGAGCTGGGCCTGGGGATCGCGGCGGTCGGCACGCCGCAGCTGGCCGACCTCGACGAGGTGAAGGTCTTCCCCGACCAGCGATACGAGAAGATGCTCAGCGACTTCCAGGTGCTGACCCGCGAGCAGCTCATCTGCGGCACGCACGTGCACGCGGAGGTGCCCGACCCCGACCTGGCGGTCGCGGTGGCGCACCGGCTGACGCCCTGGCTGGCGCCGCTGCTGGCACTCAGCGCCAGCTCGCCGTTCTGGGACGGCGCCGACACCGGCTACGCCAGCTATCGCACGCTGGTGTGGCAGCGGTGGCCGACCACGGGCCCGATCGGCAAGTTCGGCTCGGCGGCCGAGTACCAGGAGATGGTGCAGGGATTGATCAGGTCCGGGGTGATCAGCGACGCGGGGATGCTCTATTTCGACGTCCGGCCCTCGCAACATGTGCCGACGGTGGAGCTGCGCATCTGCGACGCCTGCCCCCGGGTGGAGGACGTCGTGCTGATCGCCGGGCTGTTCCGGGCGCTGGTGGCCAGGGAGGTGGCGGCGGCGCGCCGCGGCCCGGGGCCGGACGTGCAGGTGGAGGCCGCGCGCGCGGCGACCTGGCAGGCGGCCCGGTGGGGGCTGGAGGGCGACCTGGTCGATCCGGTGGAGGGCGTGCCGCGCCCGGCCAAGGAGGTGGTCGAGAACTTGGTGACGGGCCTGCGCCCGCAACTTGAGGCGGCCGGCGACTGGGAGCTGGTGACCAGGCTGACCCGGCAGGTTCTGCGGACGGGCACGTCGGCGGCCCGCCAGCGGGCGGCGTACGCCGAGCGCGGCAGCCTGGCGGACGTGGCCGACCTGGTGCTCAGCGAGACCCGCACGTGCGAGTGGGACCGGCCGACGGGGGACCACGACCTCCCTTCGTACCGGCCGGCGGCCTGATGGCCGGCGGCTGCGGGACGGAGGTGGTGGCATGTGCGGGCTGAGCGGCGAGTTGCGGTTCGACGGCGCGGAGGCCGACATCGGCGCGGTGGGCCGGATGACCGACGCGATGCACGACCGCGGGCCGGACGGCTCCGGCCTGTGGGCGCAGGGGGCCGTCGCGATGGGTCACCGGCGACTCAAGATCATCGACCTGTCGGAGAAGGCGGCCCAGCCGATGGTGGACGCCGGGCTCGGCCTGGCGGTGGTGTTCAACGGCTGCCTGTACAACTATCGCGAGCTGCGCGAGGAGCTGCGCGGCGCGGGCTACCGGTTCTACTCCACCTCCGACACCGAGGTGCTGCTCAAGGCGTACCACCGGTGGGGCGCCGACTGCGTCGGCCACTTCAAGGGCATGTTCGCCTTCGCGATCCACGAGCGGGACAGCGGCCGGCTCGTGCTCGGCCGCGACCGGCTCGGCATCAAGCCGATGTACCTCAGCCACGACGCCCGCCGCCTGCGCTTCGCCTCGACCCTGCCCGCGCTGGTCGCGGGCGGCGGCCTGGACACCGGCATCGACCGGGTGGCGCTGCACCACTACATGACCTTCCACTCGCTCGTGCCCGGCGAGCGCACGATCCTGGCGGGCGTGCGCAAGCTGCCGGCGGCCACCGTCCGGGTCGTCGAGCCGGACGGTACGCACACCGACCACCGCTACTGGGACCCGTCCTACACCCGCTCCGCCCTGCCCGAGCACGCGGGGCTGAGCGAGGAGGACTGGCGCCGGGCCACCCTGGACGCCCTGCGCACGGCGGTGCGCCGCCGGATGGTCGCCGACGTGCCGGTCGGCGTGCTGCTCTCCGGCGGCCTGGACTCCAGCCTCATCGTGGCGCTGCTGGCCGAGGAGGGGCAGAGCGGCCTGACCACGTTCAGCATCGGCTTCGAGCCGGCCGGCGGCGAGAAGGGGGACGAGTTCGCCTACTCCGACCTGGTCGCCGACCGGTTCGGCACCGACCACCACCGCATCAGGATCCCCGACGACCGCCTGCTGGACGGGCTGGAACGGGCCGTGGGCGCCATGAGCGAGCCGATGGCGAGCCACGACTGCGTCGCCTTCTACCTGCTGTCGCAGGAGGTCGCCCGGCACGTCAAGGTCGTGCAGTCGGGCCAGGGCGCCGACGAGGTGTTCGCCGGTTACAGCTGGTTCCCGCCGCTGGCGGGCGTGCCGCGCGAGCAGGCGGCCGAGGTCTACTGCAGGGAGTTCGCCGACCGCCCGCACCAGGAGCTGTCCGGCGTCCTGGCCCCCGGTCACCTGCTGGAGCGGGACGTCAGCGGCGACTTCGTCCGGCAGCACGTGGCGCGGCCGGGAGCCGACACCGCGCTCGACGCCGTGCTGCGCCTGGAGACCACGGCCATGCTGATCGACGACCCGGTCAAACGCGTCGACAACATGACCATGGCCCACGGACTGGAGGCCCGCACGCCGTTCCTCGACCACGACCTGGTCGAGCTGGCCGCCGCCTGCCCCGACGGGCTCAAACTGGCCCACGGCGGCAAGGGCGTGCTCAAGGACGCCGCCCGCCGGCTGCTGCCCGCGCAGATCATCGACCGGCCGAAGGGCTACTTCCCGGTGCCCGCCGTCCGGCACGTCGAAGGGGCCCTGCTCGACCTCGTCCGGGACGCCCTCACCAGCCATGCCGCCCGCGCGCGGGGCCTGTTCCGGCCGGAGTTCGTGCGGCGGCTGCTGGCCGACCCCGAGTCCGACCGGGCGACGACCGGCGTCAACACGCTCTGGCAGATCGGCCTGCTCGAACTGTGGCTCCAGGCCCACCAGATGTGATGCCGGACATCATCGGCGACCTGTCGCACCTGCCGTCGGCCGCCGCACTGCACGCCTGGAGCTGCCGCCGGCCCGCGCTGGCGCCCGACAACAGCGCCGTGGCCTTCGTCAGCGACCAGGACGGCGTGCCCCGGATGTGGGTCCAGCCGCTCGGCGCGGACCTCGACGCGTGGGCGGTCGACACCGGCCACCACCCGGTCGTGGACGTGAGCTGGGGGCCCACGGGGGAGCATCTGGCGGTCCTGGTGGCGCCGGGGGGCGGCGAGCACACGCAGGTGTGGACCGTGCGCCCGCACGGCGGCGAGCTGCGGCCGCTCGCCGTCCCGCCGCACGGGTCGGCCGCGCTCGTTCGCTGGACCGGCCGGGGCGAGTCGGTCCTGGTGGCCGAGACCTCCGCCGCCGGCCTGACGCGGGCCGAGCTGGCCGACGCCGTCACCGGCGCCCGTCAGGTCATCGCCGTGGGGGAGCTGCTGTGGCCGGCCGCGGTCAGCCGCGACCATGCGCGCATGCTGCTCCGGCGCGGGCCGCGCGGCCTGCGCCGGATGTACGCGGCCGACGCCGTCCCGGGCCATCCGCCGGGCGGCGAGCGCGACCTGCTGCCCGGCCTGCCCGGCTCGACCGACCAGGGGGTCCTGTCACCCGACGGCGAGGTCGCCTACCTGGTGTCGGACGCGGGCCGCGACCGGGCCGCGCTGCTGGCGGTGCGGCGCAACGCCTACCCTGTCGTGCTGGCCGAGCGGCCGGACGCCGAGCTGGACCGTTTCGCGCTCAGCGTCGACGGCCGCCGCGGCGTCCTGGTGTGGAACGAGCACGGCCGCTCGGCGCTGGACGTCGTGGAGCTGCCCGCCGCGCACGTCCGGCCGCTGCCGCGGCCGCCCGCCGACGTGGTCACCTCGGTCCGCGTCGCCTGGGACGGCCGCACGGCGGTGCTCGCCGCCGAGAGCCCCGAGGAGCCCTCGCACGTGCTGCTGTGCGACCTGACCTCCGGGACGTACCGGTACGCCGCCGGGGCCGGGCGGCTCCCGGTCGCGACCGGCGCCGAGCTGCTGCGCTTCCCGGCTCGCGACGGGCTGGAGCTGGCCGCCTGGCTCTACCGTCCCGCGCACGTCCACGGGCCCGCGCCGTTCGTGGTGTCGCTGCACGGCGGGCCGGAGGACCAGGAACGCCCCACCTTCAACCCGCTCTACCAGAACCTCCTGGCCGCCGGGATCGGGGTGCTGGCGCCCAACGTGCGCGGTTCGGGCGGGTACGGGCGGGCCTTCCGCCGGGCCGACGACCTGGCGCTGCGCTTCCGCGCGGTCGAGGACGTCGCCGACTGCGCCGCCGCGCTGGTGCGGACGGGCGCGGCGGACCCGTCCAGGCTGGCCTGCATGGGCTGGTCGTACGGCGGCTACCTGACCCTGGCCGCCCTCGTCACCCATCCCCGCCTCTTCCGCGCCGGCGTGAACATGAGCGGCATCGCCGACTTCGAGACCTTCTACGCCCGTACCGAACCGTGGATCGCCGCCGCGGCGGTCTCCGAGTACGGGCACCCGGAGGCGGACCGCGACCTGCTGCACGCCCTGTCCCCGCTGCGCGCCTTCGACCGGCTGGCCGCCCCGCTCCTGGTCGTGCACGGGGCGCAGGACACCAACGTGCCGGTGCACGAGGCCCGGCAGGCGTTCGGGGCGGCCCGCGCCCGCGGCGTGCCCTGCGACCTGCTGCTCTTCGAGGACGAGGGCCACGAGTTCCGCAACCGCGCCAACCGCATCAGCCTCGTCTCCAAGGTCCTGAACTGGCTCGACGAGCACCTGCGGCCCTCCCCGCATTGATCGGGCGGCCGGACGCGTCCATCATGGTGCCCCACCGGCACGGAAGGACCCGCTCGTGACCGACCTCGACTCCCGGCTGCGCGCCTGGCGGCACGACCTGCACCGGCGGCCCGAGCCCGCCTTCGCCGAGCACGCCACGAGCGCCTACCTGGCCGAGGCGCTGGAGGCGGCGGGCCTCGACGTCGTCACCGGCGTCGGCGGCACCGGCGTCGTCGCCTCCCTGACCAGGGGCGGCACCGGCCGGGCCGTCGGGCTGCGGGCCGACATGGACTGCCTGCCGATCGACGAGCCAGGCACGCACGCCCACGTCTCCCGCAACCCCGGCTTCATGCACGCCTGCGGCCACGACGGGCACATGGCGATGCTGCTCGGCGCCGCCGCCGTCCTGGCCGCCGAGGGCGGCTTCGACGGAACCGTCCGGTTCGTCTTCCAGCCCGCCGAGGAGCCGGGCCGCGGCGCGCGGGCCATGCTCGACGACGGCCTGCTCGCCCGCTTCCCCGTCCAGGCCATGTACGGACTGCACAACTGGCCCGGCGCCCCCGCCGGTCACTTCCTGACCCGCGCCGGGAGCATCATGGCCGGCGAGGACAACTTCGAGATCCGCATCCGGGGCCGCGGCGGGCACGCCGCCCGCCCGCACATGGTCGTCGACCCCATCGTGGTGGGCGCGGAGATCGTCCTGGCCCTGCAGACGGTCGTCGCCCGCAATGTCGACCCCGCGCAGCCCGCCGTGGTGTCCTGCACCGACATCAGCACCGACGGCGCGCGCAACGCCATCCCCGGCGAGGTCGTCATCAGAGGCGACACGCGCAGCTTCGACCCCGCCGTCGCCACGCTCCTGGAGGAGCGCGTCCGGCGGCTCTGCGAGGGCATCAGCGCCGCCCACGGCGCCACGTGCGCCGTCACCTACACCCACGAGTTCGCGCCCACCGTCAACGACCCCGCCTGCGTCGCCGCGGCGGTCGAGGCGGCCGTCGCGGTCGCCGGCGAGGACGGCGTCGACCCCGACTGCGCGCCCGTCATGCCGAGCGAGGACTTCGGCGTCCTGGCCGGGGCCGTACCGGCCTGCTTCGCCCTCCTCGGCAACGGCACCGAACCCGGCCGGGGCGGCGACCCGCTGCACAGCCGGGAGTACGACTTCAACGACGCCGTCCTGCGGACGGGGACGGACTTCTACGTGACGCTGGCGCGCCGCGTCCTGGCCGCCGGAGCTCCCGCGGCGGCGCCCGCCCGGTGAGGCCCGGCCCGCGGGCGGGCCGGGCGGCGGGACGTCACGCGGCCGCGGCCAGCTCCTCCAGCGCGCTCAGGGACGGCAGCTCGAACGGCTGCCGCACCGGGACCTGGCCGGCACGCGCGTCCTCGGCCTCGCCCGCCCAGTGCCGCAGCGCCTCCAGCGGGGTGACGCCGTTGGCCTTGGCCCAGCGCAGCCGCCGGGTCCAGGCCACGGCGGCGTCGAAGGCGGCGTCACCGGCCTGCTCGCGCGGCACGTACTGGGCCGCGTCGTCCGTGGCGGCGGCCCACAGATAGCCGATCACGGCGCCGTCCTTGAGCACCGGGACGTAGCGGACGGCGGACGCCGTCGTGCGGGGGTAGGCGTCCGGGGCGTAGACGGTCCGGAACTCGGGCTGGTCCTTCAGCGACACCTCTTCGTCCTTCCCGTCAGCCGTCGGCGCCCGGCGGCAGCACCCAGCCGTAGACGTGCCACCGGCCGTCCTTGTACTGCACGTCCTCGGCGAACCACGATACGCCGGTGCCCAGGAGCAGCTCGTTCTCGCGGTGGTGGCTGATCAGGTCCAGGTAGAAGGCGGGGGTGCCTTCGGGCACGCGCAGGTGCAGCCGTACGTCCCCGGAGAAGACGTTCTTGTCGCCGAGGTTCGTCGAGAAGAAGGCGGGGTCGCGTTGCACGGTTCCCGGCAGCTCGTGGACGGGCACGGTGAACAGATTCTTGGTCAGCCGCAGCGACCGGAACACATCGATCGTCTCGGGGACCGGCCGGCGTTCCATGACCCCCTGCAGCGCCTCGATCTGCTCGATGAGCTGTGCCTTGTTCTTGGCGACCTCCTTGGCCGTCAGGCCCTCGACGGCGGAGTCGCCGTTGCGCAGGAAATCGTTCATCCCGATGTAGCCGCTGCCGGAGTAGTACTCGCCCGCCGCGCGCTCCGTCTCGGACAGCCCGGCCGAGACGTCCGACCAGACGGCCTGACCGAACGTGGGCGAGACCAGACGGGAGCCGAAGGGCGCGTCCAAGGGGACGTGCGGCGCGGCCGCGGTGTAGTACAGCCCCGACTCGGTACGCCGGATCGTCTGCGCCAGCGACGGGTTCGACCCGTCGCCGACCAGCCCCGAGTACGCGGGCGGCGCGCTGCCCTTGCCGTGGGCCAGGGCGGAGGAGGGCAGGTCGCCGGAGTGCGCGCCGAAGTCCACCGGGGGCTTGATCCGGCCGGCCGTGTCCGGCGCGGTGTAGTGGTCCTTCGGCGGGGCGGCGGCCGGGCCGGCGTCCTGGTGGTAGAGGCCCAGGATGTCCGGCAGGGCCTTGGCCAGGGCGGGGTGCAGCTGGCCGTCGTTGGCCATCGAGGTGAGCTCTTTCAGCGTGAACCACTTGGCGCCGCTGGCCTCGAACGCGTCTAGCTTCGGCGCGAACATCGGCCCCTCGGCGGCCAGGTTGGTGTACGTCCAGCCGCCGTCCCCGACGTGCACGGCGTGCTCGCCCTTGAGCTGCAGCTGGTTCAGGTAGTTCTGGTTGACGCCCAGTTCCTCGCTGATCTCCCGGGCCGCGCCGTGCACGGGGCTCTCCAGGCTGTCGAGCGCGCCGCCGGGCAGCTGCCACTTGCCGGCGTTGGAGACGTACTGGCTCTGCTGCATGAGCAGGTAGCGCGGCTCGCCGTGCTGGTCGATGCCCCGGATCAGCACGCCCGCCGCGCCGTACTTGCCCCACTGGCCACCGCTCACGTAACCGTCGCCCGACTTGCCGGGGTTCTCCAGGATCCGGAACGGCCCCTGCGGCTTGGCGGTGCCGGGCAGGACGCCCTCGCCCGCGTGGGAGGCGGCCGGCCCGTCCCCGGCCCGCACGTCGTTGAGGAGGGCGTCGAAGTTGTGCCCGCTCCCGAACGACACGTCCTGCTTGGCGCCCGCGCCGGCCAGCGCGGTGGTGTCGGGGAAGTGCCCGTCCCCGTAGTACGACGACGAGGAGACGTCGTCCAGGGCCGAGGAGGCGTGCGAGGAGTTGTACGAAGAGGACGAGTGCGACGAGGAGTACGACGACGAATGCGAGGACGACGACGAGTAGGACAACGGCGGCGAATCGTAGGCGTAGGACTGGTGCAGGCCGCCGCTCGTCCAGTCGGAAGGAAGCGTGGCGGCCGAGCCGGAGTGCGGGCCGGACTTCGGGCCGGAGCCCCCCGTGGAGCTCGCCGGCGGGCCCGCGTCGGGCTTGACGTGCGCTCCCGGGCTCCAGCTGGCCCAGTGCGCGTCCGCGCCGCCCACCACGCCGGAGGTGAAGCTCTTGATCAGCCTGTCGGGGTCGAGCGGCTGCCCGCTCGCGAGCTGCGTGGTCAGGTCCGTGGCCATGCTGGCCAGGCCCGAACGGCCCATCAGCCCGACCATCGACCGGGCGGGCAGGATCCCGGTGAAGCCCGTCAGGAAGGCGCCCAGGAGGGCGCCCGTGCCGGCCGACGTCATGACCTGGTCCCAGTCGATGTGATCGCGCCGGGACTGCGTGGCCTGCACCCCGAGGTCCATGCCGCCCATCAGGCCGCCGAACAGCCCGATGTTGATCAGCAGCCGCCTGCCGAGCTGGGCGATGGCCAGCCGGGTCAGCTGGATCCGGGAGCCGGCCACGGCCACGGCGGCCGGTCCCCAGGGGCCTGCCGCCGCCGCCAGCAGCCAGATGAGCTGCAGGATCAGGAACCAGACCGAGACCTCGATCATCCGTTTGGTGTACTGCACCTGGACGCCGAGATCGTTGTAGTGGAGCGCGGCCGAGACCAGCTCCTTGATGAGCTCGGCCAGCAGCTGATCGGGCCCCTCTTGGACGTACTTGACGAACTCCCGCAGCGCGTCGCCGTCCCAGTCGTCGCCCAGCCGGCTGTAGACCGCCACGCCCCGCTCCTCCAGGACGTCCCGCGCGGCGGCCGCGCACGCGTCGGCGATCCGGAAACAGCCGTCCTCGTCACCTTCGGGCCAGTCCATGCCGACGGCGTAGCCGATGTAGGGCTTCGCCCAGTCAGGGACGAGAAAACCGTCGAATCCCAAGGAAGCTCACATCCCCGGCAACAACGGGCCGTCGCCCTGGGGAGGCATGCCCTCCGGTGACGCGTCCGCGGGGGGCGGGAGCCAGTCGTCGAGGGACGGATCCGGCAGGCCCTGGTCGCCGGGGGAGGGGTAGCCCGGGTCCTCGCCGCCGGGGTCGCCGTAGCCCTCGGCGTCCTCGTAGTTCCGCGCGTTGCCCCAGAGCCCGTCCTGCACGGCCTCCAGCCCGCTGATGTAGCCGTCGAAGGCGGCGAAGATGCGGTCCTCGATCTTGTACCGGTTCTTCTCCAGCTCCACGCCGTACTGGTCGTCGCCCAGCGGGTTGCCCTCGCGGTACAAGGCGGCGCTCAACACGTCGCGGATGTCCCACAGGGCGTTGACGCTGGAGCCGGCCTGCGCGGAACGCTGCCGAAGACCGCTGAAGACGGCCTGGTATCCCTGGCCGCGGGTGTCACTCATGCCTCTCGCCGTCCGCCGGCGGAAGCCGCACGGGCTGCGGAAGGAACGACTCGATGCCCGCCCCCTCGCCCAGCACCTCCTCCAGAGGCAGCCCCTTCGGCATGAACGGCGTCATCAGCTCCTTCGTCCGGTCGGCCACCTGCGCGGTGGCGGCGCCGATCTGCTCCATGATCGAGCGGGCCAGCTGCGAGGGCGCGAGCTTGCGGTACACCCGGGGGTCCAGCGTGATGTCCTGCACCTGACCGCGCGGCCCCACCGTGACGCTCACCAGGCCGTCGCGGCTCTCCGCGGTCGCCGCCAGCTCCGACAGCTTGCCGTACGCGGTCCGCAGCTCGCGGGCCTGCCGGTTGTACTCCTTGGCCAACGCTTCGACCGTCAGCCCGAACTCGTCGCTCAAACGGCGTACCTCTCGTACCAGGGGCGACTTCTGCCGCAGCTGTAACGTGGACGCCTACCGTACTAAATCTCTTTACGGACGGAAAACGAGCAGTTCAGGCCATCCGAAACCCGTCCGCCGGGCCGGCGAGCCGACCCGGCGGGACCCCGGAGTCACTGATCGCGAGGGGCCGTGTGCGCGAGGACGGCGGCGGCCAGATCCTCGTGCACCTGCGGCGGCAGCGTGTGCCCCAGGCCCTCCATCATCATCAACCGCGCCCCCGGCACCTGCTCGGCGATGAGCGCGCCATGACCCGGCTTGGCCGGCTCGTGCGTGCCCTCGATCACCAGCGTCGGCGCCTTGACCTGGTGCAGCACGCCCACCGGCTCGAAGTCGGGGTTGGCGCCCGCCGCCAGCCGATGGTTGACCGTCGCCGACAGGTCGCGCGCCCGGTCGTAGATGCGCTCCTGCAACCGGCGCGCCGCGTCCTCGTCGAACGGCAGCCCGGTCCCGTGCAGCAGGCGCTGCTCGGCGATCATGCCCTCGATCGCCGCCCGCCGGTCCTGCGGCGGCGGCGAGGCGATCAGGGCCTGGTAGAAGGCCACGAACTCCGGCGTCGGCGCCGGCAGGCTGCCTTCCGGCTGCGGCTGCCCCAGCAGCGCCCGCATGATGACCTGACCCTCGCAACCGCCCAGCGGCGAGGAGCCGATGACCGTCAGCGACCGCACCCGCTCCGGCCGCTCCACCGCGACGTACTGCGCCAGCAGCCCGCCCGCCGAGTGACCGACCAGATGCGCGCTGTCCATGCCGTGCGCGTCCATCACCCGGTAGACGTCGTCCTTGATGTCGTCCCACGTGTACGGGTGGGCCGCGAAGTCGACCGTGTCCGACATGCCGGTGTCACGATGGTCGTACCGGATCACCCGGCGGCCGCCCGCGGTCAGCAGCCCGACGAACTCGTCCGGCCACAGGACGCCCTGCGACATCGAACCCATGATCAGCAGGATCGGCTCGTCGGTGGCGGCGCCGAACTCTTCACTCCAGATGTTCACGTTTTGCATGCCTCACAGCTTGCCCGGCCCCGCTACGGGCGCCTTCTGTAGAACTACTAGCCGCGCCAGATCAGTACGGGAGCCGATGCCCAGCTTCGGATAGATCTTGTACAGGTGGTACTCGACCGTCCGCGGGCTCAGGAAGAGCTGGGCGGCGATCTGCTTGCTCGACAACCCGTCGGCGACCAGGCCCGCGATGCGCAACTCCTGCGGGGTCAGCGCGTCGAGCACGGCCGTGGCCGGCGCCTGCCCGCTCTCGCCCGCCGCCCGCAGCTCCTCCTGCGCGCGCCGCGCCCACGGCCGCGCGCCCGCCCGTTCGAACGTCTCCCACGCCATCCGCAGATGCGCCCGCGCCTCGCCCGGACGTTGCCCGCGGCGCAACCGCTCGCCCAGCAGCAGAGCCGTCCTGGCCGCCTCGAAGGGGTTGGTGTGCAGCCGCAGCGCCTCGTCGAAGGCGTCCTCGCGCGACTCGGCCAGGCCGCGGCAGCGCGCCAGCAACGCGCGTGACTCCGGCGTCGCCGCGTGCCGCGACCCCCGTTCGTACGCCTCCAGCGCCGTCCGCGCGCCGGCCTCGTCGCCCGCTCCGACGGCGGCCTCGACGCGGTCGGGGGTCGTCCGCCAGGCGACCGCCGGATGACCCGTGCCCGGCCCGGCCGCGGCGATGGCCGCGAACCGGTCGCGCGCCGCCGCGTGCCGGCCCAGGCACAGGTCGAGCATCGCCCGCGCGTACGCCGCCACCCCCGCGCGCAGCCCCACCCGATGGGGGACGGCGATGGCCAGCGCCGCGCGGGCCTGCCGCTCGCAGTCCTCCTCCTCGCCGCGCAGCGCCGCCACCACCGCCAGGTTGGCCAGGTGCGCGGCCACCGTGTTCTCGTAACCGGCCTCGCGGGCCAGCTCCAGGCCCTCCTCCGAGAGCGCCTGGCTGCGCGCCAGCCGTCCGGCCAGGCGTTCGGCGGTCGCCACGAACTCCAGCACGACCGGCAACTGCCCCGCCATCCCCGACACCCTGGCCACCTGCCCGGCCCGGTCGCTCAGCTCGGCGGCCAGGTCCGTCTCGCCGAGCTGGCTGGCCGCGGCCGCCGCCCACAGGTGGCCCGCCGGGTCCGCCAGCTCGCCGGCCCGCGCCAGCGCCCGGCGCAGCAGGCCGGGCCCGGCGGGGTCGCCGCCCATGGTCAGGCCGATGCCGGCCACCGTGTCGCGCAGGAAACCCTCCGGGTGCGCGGCGGCCCGGCGGCCGAGCTCGACGATCATCGCGGTGTCGCCGACGTACGCGGCCGCCTCGGAGGCGTCGGCCAGCATGTCCAGGCTGTCGCCCGCCGCCAGGATGCGCACGGCCTCCGCGGCGTTGCCCGAGTTCAGCTCGAACCGGCCCCGGAGCTGGGCGATCTCCATGGTCACGGCGACGTCGCCGCCGGCCCGTTCGCGCGCCTCGGCCAGCAGCGACTCCGCCTGGCCCGGACGGCCGCCGAGCCAGGCCGCGACGGCGGCGTCCTTCAGCCGGACGGCCCGCTCGCGCGGGTCGGGGGTCAGCTCGGCGGCTCTGGCCAGGGCGGTGGCGGCGGCGCCGTACCCGCCGCGGTCGCGGGCCCGCCCGGCGGCGGCCACCAGCGCGGCGGCGACCTCCTCGTCCTGGCCCAGGGCGGCTCCGGCCAGGTGCCAGGCGCGGCGGTCGTCGGCGGTCAGCTCCGCCAGGACGGCGTGCACCCGGCGCACCTCGGCCGCGGTGGCCGCCTCGCGCACCGCCGAACGGATCAGCGGGTGACGGAAGCGCACGCCGGCGCCCGACACCTCCGCCAGCCCGCCCTCCTCCAACTCGCCCAACGCCGCCCGCCCGACCTCGACCTCCGCCTCTGACGTCGCCTCCGTGGAGGCCGATGCCGTCCGCCCCGCTTCAGCCTCCGTGGAGGGCGGGGCCGGGCGGGCGGCCCGGGGGCCGGGGCGGTCCGCGCGTTCGGCGAGCAGCAGGCGGCCGGTGGAGCGCAGGGCCACGTCGAGGTCGCCCTCCACGGCGGCGACCAGGGCGGCCAGCCGGGCGGCGGCGGACAGCGCGGCCACCTGGTCGCCGAACAGCCGGGCGCCGCCGGGCAGCGGGTCGGGCAGCGGTTCGCGTCCGGCGAGCTGGGCGGGCGTCAGACGGGCGGCGATCTCGCGCAGGGCGAGCGGGTTCGCGCCGGTCAGCGTGACGAGCTCCCGCCGCACCTGGACGGGCAGCGCGCCGTGGCGGGACGCCAGCAGCTCGTCCGCGGCGGCCTCGGCCAGGCCGCGCACCTCCACCGTCAGCGGCACGCCCTTGACCGGAGCGTCCCCGCGCACCGCGAGCAGCATCGCGACGCGTTCGGTCGCGAGCCGCCTGGCGGCGAACAGCAGCGCGTCGGCCGAGGCCCGGTCGACCCACTGGAAGTCGTCCACCACGCAGACCAGCCCGTCGGGCGCGGCGGCCTCCACCAGCAGCGAGAGCACCCCGGCGGCCAGCAGGAACCGGTCACCGGCGCCTCCGGCCGCCAGCCCCAGGGCCGCCCGGACGGCGAGGCGCTGCGGCTCGGGCAGCGCGTCGAGCGCGCCGGGCGAGCCGGCCACCGGCCACAGAAGCTGGTGCAGCGCCGCGAACGCCAGGTCGGACTCCGACTCGACACCGGTGAGCCGCAACACCCGCATCGTGCCGCCGCGCGCGGCCGCCGCGTCGAGCAGGGCCGTCTTGCCCGCCCCCGCCTCGCCGCGCAACACCACCGCGCCGCCGGCGCCGTCGCGGGCGCGCGTGATCACCTCGTCGAGAACGCTGATTTCCGCAGATCTGCCGTAGAGCACAAGCCCCTACTGTAGGCGCGCGGCCCGGCCCGCCGAGCCCCCGGCGAGCGTCCCTACGAGGGCAGCCACGCAGGCCACCAGGGCAGGACACAGTCGCCAGGGGTGCCCTGGCCGGCCAGGTCGTACAGGGTCAGCGCGACCGGCCCGGCGACCGTGACGGCGAGGGCGAGCACCGCCGAGAGAAGCTGCGGCCACCGCCGCCCGGCCGCCCACGGCAACCGCGCGAGCAACTGGACGGGCAAGGACAGCAGCGCCGACCCGGCCGACACGGCCGGGAACGCGCAGCCGAAGGCCCAGCGGACGTCCCCGGCCGGCGGCCTGCTCCGATCGGTCACGCCGACATCGAAGCAGACCGGTGTGCGGCCGATGCGCACCCGAGGTGAAGATCCGGTGCAGGGACACGATCACCTCGGCCACACTGGTCCCATGCAATACGTCGGACGGGTGCCCGCGCCGCCGCTCGACCGGTTCATCGACGACATCTACTGCCTGACCGGGGTGCCGCGGCACCGGCTGATGAACGTCCCGCCGATGCCGTCGGGACACCTGTTCGTCAACCTGGGCGACCCCGCCCGCCTGTGGGACTCCGACCCTTCCGTGCCGCCGGCGGTGTTCGCCGACGGCTGGTTCATGGGGATGTGGACCAGGCGCTTCCGCTACGAGTACCCCGAGCGGGTGCGGCTGGTCGGGGTGCACTTCAAGCCGTGGGGGATGTCGCCGTTCGTCGGCGTGCCGGCGGGCGAGCTGCGCGACCGGTGGGTGCCGGCCGACGCCCTCTGGCAACGGTCCCTGGACCGGATCCGCGACCGGGCCGGCGACCTCACCTCGGCCGCCGGGGTCCTGCGGGTGGTGGAGGAGGAACTGCGGGCGCGGTTCGCGGGGACGGCGTCGCGCCACCTCGACCTGGTCCGGCACGCGGGCGGCCGCCTGGCGGCGACGGACGGCGCGGTCCCGGTCGGCGCGCTGGCAGACGCCGCCGGGGTGAGCGGCAACCACCTGGCCGCGCAGTTCAAGTCCCACGTCGGCGTCACCCCGAAGCGGGTGGCCCGGATCTACCGCTTCGCCCGGCTGATCCTGTCGGTGGACGCGCTGCGCCCGGTCGACTGGCCGGCGCTCGCCCACACGGCGGGCTACTTCGACCAGGCCCACTTCAGCAGGGAGTTCAAGGACTTCACCGGCCACACCCCGACCGAGTACCTCGCGCTGCGGCGCCGGTTCCCCGCCGAGCCGGGCTTCCCGCCGGACGGCGGCCCGATGCCCGCCGATTGATTTTCTACAAGCCCGGCAGCCCCGCCGGGCGGCAGGATCGCAGGCGTACTTCTGACGAGGACCGAGGAGACCCCGTGGGCGCAGTGATCATGAACAGCTCGGTGTCGGTGGACGGCTTCATCGCCGACGGCAACGACGACGTCGGCCCCCTGCACGACTGGTACTGGAACGGCGACACCCCGCTCACGCTGGGCGACGACCAGCACGCCGACCAGGACTACGACCACTCCGGCGCCGGCGGCCGCTTCAGGGTGTCCAAGGCGTCGGCGGAGTACGTCCGGCCGGTCTGGGAGTCGGTCGGCGTGATCATCATGGGCCGTACCCTGTTCAACCTGGTGAACGGGTGGGAAGGGCGGCCGCCCGCGGGGGAGCACGTGGTCGTGGTGTCCCACCGGCCGAAGCCCGAGGGCTGGCACCCCGAGGCGTCCTACCATTTCGCCGCCGACGTGACGGCCGCCGTCGCGCGCGCCCAGGAGCTCGCCGGGGACCGGGTCGTCAGCGTGAACGCCGGCGACGTCGGCGGCCAGCTGCTCGCGGCCGGTCTGGTGGACGAGGTGGCGATGGACGTCGTGCCGGTGGTGTTCGGCTCGGGCAAGCCCTACTTCGGCCGCGTCGCAGGGCAGCACCTCCTGGCGGACCCCCACGTGGTCGTCCAGGGCGAGGGGGTGCTGCACCTGCGGTACAAGGTGCGCCGCTAGTCGCGGCCGACGATCCGCGCGAGGTCCCTGCGGAAAGCCGACCCGTCCAGGGACGGGTGGCTCATCCGCCGGTCGGCCAGGATCTGCTCGACGTGGTCGAAGCAGAGGGCGTAACCACGCATGATCGTGTACGCCTCGGTGGAACGTTTCTGCTGCAGGCAGGCCAGGCAGTAGAGGGTCATGTCCCGACGGTAGCCAATGATCGCGGCCATGGGCGCGGCCGATCCGCGGAAGCTAGCCTGACGCCGTGAGCTCCGTTCTGCTGTGGTGCGCGCTCGTCGGCGTCGCCCTCCTGTACGGCGCGGCCGTCCGCGGCACGGCCGGCATCACGATCGCGGTCGCCGCGGCCCTGGTGGCGGCGGCGACGGCCGTCGCGGCGGCCGGCGGATGGCCGCCGCGGGCGCTGGCGGGCGTGGCGCTGGTGGCGGGCGGCGTGGGCGCGGTCGTCTGGGCGTTCGGGCGGGCGCATCGGCGGGGCCGGACGCGGCGGGCGGCCCTGGCCGCGCACCGGGCGGCGCGGTCGCGGGCGGCCGCGGCCGTGGCGGACGCCGTGCGCCTCAGGATGGCGGCCGAGCTGCACGACACCGCCGCCCACCGCCTCACCGGCATCGCGGTGGCCGCGGCGTCCGCGCTGCACGTGGCCGACCCGGCGATGCGGGAGTCCGCCCTGCGCCACGCCGGGGACGCCGCCCGCCTGGCCCGCGCCGAACTGGCGGGCGCGCAGGACGCCGTCCGCGACCTGCCGGCGATCGACGCCCTGGTCGCCGGCCGGCCCGGCGCGGACCCCGCCCGGGTCGGCTACCGCAGGACGGCCGTTACCGCCCCGCCCGAGGTCGCGGCGGCCGCCTACCGGGTGGTCCGGGAGGGCCTCACCAACGCCGCGCGGTACGCGGGCGGAGCCCGGGTGGACGTCGCCGTCCTCGGCGAACCCGGCCGGCTGACCGTCGAGGTGCGCGACACCGGCGGCACGCGGGAGCACGACGACCTGGGCACCGGCCACGGCCTGTCCGGGCTGGCCACGACCGTGGCGGCCGCCGGCGGCACGCTCACGGCGGGCCCGGATGCCGGCGGCTGGACCGTCCGGGCCGCCTTCCCCGCCCCCGCCGGGCCGCCCCCGTTCCGGCGGGCGTGGTGGCGCGGGCGGCGGGCGTGGGACGCGGCGCTGGCCGGGCTCGCCCTCGCGCTGACGGTGGGGGCGAGCCTGCTGCCGGGAGGCACTCCGGCGCCGCGGGAGTTCCTCGTGCTCGGCCCCCTCTTCGTCCTGCACGCCGTGCCCCTGTGGTGGCGGGTGCGGCGGCCCGCGTGGAGCCTGGCCGCGATGTTGTCGATCCATCCGGTGGCGATGGCCGGCCTGACCCCGACCCCCGCGGGCGACCTGTTCCTCTGGGCGTGGTGGGTGGAGCTGGCCCAGCTCTACGCCTTCGGCGCCCACCACCCCAGACGCCGGGGCGTGCTCGCGATCGCGGCCGTCGGCCTGGTGGGCGGCCTGGCGCTGGCCCTCGGACCGGGCATCGCCGGCGACCGGACGGCCGCCTGGGCCGTGCTCGCGACCGCCGTGGCGCTCCTGTCGGCCCCGGCGTGGGCGGCGGGCGTCCTGGTGGCCCGGGCGCGGGCGCGGCGGCGGGCGGCCGCGACGGCCGAACGCGACCTGCTGGCCGCCCGGCTGGCGGACGTGGCGCGCGGCGAACGCGAGCGGATCGTCGAGGGGCTGCGCGGCACGGCGGCCCGGCACGCGGACGCGGTCGTCGCGGCGGCCGGGAAGGGCGACCTGGCGGCGGTGCGCGACGCCGCCCGCGCCGCGATCGACACGCTCCGGCGGCTGCTGGACGAGCTGCGCCGCCCCGCCGGAGCCGACGGCCCGCCGCCGACGCTCGCCGGGCTGGAGGTGCTGGCCGCCCGGCGGCAGTCGGGCGTCCGCCACGTCGGCGCACCGGACGGCCTGACCCCCGAGCTGGAGGTGGGCGTGTTCCGGGCCGTCGAGGAACTGGCCGGGGACCGCATCACCGTGTCCTACCTGCCCGACGGCGTGCTCGTCGAGGGCACGGCGGCCCGGCGCGCCCGCAGCCGGCTGCACACCCTGGCCGACGGCTACGGCGGGACGCTCGACACCGGCGGCCCAGGCGACGTGCGGGTATGGTTGCCCAGATGATCAGGGTGATCGTCGTCGACGACCAGGCGGTGGTCCGGGCCGGGATCGCCGCGGTGCTGGCCGCCGAACCCGACCTCGACGTGGTCGGGCAGGCCGCCGACGGCGAGTCCGCCGTGGCGCTCGCCGCCGAGCTGCGCCCGGACGTGGTGCTCATGGACGTCCGGATGCCCGGCCTCGACGGGCTCGCCGCCACCGCCCGCATCACCGCCGGCCCGCCGGGCACCCGGATCGTCGTGCTGACCACGTTCGGCCTGGAGGAGTACGTGTTCGGCGCGCTGCGCGCCGGCGCGTCCGGGTTCCTGCTCAAGGACGCCGAGCCGGCGCGGGTCGTGGACGCGGTGCGGGTGATCGCGCGCGGCGACGCGCTGCTCGACCCGGTGATCACCCGGCGGCTGCTCGAACGCTTCGCCACGGCCGCCGACCCCGGCCCGCCCGCGCGGCACGACGGGCTCACCGCCCGCGAGCGCGAGGTGCTCGGGCACGTCGCGCGCGGCCTGTCCAACGCCGAGATCGCCGCCGTCCTGGCGCTCAGCCCCGCCACGGTCAAGGATCACGTGGCGGCGATCCTGGCCAAGCTGGGCGTGCGCGACCGGCTGCACGCGACCATCCACGCCTACGAGTCCGGCCTGATCCGTCCCGGGGCCGGCTGACCCCCGCCGCGCGGCGGGGGCGCGGTTCGGTCGCCGGCAGGAGGAGACGCGGCGCGCGCGTTCCTAACGTTGTGGCACATGAAACGTGTGTCAGGCGCGCTCCTGCTGGCGGGCGCCGAGATCGCCGCGGCCGCCGCCGGGGCCCTGGTCTTCCTGCTCGTGGCGGCCGTGACGGCCACCGTGCCGCTGTTCGCCGGGGCGGGGGTGCTCGCCGTCGCCGCCGTCACCTTCCTGCTCGGACGTCCCGCGCTGCGGCTGCTCGGGCTGCCCCGGCTGGTGCCGGCGTACGTGGTGGTGAACACCGTGGCGGTCACCGCCCTCGCCGGGCTGGCGGCCTTCCGGCCCTTCCCCGTCCCGCCGCCGGCCGCGACGCCCGCCGGGGTCGCGTACTGGCAGCTCCCGACGGGCTCCCGGCTCGCCTACGTCAAGCTCGCCGGATCCGGCGCGGCCGCCCGCCCGCCCGTGATCTTCCTGCACGGCGGGCCGGGCACGCCCGGGGAGGGGCTGCCGGAGGGCAGCGAGGAGCTGGCCGCCGCCGGGTTCGACGTCTACGCCTACGACCAGGTCGGCGCCGGCCGCTCGACCCGGCTGGCCGACCCGGCCGGGTACACGGTCGCCCGGCACGTCGCCGACCTGGAGGCCGTCCGCCAGGCCATCGGCGCACCGAAGATCGTCCTGGTCGGCAGGTCGTGGGGCGGCACGCTGTCGGCCGCCTACCTCGCCGCCCACCCCGACCGGGTGGCCAAGGCCGTGCTCACCTCGCCGGGCGCGATCTGGGAGCCCGCCTTCCCCGGCGGCGTCGGCAGCCCGTGGGACGGCCTGCCCGCCCCCCTCCAGGCCAAGGCCGACGCGCTGACGAGCTCCCCGCGCATGCTGGTCCAGGCGCTGCTCCTGGGCGTGAACCCGGCCGCGGCGCGGGCGCTGGTGCCCGACGCCGAGGCCGACGCCCGGATGCGCGCGCTGCTGCTGGTGGCCAAGGACGCCACGGGCTGCGCGGACGCGAGACCCGCCCCCGTGCACGGCAACCTGCCCGGCTTCTACAGCAACCAGGTCACCGCCGAGGACGCCGCCGCCGTGCCCGACCCGCGGCCCAGGCTGCGCGCGGTACGGGTGCCGGTGCTCATCATGCGCGGGCAGTGCGACTACCTGAAGTGGGAGGTCACCTACGACTACCGGCGCACCCTGCCCGACTCGACCCTGGTGTACGTGCCGGGCGCCGGCCACTCGATCGCCAACGGCCGCCCCGGCCTCTACCGCGACCTGATCCGCGCCTTCCTCCTCGACCGCCCGCTGCCCGTCCCCGCCTACACCGGCGCCACCGATCCCGCCCGGTCCTAGACCACCCGCGCGCCCCGGGACCCGCGATCTTAGGATGCGGGTGACTCAGGGATCGTCACGTCCTGGCCGTGGAGCCGTCGGCGCTCATGCGCTCGCAGCGCCCGGCGGGGGCGGCGCCGTGCCTGGCCGGGTCCGCCGGGCGCCTGCCGTTCGACGACCGGTCCTTCGACGCCGCGATGATCGGGGCCCGGCTGGAACCCGTGCCCATCCCGTGGGACTGCGCCGACGGCCTCTTCGAGGCCTTCTGGCGCCGGCCGGAGGCGTACCTGGAGGAGGACGTCCGCCGCGGGATGTCGGTCTGGGCCAGGCTCGGGCCGGACGTCGAGCGGCGCGCGGTGCGCGACCTGCGTGCCGACCTCGCCTCCGGCCGATGGGCCGCGCGCAACGGGGACCTGCTCGATCTCGACGAGGCCGAGCTCGGCCTGCGCCTGCTGATCGCGTAATCCGGACCGGCGGCCGGCCGGCGCGGAATGCATGAGTGGTCTTCATGCGTTGCCGCCGCCGTGGACGATCTCACCCCCGCGGAACTGCGCGTCCTGATCGCCGTCGACGGCGAGGGCAGCGTCACGGCGGCCGGCGTGCGGCTGGGGCTGACCCAGTCGGCCGTCTCCCACGCCCTGCGCGCGGCCGAGCGGAAGATGGGCGCGGTGCTGTTCCAGCGCGGCCGCGCCGGCGCGCGGGCCACGGCGGCGGGACGGGCCGCGGTCGGGCACGCCCGGCACATCCTGCGGCTCATGGAGGTCATGCGGGCCGACACGCACACCGCCGCCCGCGGCGAGGCCACCGGGACCATCCGGCTGGCCGCCTTCCGCAGCGCCGCCTTCCACCTGCTGCCGCGCGTGCTGGTCCGGTTCGGCCGGCGGCACCCCAAGGTCACCGTGGACGTGCGCGTCGTGCCGGACCTGGGCAGGGGCATCGCCGGCGAGGTGGCCGACGGCCGGGCCGACGTGGGCGTCCTCACCCTGCCGACGTACGTGGACGGCCTGGTCTGCAAGGAGCTGTACGAGGAGCCGTACGTGCTGGCCCATCCGCTGGGACATCCGGACCCGCGGTCGCTCCCCATGATCGACTGGCACGAGAACTGCTCGGGCGAGACCCGGCGCTGGCTGGCCGCGCAGGAGTGGATCCCGCCCGGCGACATCACGGTCGAGGACGACGGCGTCGTCATGTCGATGGTCGGGCACGGGCTCGGCGCGGCGATCGTGCCCCGCCTGTCCACGGTGGACGCCCCGGCCAGGGTCGCCACGGCCGGACTCGGCGAGGGCGCCCCCCGCCGCCGGGTGGGCTACGTCACCACCCGCGAACTGGCCGGTTCCGCGCTGATCCGCGACCTGCTCGGCGAGCTGCGCACCCTCCGGACGCCCGCGGCCCCGGCCCCCCATCCATGAGCCGCTGCTGACGACCGTTTGGCGGTGCGCTGCCCTGGCCCGGGTACGGTCCCTGGCATGGAAGAGGTGCCGCCGCCGGACGACATCGTGCACCGGCTGCTCGGCGCGGCCAACGCGCACGACGTGGAGGCGGTGTCGCGGTGTTACGCGCCGGACGCGGTCGTGGTGAGCCCCGAGATGGAGGCGGCCGGTCGGGAGGAGATCGCCTCCTATTTCACCCAGATCTGGGAGGGCTTTCCCGACCTGCACTTCACGCTGTGGGAGCCCGTCGCGCTGGGCGACACGGTCGCCACCGAGCTGACGGCGACCGGGACGCACTCCGGCCCCTACCTGACGGTCGGGGGCGAGGTGCTGGCCGCGACCGGCCGCCAGATCACCGTGCGGGCCTGCTGGTTCTGGGACCTGCGCGACGGCCTCGTCTCCAGCCAGCGCCTCTACTACGACCAACTGGAGATCTACGCGCAGATCGGCATGTGCCTGCCCCTGTCCTTCGAGCCCCCCGTGGAGGACGCCGGGTGACTCGCCGGACAACGGCGCAGGCCCTCACGGCCTGATCCGGCTGTGAGGGCCTGAGCACGTCCGGGCGGGCGTCAGCCGGAGCGGTGACCGCCCACCTGGCGGGCCTGCTCGCGGGCCTGGTCGGCGGTGGCCGCGGCCGCCTCCGACGCGCTGTCCCTGACCTGCTGGACGGCCTGCCCGGCCAGCTCCTTGGCGTCCTGGCCGAGCTGCTGCGCCGACTCGCGGCCGGCCTCCACGACCGGCTCCAGCACGTCGCCGACCTGCTCGCGGAGCTGGCCGACGGCCTGCTCCTCCGCCTCGGTGGCGGGGATGAGCGTGGCGGCCAGCAGACCGGCGCCGAAGGCGATCAGGCCGGCCGCCAGGGGGTTCCCCTGGGTGCCCCGCCTGGCCTGCTCCGGCGCGGCCCGGACGGTCTCGGCCGCGACGTGGGCGCCGTGCCGTACGGTGTCGGCCGCCTGGTGGGCGCCCTCCCGCACCGCCTGGCCGGCCTGGTGCGCCCCCTCGCCCACCGAGCCGGCGGTGGCGGCGACGCCGTGCCGCGCCCGGTCGGCGGCATGGGACACGCCATGGGAGGGGGTTCCCATCACGCGTTCCCGCAACGATCGAGCGGCCTCCCGTACCCGTTCGGTACGGCGGCGCGCGATCCGCGCCGGGCTCGTCCGGTCGGCCAGCCGGTCCACGTCGGCCGCGAGTTCGGCCCTCGTGACGGCGATCTCGTGTCTCACTTCCTCAGGTCGCGTGCCCATTGCGCGTCCTCCTTGAGCGTCTCGATGGTCTGCTCGGGTCTGGGGTTGATCGCGCGCAGCCGGTTGCGCCCGTTGACGTACAGCACTCCGCCGATGACCGCCCAGACGACCGCGAGAACGAGCGCGGCCCAGCCCAGGCCCATCACCTCGCCCAGGCCGAACATGACGGCCAGGGTCACCAGCAGCGCGATCATGTACCCGGCGAAGCCGGCGCCGCCGAGCATCCCGGCCGCCTTGCCCGCCTTGGTCGCCTCCTGGCGGAGCTCGATCTTGGCCAGCTCCACCTCCTGGCGGAACAGTTTGGAGATGTCCTCGCCGATCTCGCCGACCAGCTGGCCGAGCGTCGGTTCCTCGGGTTGCGCGGTCATGGCAGGTCACTCCCGGCGCCGTAGGCGGGCGCCGCGGGGGCGGCCGGCGGGGCCGGCGGGGCCGGCGGCGTGGTGAGCGGCGGCACCGGGCGGGTGTCGTCCTGCCCGAGCGGGTCGCCGAGCGGCCGGTGCAGCGGCTGCGGCGGCGCCGTGCCGGGTTGCGCGACGCTCGGCAGGGTGGGGTCGGCGGGCGGCGACGGGGTCGCCGGCTGGGACGCCGTCGCCGAGCTGTCGCCGGAGGCCTTGATGATGCGGCCCACCAGGAAGCCCGCGGCCACGGCGCCGGCCAGGAACGCGGCCGGGCGGCGGCGGGCGAAGCTCTGCACCTCGCTGACCACCCCGGCCAGGCCGTGCCTGTCGAGGTAGTCGGCCGCGCGCCGGCCCTGGTCGGCGGCCTGGCGTACGACGCTGGTCACCGGCGAGTCGGGCTTGGCCTGCTCGTGCATGGCCGACAGGTCCTCCGACCACTCGCGCAGGCTCTGCGCGGCCCGCCGGCTCTGCTGCTCGGACTGGGCGCGCACCCGGTCGCGCAGCTCGTGGACGGCGTTCCTGGCCTGGGCCCTGGCCTCGCCGGCCACCTGGACGCCGGCCTCCCTGGCGGTCCCGGCGACCTCCTGCGCGGCGGCCTTGCCTTGATGGAGCGTTCCCTCCTGGCCGGTCCCCGTCGGGTATTCACTCATGGGTGCCCTCCTCGTGGGATTGATGCCGCCTGCGGCTACCCGGACGGCCCCCGCCAAACCAAGAACACCCCAACGCAGGGCAAAGAACGTGAAAAGGGGATCGGTGTCCCGCGCTGCTCCAGAAGGGCTCCGATCCTGGTCGCGCGGGGTCGCGAACCGCCCTGAAGTGCGACGATTCGCGTTATACGGCTGAGCATGGGTAGGGAGGCGCCAGACCTGGTCAATCCGTTGTGGCCCTTCCTAAGGAACCAAGCATGAACGAGTCACACCCGCTCAAGTCCGCCGTGGACAAGGTCGTCGGCGCCGTCACCGATCACGACGCGGTGAAGCCGGCCGAGATCCCCGGCGTGCCCAACAGTTTGCCGCCCCAGCTCGAGGAGCCGACCGAACCACGGGAACCGCTGCCGCCCAAGCCGGACCAGACCGGGCCCGAGACCGTCTCGCCCACCGGGCAGCCCACCGGCGCCTCGCAGGACCAGATGGCGCAGGGCGGCGAGTACCTGACCACCGCCCAGGGGGTGCGGCTGCGCGACACCGACCACTCGCTGAAGGCCGGCCCGCGCGGCCCGGTGCTGCTGCAGGACCACCACCTGCGCGAGAAGGTCATGCACTTCGACCACGAGCGCATCCCCGAGCGGGTGGTGCACGCCCGCGGCGCCGCCGCCCACGGCGTGTTCCAGGCGTACGGCACCGCCTCGAACATCACCAAGGCGGCCTTCCTCGCCGAGGGCGCGAAGACCCAGGTCTTCGTCCGCTTCTCCACCGTGCTGGGCTCGCGCGGCTCGGCCGACACCGTCCGCGACACCCGCGGCTTCGCCACCAAGTTCTACACCGCCGAGGGCGTGTTCGACCTGGTCGGCAACAACATCCCGGTCTTCTTCATCCAGGACGGCATCAAGTTCCCCGACGTCATCCACGCCGGCAAGCCGCATCCCGACCGGGAGATCCCGCAGGCGCAGAGCGCGCACGACACGTTCTGGGACTTCGTCTCCCTGCACACCGAGGCCACCTTCCACACGATGTGGAACATGTCCGACCGCGGCATCCCGCGCTCGTTCCGCATGATGGAAGGCTTCGGCGTGCACACCTTCCGCCTGGTCAACGCCGCGGGGGAGACGACGCTGGCCAAGTGGCACTGGAAGCCCAAGCTCGGCGTGCACTCCCTGACCTGGGAGGAGGCCCAGATCGCCGGCGGCGTCGACCCCGACTTCCACCGGCGCGACCTCGCCGACGCCATCGAGGCCGGCGCGCACCCGCAGTGGGAGCTGGGCATCCAGGTCTTCCCGGACACGCCCGAGCAGATGTTCGAGGGCATCGACCTGCTGGACCCGACGAAGATCGTGCCCGAGGAGCTGGCCCCCGTGCACCCGGTCGGCCTGATGACGCTCAACGCCAACCCGTCGAACTTCTTCGCCGAGACCGAGCAGGTCGCCTTCCACGTCGGGCACCTCGTGCCGGGCATCGACATCACCGACGACCCGCTGCTGGCGGCGCGGCTGTTCTCCTACCTCGACACGCAGATCACCCGGCTGGGCGGCCCGAACTTCGCGCAGATCCCCATCAACCGGCCGCACGCGCCGGTCAACGACATGCTGCGCGACGGCTTCCACCAGACGGCCGTCCACCGCGGGGTGGCCCCGTACCGGCCGAACTCCCTGGACGGCGGCTGCCCCTTCCAGGCCGGGGCCGAGCAGGGCGCCTACGTCGAGGTGCCGCGCGAGGTCGCCGGACGCAAGGTGCGCGAGGCGCCGGCGACCTTCTCCGACCACTACAGCCAGCCGCGGCTGTTCTGGCTGAGCCTGTCCCCGGTCGAGCGCGAGCACCTCATCAGCGCCTACACCTTCGAGCTGGGCAAGTGTTACGAGCAGGCGGTCAAGGAACGCCAGCTGCGGGTGCTGGCCAACATCGACCCGGTCCTGTGCCGGGAGGTCGCCGACGGCCTCGGGCTGCCCGCGCCCGAGCCCACCGTGCCGCTCGCCGACCCGGCGCCGAGCCCGGCGCTGTCGCAGGTCGGCCGGGAGTGGCCGCTGGACGGCCGGATCATCGGCATCGTCGCGGACGAGACCAGCGACCTCGGCGTCGTCGGCGCCGTCCGCCAGGCCGTGCTCGACGGCGGGATGACACCGCTCGTCATCGCGCCCAAGGGCGGCATGCTGGGCGGCACGCTGGCCGTCCAGCGCACCTTCGCCACGGCCCGCTCCGTCGAGTTCGACGCGGTGCTGCTGGCCGGGGCGCCGGCCCCGGGCGACGACGCGTACGGCGCCCGCGACGCCAAGGCCGGCGACGGCGGCACCCCCGTCGACCCGCGCGTGCTGCTCCTGGTCGGCGAGGCGTACCGGCACGCCAAGGCGGTGGGCGGCTGGGGCACGGCCGCGCAGGCGCTGCAGGCCGCGGGGATCCCCGCGCAGGCGCCGGGCGTCGTCACCGGCCAGGACGGCGAGGGCGTGCTGCGCGACGTGCTGGCCCTGCTGCCCCTGCACCGAGTCTGGGACCGCTTCCGCGTGCACCCCGACGTGGCCTGAGCCAGCAGAACCGCCCGGCCGGCCCGCGGGAAATCCGGGTGCGGGCGGCGGGCGGGGTGGTGTGTGATCGGGGGATGGCGATCGAGACGGGCAGGCCGGGGATCGACGGGCTGGGCGACGTGGTGCGGCTGCTGGGGGAGTGGCAGCGCGACGGAGAGCCCGTGCAACTGCATCCGGGTGACGTGGGATGGTTCTGGCGGTTCGGCGCTCGGCGCACGGCGGCGGCCATCCTGACCTGGAGCCGCGCCGGGCAGGTCGTCGCCGCCGGGCTGCTGGACGGCGACGACCTGCTGCGGCTGGCGTTCGCGCCGGGGGCGGCGCAGGACGAGGAGCTGGCCCGCCGGGTGGCCGGCGACGTGTCGGAGCCCGGACGCGGGGTGCTGCCCGAGGGGCGCGTGCACGTCGAGTCGCCGCCGGGCGCGCTGGTCCGGGACCTGTTGCTCAAGGACGGCTGGGTGGCCGACGACCCGTGGACGGTGCTCGGGCGCGACCTCGGCGCGCCTGTCCCGGATCCCGGCGTGCACGTCGAGGCGGTCGGGCCGGAGCAGGCGCACGAGTGGGCCGCCGTCGTCCGGGCGTCGTTCGACGGCTCGACCTTCACCGAGGAGCGCTGGCACGCCATGGCGGCGGGCGGCCCGTACGCCGGCGCGCGGTGCCTGCTCGCCCGCGACGACCGGGGCGCGGCGGTGGCGGCCGTGGCGGTGTGGTCGGCCGGTGCGGGCAGGCCGGGGCTGATCGAGCCGATGGGGGTGCACCGGGACCACCGGGGCCGCGGGCACGGCCGGGCGATCACGGTCGCCGCGGCGCGCGCGCTGCGGGAGGCCGGCTCGTCCAGCGTGCTCGTGTGCTGCCCGAGCTCCAACACCGGCGGCGTCGCCACCTACCGTGCGGCCGGTCTCGAACGGCTGACGGAGCGGCACGACGTGTCCCGCCACCCCTCCTGAGGCGTCCCGAGCGGCGGTCAGGCGGTGTGCAGGGTGCGGAAGCGCGCCGGGTTCGCCGGGTCGCGGTCGGCCACCTGGATCGGGGGCCAGGCCCACTGCCAGACGCCGACGCCCGGCGCGCGGGAGAACCGGATCGTCCCCCGGGTGCCTTCGACCGCGACGTGCGGCCACGACCCGGCGACGGCCGCCCGGTCCACGCCGTGCGACCGCAGCGCCTCGGCCACCACGGTGACCGTGTCGTAGCCCTCGAAGGCGACGAACGACGGTGTCGCGGCCAGCCGCTCGCGCAGGGCCGCCGCCACCCGGACGCCGAGGGGGCTCAGGCTCTCGGGCAGGTAGCGCAGGAACGGGATCCCGGCGCCGTCGTCGCCCAGCGACTCGGCCCATCCCGGGAACTCCGGCTGCCCGGCCGGCGCGCCGATCAGCGTCCCGGCCAGCCGCCGGTCGCGGCGCACGGCCCGGACGACCGGCACCGCCGGCTCCGGATGGCCGGCCAGGAGAAGCAGCGCCGTCGCGCCGTCGCGGGCGAGTTCGTCGCACACGGCCGCGGGGGTGAGCGCGGTCAGGTCGAGCTCGGTGACCGTGCCGCCGCGGGCGGCGAGGTGGTCGCGCAGGACGCCGAGCCCCGCCGCCCAGTAGAGGCTCGGCTGCGTCGCCGTCGCGACGCGCTCGTGGCCCGCGCCGAGGAGGAAGTCCGCGAAGATCCGCCAGCCGCGCGACTGCGCGGGGGCCAGGCGCGCGACCCACGTCGCGGGCTCTTCGGTGAGCGCGTCGAGGACCGCCGAGGAGCAGAGGAACGGCAGGCCGACGGCTTCGGCGCGGGCGGCGGCGGCGCGGGCGACCACGCTGTGGTACTCGCCGGCCAGCGCGGCCACCCCGAGCCGGGCCAGCTCGTCCACGGCCGCCGCCGCCTTCCGCGGGTCGGCCGCGGTGTCGCGGACCACCAGCTCCAGCGGCCGTCCGCCGATGCCGCCGGCGTCGTTGACGTCCCGGACGGCCAGCTCCAGCCCGGCCAGCAGGTGGCGGCCCGCCTCGACCCAGCCGGGCGGGGTGAGCGGGACCAGCGCGCCGATCCGGACGGACGGCCCGCTCGTCCCCGGCTGCGACGATGGCGTGCTCATGCGCATGATCTCCCTGGAAGGTGACGATCCGGTGGCCCAGTATGCCGGGATCGCGGTGTCGCGACGGCGCCGGGGCCGGGGTGCGGGCCGTCCCCGGCCGGAGTGCGGCGATCTTGAACCGCCCCGCCGCGCGTGGCGTCGTCCTTCCACGGTCACTCTCCGTTATTTTGCGAGATGGATGAGGGGGATCCGTAGTGACTGATTCGCGTGGGACCGTGTCCCGCAGGTTGTTCGTCAGCGGCATGTTCGCCGCCCTGGGCGCCGTTCCGGCGGCCGCCGCCGGCGCGTCCGCCGGGCCGTCGGCGGGAAGGGCCGCCGGGACGGCCGCCGGGACGGCCGGCGGGAGAGTGCTGCGGGCCGCGCCCGCCACCGTGTCCCTCGGCGGACGGACGGTGTCCACCTGGGCCTACGACGGCCTGCTGCCCGGCCCTACCATCCGGGCCACGGCCGGCGGCACGGTACGGGTCAGGCTCGTCAACGACCTGCCCGCGCCGACCACCGTGCACTGGCACGGCATCAGGATCGCCGCCGACATGGACGGCGCGCCCGGCCTCTCGCAGCGCCCGACCCGGCCCGGCGGGACGTTCGACTACGTGTTCACCGTCCCCGACCCGGGCACCTACTTCTACCACTCCCACGTGGGCATGCAGAGCGACCGCGGCCTGTACGGCCCGCTGATCGTGGAGGACCCGTACGAGCCGCTCGGGTACGACCAGGAGTTCACGGTCGTCCTCGACGACTGGCAGGACGGCGTCAACGGCACGCCCGACGACACGCTGCGCGCCCTGAACACCACCCCGCACGACGACACGCTGAGCAGCCACGTCCTCGGCGGCACGTCCGGACACGCGCGCTACCCGTACTACCTGGTCAACGGCCGCACCGCCGACGATCCCACCACCTTCATGAGCCGTCCCCGCGTGCGCGCCAGGTTCCGGGTGATCAACGCGGCCGCCGACACCGCCTTCCGGGTGGCGCTCGGCGGCCACCGCCTGACCATCACCCACACCGACGGTTTCCCGTGCAAGCCGGTCACCGTGGACACGGTCGTGGTCGGCATGGGGGAGCGCTACGACTTCGTCGCCACGCTCGACGCGGGGGCGTTCCCGCTGATGGCGATGGCGGAGGGCAAGGCCGGGCGGGCGTTCGCGGTGGTGCGCACCACGCCCGGCGCGCGCACGCCGTCACCGGACGGCGCCGTGCCGGAGCTCCAGCGGCGGCAGCTCGTCTACCAGGACCTCCAGGCGCGCCGCCGCGACCAGCTGCGCCCGCCGTCCAGGACCGTCACCGTCACGCTCGGCTGGCGTCAGGGCGCCTCCGGCAGCGAGTGGCCGATGAACGGGCACCTCGGCGACGACCCGCTGCGCCTGCGGGTCGACCGGGGCGAGACGATCCGGATCGTCATGCACAACGACACGCACATGTGGCACCCGATGCACCTGCACGGCCACACCTTCCAGGTCCGGACGACCGAGCGCGGCGGGCCGCGGAAGGACACCGTGAACGTCATGCCGTACAAGCGGATCAGCATCGACGTGCACGCCGACAACCCCGGCGAGTGGATGTTCCACTGCCACAACCTCTACCACCAGGAGCAGGGCATGATGGGACTGCTCGGCTACGGCAAGGCCCCGAAGCGCCGGCACGTCATGAGACACTGACCGGCCTCCGCGCGGTCGTGTGCAGGTAACCGGCGGCGGCGGCCAGCAGCGAGGTCCCCCAGAGCAGGAAGACCGGGTAGGTCCCGGCGAAGCCCCAGCTCCCGTCCAGGACCTCGACCCCGCCGCCGGGCGCGCACCTGCGGGTGACGCCGAAGGCGAGGCAGCCCGTCATCATCGCGCCGTACTGGCCGACCAGCATGCCCACGGCTGCCGCCGGGACCGCCGCGAGCGCGCGCGGCACCCGCCGTCCCCCCGCCAGGGGCACCCAGCGCGGGACGAGCTGTCCCCATCGGGCGATCAGCCCCAGCGTGAGCAGGCCCCCGGCCACCGGCCCGGCGACGAGCAGCACCCAGAACACCGCCGAGCCGCCCAGCTCGGCCAGGCCCGCGCGGGAGCCGGCCGCCACGCCCAGCGGCAGGCCCAGCCCCCACAGCAGGTGCGGGACCGAGAAGCCGAGCACCGGCACGACGGCCGCCGTCCAGGTCGCCGCCCTGGCCCAGCGGGCGGGCCGAACCGTCCCGTCGGCCCGCCGCCGGGGCGGCCGCGCGGCGGTACGCGTCCCGAAGCGGACGGCCGCCAGCGCCAGCAGCACCCCCGCCGCGGCGAGCAGCGCCTGCCGGGCCAGCGCGGGGTCGTCGAGCCTGCCGAACACCAGCCGCATGACCAGGTTCCCGGGCGCCACCAGCACGAGGACGGCCGCCGCCGCCCAGCCTGCGGCCAGCAGCGCGGGCCGTGTGAGTGATCTCATGGCCGCCCACGGTAGGCCGCGCGGCCCGCCCGGGATCTCCCTCCCGCGAGGGAACCGCCTCCCCTGCGCGGGGCAGCGCCCGGCGGATCAGCCGGCGCCCTCCGGCCGGCTGCCGGACGCGCGCAGGCGCTCGCTGTTCTCCTGGAGCTCGTCGATCAACCGGGACGCCTCGGCCTTGCTCAGCCCGCCGGGCACCTCCCTGCCCACCTCCCTGGCCAGGGTGTGCAGGTAGGACTCCTGCGGGCCGGTCATGGGCTCGTCACCGGTCGTCCACTCGTCGGGGTCCTTCTCCACCGGTCCGTGACTCATGCTGACTCTCCTCGAACTCACGTTCTCCTGGGTCAGCACGCTGTGCCCGCAGGAGCGCGCCGCAAACGCGAGGCGACGGCCCCTACGGCCGCGTCGCGGGCCGGTCCGGCGTGCGGGCGGGGGAGAAGGGGCCGCTCAGCGCCGCCCACTGCAACAGCATGATCGTTTTGGCGTCGGCGATCTCACCCTGCCCGACCAGGTCGAGGGCCTGGTCGAAGCCGAGCTCCACGACCTCGATGTCCTCGCCCTCCGCCGCGACCCCGCCGCCCGCCGAGGTGCGGGTCGCGGCGCTGTACGGCGCGGCGTAGAAGTGCAGGCGTTCGGTCACCGACCCCGGGCTCATGTAGACGGAGAAGACCGGCTCGACCTCGCCGATGGCGTGGCCGGTCTCCTCGGCGGCCTCGCGCCGGATCGCCTCCTCCGGCGCGTCGTCGTCCAGCAGCCCGGCCGCGGTCTCCAGGAGCATCCCGTCGGGGTGCCCGTTGACGTAGGCGGGATAGCGGAACTGCCGGGTCAGCAGGACGGTGCGGCGGTCGGGGTCGTACAGCAGCACGGTGGCGCCGTTGCCGCGGTCGTAGGTCTCCCGCTGCTGGGTGCTCCAGTGGCCGTCGGCGTGCTGGTAGTCGAAGGTGGTGGTGCGCAGCACGTACCAGTTGCAGGCCAGCAGCCGCACGTCGCGCACCCGCACCCGGGGGTTGCCGGTCAGGTCGCGTCCCGCCTGGTCCAGGCCGGTACGGCCGCGCCCGTCGGGCACGTCGACGCCCGCGGTCACGACGACCGTCCACGCCCGGCGGACGCGCCCGCCGTGGGGATCTCCGCCGTCCTGCCCGCGCGGACAGGAGCGGGCTGTCGTGCCGATCGTGCCGTCATGTCGCCCTTTCGCCATGGGTGTGCCGGATCCCGATCACCGAGTATGGCAGGGAAGTTTCCGTACGTGAGCAGTGCCGCCACTGCCCGGCGATCCCACTCCCCGACGACAGCCGCGAACCGCGCACCGAACTCGTGACGTGACGGACGCCGGCACCGCCCCGGCGGCCGCTCTCTACAATGGCCGGGTGAATCTGGATCGGGCCGTGTGCGGCACGTGCTGAGCGCGGCGGGGCTGGGCGCGGAGGAGGAGGCCGCCTACCGGCTGCTGGTCAGGACCACCGAGGTGGAGTCCGACGCCCTGGCCGAGGAACTGGGCGTGGCGGCCGAGGTGGCGCGGCAGGCGCTCGGCTCGTTGCTGGCCAAGGGCCTGGCGCGAGCCGTCCCGGGCGAGCCCGGCCGGTTCACGGCGGTCGCCCCCGACGTCGCGCTCGCGGCCCGGCTGCACCGGCGGCAGGCCGAGGTCGACCGGGCCCGGCACGCCATGGAACAGCTCACCGGGGAGTACCTGGCGCACGCCAGGCGGCGCGAGGCCGCGCAGCTCATCGAGGTGATCACCAGCCGGGCGGCGCTGCGCGAGCAGCTCCGGCTGCTGCAGGACGGCGCCCGGCACGAGGTGCTCAGCCTGTGCCGGGCCGGGCACGTGGCGATGAGCTCGCAGGAGAACGACGAGGAGCTCGCGGCGCTGCGGCGCGGCGTCGGCTACCGCGTCATCTACGAAGGGGCGTTGCTGGAGGAACCCGGCATGCTGGTCAACCTCGCCGACGGCATCACGCTGGGGGAACAGGCCCGCGCGCTGCCCGTCCTGCCGGTGCGGATGCTCATCGCGGACGGCGAGCTCGGGGTGCTCCCGCTCATCCAGCACACCGACGGCCTGACCCAGCTCACCGCCGCGCTGATCCGGCCCAGCAGCCTGCTCGACGCCCTCAAGGCCCTGTTCGAGAGCTTGTGGGAGCGGGCCACCCCGGTCAGCCTCACCAACCCGGGCAGCCCGCTCGACGCCGACCACCTCTACCTGCTGTCGCTGCTGGTCGCCGGCGTCCCGGACAAGTCGATCGCCACCCAGCTCAAGATCTCCCAGCGGACGGTGCAGCGCAGGATCGCCTACCTGATGGAGCGGGCGGGTGCGCAGACCCGGATGCAACTGGCCTGGCACGCCGCCCGCGAGAACTGGCTCTGACCGATCAGTAGGCCCTGATCACCGTCTGCTGGACCGTGTTGCCGGCCGAGTCGGTGGCGGTCACCCGCAGCGACGGGTGCGGGCGCAGCACGATCGCGTCGTAGCGGCCGCCGCCGAGCGCGATCACCGGCTGCCGCCGCCACGTCGCGCCGTCGTCGTAGGACAGCTCCAGCTTGAGGTCCTTGGCGCGCGCCCCGGTCACGCCCTCCTGATGCCGTACGGCGAAGCCCACCAGACCCGGGCGCTCCGGGCGCACGTCATAGTCGACCTGCAGCAGCGGCAGCACCCGGTCGCCCGGCTTGGAGCGGAACGTCCAGGCCGTCTCGGTCGCGACGGCCGTCGTCCACTCCTGCGAGGTGCGGCTGGTGGACAGCTCCAGCCGGTAGGCGGCCTCCTGCGGCGCTGCGGGGAACGCGCCCCAGGCGGCGTCGCGCTCGGCCACCAGCGTGCCGTCGCGGAAGAACCGGGCCGAGGAGGTGTCGTTGTCGACGCCCGCGCGGGAGACGTGCCCGGAGGAGTCCACGAACTCGGGGACGCGGATCTCCATCGTGTCGCCCTCCCGGGTGGACGGCTTGAGCCAGCCGGGGATCGCCGGGCGGACCACCGGGGCGTGCCAGCTCTCGCTGATCCGCGCGCCGGGCTGGTAGGTGCGCGGCTGCTCGGTCATGCCGTCGAGCAGGCGGCCCATCTCGTCCCAGACGTACTGGTGGTTGACGAGGTGCTGCCAGTAGGAGCCGTCGGCGCTGATGTACTCGGTGCGGCGCAGCGGCGTCCTGACGATCCGCTGGGTCTCCATCTGCTGGCCCAGCGCGTACGACTGCCAGGGACGCCAGCCGAAGCGCTGCTCCTTGGCCCAGCCGAAGCCGCCGTTGTCGGCATACGTCGTGGTGACCCGGGCGGTGTTGCCGTCGTTCACCTCGTGCACGATCTTGTCCGGCACCCGGCCGCCGGAGACCTGCATGACGTCGTAGAGGTAGGGCGAGTCCATCTGCCCGGTGACCTCCAGCTTGGCGTTGCCCTTCCGCATCCGCTCCAGCATCCGCTGCCCGTCGTCGCCGGCGATCACCAGCGCCGGGATCGGCAGGTCGGCCCCGACCGGCTTCCAGTCGTGGCCGAACGCGTCGTCGGGGGACAGCACCAGGATCACGGCGACCGCGCCCGCCTTGATCGCGGCCCCGGACGGGTCGGACCAGTCGATGTCCTCGCTGCGGATGACCGCGGCCTTGCCCTTGGACCCGGCGACCCCGTCGGACAGCCGCCACATGTGCCGCCCGTCCACGCCCGGCGACCTGCCCAGGAAGCCCATCGGATACGGCTCGCCCGAGCCGGGCACGCGGGCGGTGAGCTTCGGCGCGACGAGCTGCCAGCGCGAGGCGAACTCGAACGAGCCGTCCCGCACGGGCTGGGTCGGCGAGACGTTGAGCCCCTCGATGACGTCGAAGTTCATGACGCCCTGGGAGATCTTGCGCGAGCCGAACGCGCGATGGGTGAAGTAGGTGTAGATGCCCACCTGCTCGGCGGGCTCCCTGGTTCTGATGGTCACCGGGGTGGTCTTGCGGAGGTCGAGCACCACGTCCAGGTCGCGGTCGACCTTGAGCTCGGGGATGACGACCATGCCGTCCCGCGGGTGGGTGCGGCCCCAGCCGCCGCCCAGGTTGAGCGACTGCGTCATGTAGGTGCCCTCCGACACCTCCACGGTCAGCCCTTCCTGGGGCAGCCAGGTGAACAGGTCGTCCTGCTGCGACGCGCCGAACATCGACAGCGTGTCGGCGCCGGTCGGCCTGCCCGCGGCGTCGACGGCGGTGAAGCGGACCTTGTGCTGCGGTCCCTTCCAGGTCAGCGCCAGCGTGGTGTGCACCTGCTCCGTGCCCGCCGTGGCGGTGACCAGCCCGCCGTACCGGCCGAAGGAGAGCTCGGCCAGGTCCACCGTGACCTTGACGTCGGCGGTGCCGCCCGCCGGGACCGTCACGGATCTGGCGCTGAGCTCGGCCTTGTCGAGGGTGGCGGCCAGCTCCAGCGTGACGGGGGCGGCCGTGCCGTTGGCGTAGGTGATGGTGCCCTCGGCCGTGGCGGGGCCCTGGTCCTGCTGGTGCTTGCCGAGGTCGACCACGCCGGTCGCGGTCACGCCCTGGCGCACCGCGCGGGCCACGTCCAGGCGGCCGGCGCCGGCGTCGTCGATCTGCTGGCCGGGGACGGGCTTGGCCGAGCCGATCAGCGCGTCCTTGATCTGCCTGGCCGTCCAGGCGGGGTGGCGCTGCTTGACGATCGCGGCGGCCCCGGCGACGTGCGGCGTGGCCATCGAGGTGCCGGACGCGGCCGTGTAACGCTCGTCCACCGGCTCGCCCATGCTGGTGCCCGCCGCGCGGGCCGCGACGATGGCCACGCCGGGGGCGGTCAGGTCGGGCTTGGGCGCGTCGTCCAGGCGCGGGCCGCGGCTGGAGAACTCCGCGAGCGCGTCCTTGCCGTCCACCGCGCCGACGGTCAGCGCCGAGGTGGCCGCGCCGGGCGTGCCGATGGAGTAGGCCGCGCCGTCGTTGCCCGCGGCGACCACGAACAGGGCGCCGGTGCGCTCGGTGAGGGTGTTCACGGCCTCACTGAGCGGGTCGGTGCCGTCGGTCGGGCTGCCGCCGAGGCTCATGCTGATCACCGACGCGCCTTCGGCGGCGGCCCACTCCATGCCCTCGATGACGCCGGACAGGGTGCCCGAGCCGTCGTCGCCGAGCACCTTGCCGACCATCAGCTCGGCGCCGGGGGCGACGCCCTTCCGGCCGTCGCCGCCGGCGATGGTGGCGGCCACGTGGGTGCCGTGCCCGTTGCCGTCCCGGACGCTCGGCTCGCCGGTGAACACCTTGCTCTGCTTGACGCGTCCGGCCAGGTCGGGGTGGGTGACGTCGACGCCGGTGTCCAGCACGGCGACCTTGACGCCCTTGCCGTCGAACCCGGCCTGCCACGCCTCCGGCGCGCCCACCTGCGGCACGCTGTGGTCGAGGGTGGCCTTGACCTTGGCGTCCAGCCAGATCTTCGACACGCCCTGCGACAGCGTGGCCCGCTGCCCGTCGAGCGACTTCCACAACCCGCCGATCGTGCGTTTGTCGGCGGCGACCACCCGGCCGTTGACGCTCTCCAGTTCGGGGGCGGACGCGCTCTTCGGCGCGGCGCCGTCGTAGAGGAACAGCAGCGGCAGCTTGTCCGACCTGGCGTCGTCGTACCCCTGGGCGATCAGCCGGGTGACCGAGAACAGGGCCGGGTCCAGCCGCTTGGCCGCCAGGAGGGGCACGACGTCCTTGGGCAGGACGCGCAGCTCGCCGTTCTCCTCGGTGGTGCTGAACGCCATCCGCTCGCGGCCCGGCCCCGGCTTCACCTCCACCGCCTGCCTGCCCGGCTCGGCCTGCCTGACGGTCACCACGTCCCCGGTGATCAGCGTGACGCGGTGGACGCTCCCGCCGCCGGGCTCGGCCGCGGCCGAGGCCGCCGCTAAGGGGGAGCTCAACAGGGCGGCCGTGGTGACTCCTGCCACCGTCACATGGGCGGACCAGTGCATGGGGGTGAAACCTCTCGTAGCAACAACCAGTGCACACGAGAGTGGGTGATCGGACGCGCGGAGCGCCAGGTGTCACCCGTGCCGTTTGTCTGCCATGTCGTGATTGCGACACGGTGCCGACGTTCACCCACGACGCCCGGATCCGGCGAGGTCAGCCGCGCGGGCGGTGGACGACCTTCTCCGTCGAGCGGCCGGGATAGACCACGATCAGGTGCTCCTCCAGCGGCGCGTCGGGGTCGTCCTCGTCCCAGGGCACCGTGCGGGCGTGCACGCGCAGCCGGTAGCGGCCGGGACCGGCGACGGCCAGGCTGGGCAGCGGCCCGGCCGCCCCGCTGTCGCCGCCCTCGGGGTAGGCCGGCACCACCAGGCGGCCGCTGCGGCTGGCGACGCCCACCTCGACCACCCGGTCCCAGCCGGCGAGCCGCAGCGGCGGGGCGCGGTCGAACGCCTTGACCGTCAGGCACATCGGCGCGTTCTCCTCGGCGGTCACGATGGCGGCGCCGCTGCCCGCGGCGTCGATGAACCCGTCCTCGACGGCGTCGAAGATGTCGGCGGCCTCCTCGCTGCTGTCGAAGATGTCACCGGGGTCGCCCGCGCTGTCGTCGCGGTCGTCGAAGACGGCGTAGCCGCCGCCCTCGAACAACATGTACGCAGCCGTGCCCTGCCGCCTGGCCCGCACCCGGGGCCACGGGTCAGTGCACCGGGCGTTCGCCTCGGCCTTCCACCTGGCCTCCTGAAGGTCGTGCTCGGCCTGGCGGCGGTCGGCGTCGGCGGTCTGCCGGGCGACGATGCCGGGGCACAGGTACTCCAGGGCCGCGGCCAGCTCGATGGCGTCCCCCACGCCGCCGGCCCGCCCGTGCAGCGCGAGCCGTTCCTGGTCGCCGGGCAGCGCGCACAGCTGTCCGCCGTAGGCCAGGACGCGCTGGTCGGGCAGCCGTCCGGGGAACATCGTGCCCGCGGCGAAGGTGTCGCTCCTGGCCAGGCAGAGGAACGACCGCCGCCGCTCCTCCGGGCCGAGGCCGGTCGCGGGCCGGAGCCGGTCGCGGCAGCCCTCGTCCGCGGCCGTGTAGGTGAGCCGGGCGTCCCGCTCAGCGCCGACGACCGCCATCGGCAGCACGAGCAGGACCGCGGCGGCGGCGAGCAGCCGCGGCGCCTGCCCGGCTCCGGCCACGGGGGCATCCTGGCGGGGCACGGCGAGCTCGTGCGCGGTGCGCGCCGCCCACACGACGAGCAGCCCGTCGAGTGCCTGCACGACGAGCGACAGACCGTCGAACGTCAGCCGCCCGGCCTGGAGGAGCGAGTACGCCTGCGGCACCAGCAGGGCCGTCCAGCCGACGGCGAGCGTGACGGCGCCGAACCGGCCGTCGCGTCCCTGGCCGGCAATGATCATCGCCTTGCACGCCAGCGTCGCCAGCACCAGCGGGACCGACAGCGACAGCAGCGGGATCTCGGTGAACGGCCGCAACGCCGCACCCAGCACCCCGGCCAGGCCGAGCCCGAGCGCGATCATCCGGAACCGGGCCGTGACCCCGGTGAGCACCCGCACCAGCAGCAGCATGGTGGCGGCCCACACGGCCCAGCGCGCGACGTACTCCGCGAGGCCGGACAGGCGGTCGAGGAGGTCCCAGAGCAGCAGGTCGCCGGCCACGTCCGCGTAGAGCAGGCGCCGCAGCCACACCACGTCACGCGGCAACGCCCCGGCGCCCGCCCGGACGGGCCCGCGCAGGATCTGCCACAGCGCCCACGCGTTGAGCACGCAGATCGCCGCGGGCAGGAGCCGCGCCTCGCCATCCCCCGGCCGGACGCCGGCCGTCGCGACGGCGACGAACCACCGCCCACCGTCGTACCAGGCGGTGACCGCGGCGCCGGTCATGTAGAGCGCGACGGCGACGGCGGCCGGACGCCCGTAGCGGTGGCGGGCGACGGCCCGGAGGAAGGCGGCGATGCGCATGATCATATTCGGCCGGCACGCCTTCCGGGCACTCCGCGCCGGGCCGCCGGCGCGGTTAGCATGGAACGGGATCGGGGATCATGGCGACACTCGGCGACGAAGCGAGATCTCTGCATGTCAACGCCCCCGCGCAAGCTTCGCAACACCCTGAGCTGGTACGCCTTCGGCCTCTCCTGTGCGGTGACCCTGCTCGCCGCGGTGCTCATGGTCTTCTTCGACCCGGCCCTCACCAGGGCGGCGGTGCTCTCCTCGATCGGCCTCAACCTGATCGCGTCCGTCGCCTTCGCCGTCGTGTTCTCCGTCCTGAGCTCCCAGGTGCAGCAGCGCAGCATGGAGGAGAACATCGCCCAGCACCTGGACGACCTGGCCACGGGGCTGCGCACCGAGGTGGCCTCGATGCACAAGGGCTTCATGCCGACGGCCGTCTACCCGTCCTTCGACCCGGTGGACGGCACGTACGGGGACGCCTTCAACAAGGACGTGACCACGAGCCTGGAGGCCACCGGCTTCTACGCCTTCTGCGGCCCGAGCGCCCGCTACGTGTCGGCCCGGCTGGCCAGGTCCCGCCACTTCCCCCACCAGGTCCGGGTCGCGATGCTCAACCCCGGCGACCGGCTGGCCATCTCGCGCCGCGCCACCGACCGGACCACCTGGGCCAGGCTGGCGGGCAAGGACAACTCCACCCTGTCGGAGGAGCTGCGCGAGGAGCTCATCATGAGCACGGTCGCGCTGTTCGACTACCGGCACATCTGCCCGGTGGACCTGGCCTACATCGAGGACACCGCGACCTACCGGTTCGAGATCTTCGACGACGCCGTCTACCTCTCCTGGTACCACGGCCCGCAGTCGATCTCGAAGGAGATGCCGGAGTCCCTCAGGTTCGCCGCCGAGTCCTTCCTCTACCAGCTGCTCCGCCTCGACCTCATGCGCCGCTTCGAGATCGTCGAGAGCCGGGTGCGGTTCGAGGCCGGCCAGGACGACACCTTCCTCATCGCCCACCTGACGGCGGTGCTCGGCTCCTCGGTGTCGGCCGCCGACCTGGAGCGCTGGCGCGGGCGGTACCGGGAGTACACCGCGGACTTCGCCGCCTACCTCGACACGGTCTACGCCGAGCTCAGGATCTGACGAGGCTCACAGGGCCCCGGCACGGGCCGCCGCCAGCGCCGCCGCGGCGGCCCGGTCGGCGGCGGCCTCGTCGAGGGCCTCCCCGGTGTTGAGCAGGGCGTAGTAAAGGGGCGCGGACACGGCGGCGATCACCCGGCGCGGGTCGGTGCCGGGCGGCAGCTCGCCGCGCGCGACGGCGTCGGTGACGCAGCCGGCCCACTCCTCGATGCGGACGGCGTAGAACCGCTGCAGCGCCCGGGCGGCCTCCCCGTCGCAGAGCGAGGCGGCGATCAGCGCCTTGAACAGGCGTCCCTGGCGGGGGTCGGTGAGGGTCTTCACGACCAGGCGCGCGTTGTCGCGCAGGTCCGCCCGCACGTCGCCGTTGCGGGCGCGGGGCAGCGAGGTCTCCGCCATGTCCTTGAGGAGGTCGGCGGCGAGCGCGCCGGGCGTGCCCCAGCGGCGGTAGACGGTGGTCTTGCCGACCTCCGCGAGGCGGGCGATGTCGGCGAGGTCGAGCCCGGCGAAGCCCTTCTCGACCAGGGTGTCGCCGGCCGCCCGCAGGACGGCCTCGCGGACGCGGGCGGTACGCCCCCCAGGACGGACGGCACCCGGCGGTGGGACGGCGGCCATGCGGACTCCTCCTCGTTCGAACCCTTATCGGAACCAGAGTTCTCTTAGCGTCGGTTCCGGTGCTACTGTTCTCGCATCTTAACGGAACTAAAGAACCGTTTGTGGCGGCATGCCGACCGGCACGCCCGAGGGAAAGCCCTGCCATGACCACCACCACACCCCTGCCCGCGTCCACCGCCCAGGCTCCGCCGCGGCGTCTGACCGGCCGCCTGCGCCTCGTCCTCGCGGTGCTCCTGGTCGCCCAGTTCATGCTGGCCGTCGACTTCTCGATCCTGAACATCGCCGAGTCCCGGCCCGCCGAGCGTCCCCGGCTCGACTTGCCCGTCGCGCTCACCGTGACCCTAGGGCTGCTCGGCGTCGTCTATGGCCTGACGCAGGCCGGCGAGCACGGCTGGACCCACCCCCTCGCCCTGACCGGGCTGCTGGCCGGGGCCGTCCTGCTCGGCCTGTTCCACCTGGTCGAACGCCGCGCCGCCGCGCCGCTCGTGCCGCTGCACGTCCTGCGCAAGCCGACCGTGGCCTGGGGCAACCTGCTCGGCCTGCTGGCCTTCGTCACCGAGACGTCCCTGGTGTACCTGCTCATCCTCTACCTGCAGAAGACCCTCGGCTTCACCGCCCTGGCCGCCGGGCTGTCGTTCGGCGTGCTCGGACTCGGCGCCGTGGCCGGCGGCCTGCTCGCCCCGAAGGCGATCGCCCGCACCTCGACCGTGACCGTGCTGGTCGGCGGCGGGCTGCTGCAGGCGGTCAGCATCCCAGCAGATCGGCATCACCATGGGCACCCCGATCATGTCCGCGATCGTCACCGCCGCGACGGCCGGGGCCGTGACCGGCGCGGCCGTCCTGCACGGCGTCACCGTCGCGATCGCGGTCAACGCGGCGCTCGTCCTGGTCGGCGTCCTGGTCGCGGCGATCTTCCTGCGCGGCCGGCGCGACCGCGCGCACGCCTGACCCGCCGTCCCCGTCCTCGCGGAGCACATCATGGACCTTCAGCCCAGCGACACGGTGATCGCCGAGACCGGCGGACGACGGGAGCCGTCGTGGTCACCTCTCGTCCTGCCCGGCTCGCCTCCCGTGCCGGTCCGCGTCCATCGGCCGCAGGACCTGCCGCCCGCCGGGCTGCTGGTCTGGGCGCACGGCGGCACGGCGTCCCGGTGCGGCTGCTCCGCCCGCCGGGCGCCGTCCACGGCGACGTGCTGCGTCCCGACCGTCCCCTTCTCCGGCTGCTCGCGCGGGCTCTGCGCGGGCCGGGCCCGTCCGACCATCGAGAGGACCACCGATGAACCTTCCCCCTGCCCCCCTTGAGGCGCTCGTCCGCCACTTCGCCGACCTGCGCGACGGCACCCACGCCGGGCACGTCACCCGCCAGGGCAAGCAGGACGCCTTCCGCCGGGCCGCCGAACTCCTCGACGCGCCCGCCCGGCAGGTGCTGGCCGAGTTCGACCGGCACCTCCTGCTGGGCGCCGGCGCCGTCGAGGCCACCGGCCCCCGGGCCGACGCCGCGGGCGGCAGCTTCGCCTCCTGGACGTTGTCGTGGCCGGCGCAACGGGCGGTCGGCCTCACGCCGATCACCCTGACCGCCCACTACGGCGCCGGCTTCCACCATCCGCACCTGCGGGGCGCCACCGTCGGGGAGTGGCCGCTCAACGTCGCGGACGCGGCGCAGGCGGCGGAGCTCGTCCCCGTCCTGCGCGCCATCGCCGCCGCCGACCTGCACAACCTCGTCTTCCAGCGGGACTGGCGCATCGTGCCCGCCGTCCGTCCCTGAGGGAACCCGCCCCCCACCGCTACGGGCGCGCCGGCCCGCCGGCCTCCCGCACGGCGTCCATGAAGGCGCGGTACGGCATGCCCCCCGCGCCGCTCCACATCTTCTGGGCCAGGACGGCGAAGGTGGGCTCGACCAGGTCGCGCACGTCGTCCTCGGTGTAGGGCGCCGCGGTGATGTCGTTCCACACCGCCGACATGGCGCCCAGCAGCCGCGGATCGCCGGGGGCCACGCTCTGGCCGTCGGGGAAGACATGCGGCGCCCAGTGGTCGTACAGGTACTCGCCGTCCAGGCCGTCGGGGTGGTAGTAGGTGGCGGCCGGGACGATGTAGAGCAGGGAGTCGCTGGTGTTGACGAAGGAGTAGCCGTCCCGCCCGGCCTCGTGCGGGCCGTACCAGACGGTGGCCCAGCAGTTGATCACCACGTCCCGGTCGTAGCCCTCGGGGACGCCGCCCGCCATCCTGGTCAGGCTGCCCCACGCGCGCGGACGTTTGCCCAGCGCCCGCAGGTGGGCCGCCATCGCGTTGAAGAACTCCCGGTAGCGCGGCTCGTCGGCCAGGTACTCGTCGGCGCCGAAGTGCGCGTGCGGGCCGCGGAACCAGGGGACGAACTCGGTGAACACGTCCTTGACGAACTGCGTGGCCTCCGGCTTCGACAGGTCCAGGTGGTCGTCGCCCAGCCCGATCGAGGGACGGAACCGGACGAACGCCAGCGAGTGGGCGGGCGCGTCGATCTCGGGGACAAGGGTGACGCCCTCGGCCGCCGCCGCCTCCTCGAAGGAGTCCCAGTCCGCCCGGTCGTAGGCGCCGTCGGCCGAGGCCAGCCCGGCCAGCGCGGGATCCTCCGGCACCAGCCGGAAGCCCGCCTGCACCTGCGACCAGGTGCCGTCAGGGGCCAGGAAGCCGTTGTCGTTGAGGTGGAGCTGCAGCTCGTTGAGCTTGAACCAGCCCATGACGGCCAGCTGCTCGCGGATGAAGCGCGGCGTGAAGAAGCGGCGGCCCACGTCCAGCATGAAGCCGCGCACCGGGTAGTCGGGCCAGTCGGCGGCGGCGCCCACCGGCAGGCCGGCGGTGGTGCGCAGGATCTGCAGCAGGCTGCGCGTGCCGTAGAACAGGCCGGTGGGCGTGGGCGCGGAGATCCGCACCTGCTCGCCGGTGACGGCGAGCAGGTAGCCCTCCTCGGCGAAGCGGGCGCCGCCCGCCTCGCACGTCAGCGCCGGGTCGAGGGTCAGGACGACGTCGCCGGCGCCCGCCGGCCCGCCGGCCGCGGCCAGGGTCAGGCCGGTGACCTGCCCGATCTCCCGGGCCAGCCGGTCGCGCAGGGCGGTCTCGTCGCTCACGACCCTGGCCAGCGCGGCCCGGGGGAGCACGCCGGCGCCGCCGTCCCACTGCTGCAGCCGGGGGACGACGACCGGGCACGGGTTACCCAAGGCCGGCCTCCTCCCGGATCTCCACGACCGGCGCCCGGCAGCCGTCCAGTTCGAGGACGACGAGCTCGTTGCCGCCCGCGCGCAGCAGCGGCCAGGGCAGGTAGAGGGTGCGCTGGGGGCCCCGGTCCCAGTAGCGGCCCAGGCAGAACCCGTTGACCCAGACGTACCCCTTGGTCCAGCCGGGCAGGGCGAGGTAGGCGTCGCGCGGCTCGGCCACGGTGAGCGTGCCGCGGTGGAAGACGGGCCCGGTCGTCGCGCCGGTACGGCCCCACGGCAGCCCGGACACGTCGTCCAGCGGGATGGGCACGGCCTCCCAGTCGTGCACGTACTGCCGCTCGTGCCGCACGCCGCCGACGATGCCCTTGCGGTCGCCCAGCCGGGGGCCGTAGTTGACCCGGCCCATCGACTCGACCAGCAGCTCCACCACCGCCGACGGGCCGGGCACCGCGACGGGCACGCCGGTCAGCCGGTCCCGTTCGAGCACCGCCACCGGCTCGCCGTCCACGAACAGGTGGGCCCGGTCGGCCAGGCCGTCGACGTGCAGCTCGTACGGACCCCGCGGCCCGTGCACGGTGGCCCGGTACAGCACCAGGCCGTGGGCCAGCCCGAGCTCCTCGAACGTCGGCGGGCGCGCCGAGCGGCCCGCGACCGGCGGGAGCGCGTCGAACAGCCGCAACGACTGCGTCAGCTCGACGGCGCCGGGCGGCAGCGTCGGCGGCAGCGGCGCCGGCTCGGGCACCTGGCCCTCCCGGTGGGCGGCCAGCACCTTCCTGAACGCCCAGAACTTCTCTGTCGGCGCGCCCCGCTCGTCGATCGGGGCGTCGTAGTCGTAGGAGGTGACGGTCGGCTGGTATGCGCCGTCCTGCAGGTCGCCGCCCAGGTTGGCGCCGGCCCAGGTGCCGAAGTTGGTGCCGCCGTGGGCCATGTAGAGGTTGACCGACGCGCCCGCGGCCAGCATGCGTTCCAGGATGCCGGCCACCTCGGCGGCGTCCCGGGTGGTGTGGGTGTCGCCCCAGTGGTCGAACCAGCCGTTCCAGAACTCCATGCACGCCGGCGGGTCCTCGGGCCGGAAGCGGGCCAGCTCGGCGAAGGAGCCTTCGGGGTCGGAGCCGAAGTTCACCGTCGCCCGCACGCCCGGCAGGGCGCCGCCGGAGAGCATGTGGTCGATCGCGCCGTCGGAGGTGAACAGCGGGACGTCCAGGCCGCGCTCGCGCAGCCCGTCGGCCAGCCAGGCCAGGTAGCGCCGGTCGGAGCCGTAGGAGCCGTACTCGTTCTCCACCTGGACCATGATCACGTTGCCGCCGCGGGTGACCTGCCGGGCGGCGACGATCGGGATCGCCTCGTCGAAGAAGCGCCCGACGTGGCCGAGGAAGGTCTCGTCGTGGCAGCGCAGCCGGGCGTCCCGGTCGGCGAGCAGCCACCAGGGCAGGCCGCCGTTGTCCCATTCCGCGCAGATGTAGGGCCCCGGCCGCACGATCGCCCGCAGCCCCTCCTCGGCCGCCAGGTCCAGGAAGCGGCCCAGGTCGGCCCGGCCGGTGAAGTCGAAGCGGCCGGGCCGCGGCTCGTGCAGGTTCCAGGCCACGTACGTCTCGACGGTGTCCAGGCCCATGGCCCGCAGCATGGCCAGGCGCTGCCGCCACTGCTCGGGAAGGACCCGGAAGTAGTGCATCGCTCCCGACAGCACCTGAGTCATGCCTTCAATTCTCCTGATCTGGTCAGCGGGTGACGATCTCGTAGAGGGCGAGGTTGCCCCATTCGAGGTTCGCCTTGTGGACGATCAGCCGGATCTTCTGGGTGGACACCGGCGCGGGCAGCCGCATCGTGCTGGTCTCGACGGTGGCGCTGCTGGACGGCCAGTCGATGAGGTGATGGTCGACCCGGGTGACCCAGGAGTCGCCGTCCCAGGTCTGGAGCGAGACGTCCGTGATGCCCTGGCCCTTGGCCCAGGCGGTGTGCAGGGTGACCTCGGAGACGGCCCGCGGCGTGCGGTAGTCGACGGTGATGTCGCCGGGGAAGGTCACCCCGGTCGAGGCCGAGGCCCACGGCGTGCCGGGGTCGCCGTCGATCAGGTTCTCCAGCGCCGACGCCGACACGAACGACGAGGTGGCCACCGGCACGCCGCCGGGCGGCAGGTACGGCTCGGTGGCGGCGGGCACGCTCAGCCGCACCTCGCCGATCCGGAAGCGGCCCTCGCCCGTGACGACCAGCCGCACCCGGCGCGTGGTGACCTCCGCGGGCAGCGTCACCGCCTGCTTCGCGCCGCTCGCCCTGGTCTGCCAGGTACGGCCGTCCGCGGAGGTCTGGACGTCGAACACGATGTCCGGCGAGCCGCTGACCTCGACCCGGCTGAACGTGCGGGGCACGGCGTAGGTCAGGTCGACGTTGCCGGGGAAACGCGGCTTGGGCCCGCTCTGCCAGAAGGTGGCCGGGTCGCGGTCGGCCAGCCGCTCCAGGTGGCCCTGGGGCGTGAACGTGCTGCGCACGTCGGGGAGCGGGACGGCCCGCTGGTACGCCCCGAGGTCGGGCGCCGCGTCCGGGACGGGCGTGCCGGCCAGGTCGGAGACGGCGGGCACGCTCACGCCCGCGTCGGACACCGGCGAGCCGCCGAGCGGGCGGTAACCGGCCAGGCCGCCGGAGCCGGGGGAGGCCAGCCGGGGGTCGGCCACGATCGCCTTGTGGTCGGGCCCCGTCGGCGGCTGCGGCGTGCCCCAGTACAGGTTGTGGTCGTAGATCGCGCCGTTCTTGCCGTCGAACCCGGCGCCGGCCGCGTTGAGGAACACGTTGTCGCGCACCGTGACGCCCGCCGCGTCGTTGTAGATCCGCACGACCTTGCCCAGCGGATACCGGCCGGCCCCGGCCAGCGGCGGCTTGACCTCGACCACCCGGCCGTCGGCGTAGACGGTGTTGTGGTGGATGTCGGTGCCGTGGGTGGCCGTGGACAGCCCGAACACCTCGTAGCCGTCGCTCTCGCTGACGTTGTAGCGCACCACGGTGTCGCGGGTGGGCGCGCCGGCGAAGGACACCGCGATGAAGAACCCGCCGTCGTTGTGGTGGCTGTAGTTGTACTGCACGATGCTGCGGTTGTTGTCGGCGTCGGAGTCGAAGCCGTGCCCGTCGGAGCCCGGCCCGTTGAACCCGGTGCCGCTGACCTCGTTGCGCTGGACGACGAGGTCGTCGTTGCCCTGCCACCAGATGCCGACGTTGCCGCCGGTCGGCTTGGTGCGGCCGGTCACCGCCCGCTCGACCTTGTTGCCCTCGACCAGCGCGCCCTTGGTGTGCATCGGGGTGATGCCGCCGCCGGTCACGTCATGGACGCGGTTGCCGCGGATGACGACGCCCGTGCTCGGCGTCCAGGTGACCACCTCGCTGTCGGGGATGCCGGTCTCGACCGGGTAGAGGCTGGTCATGCCGTTGCGCCGGGACCAGGTGGACCACATGATGATCCCGTAGGAGCCGATCTTCGAGATCTCGTTGTTCTCGACCACCAGCCGGTCGAACCAGGTCGGCGTGCGGTTGCCCCGGATCGAGATCAGCAGCCCGGCGGTGGCGACGCTGTGGCCGCCGGCACCGTCCACGTCGTGGATGTCCAGGTTGCGCAGGGTGACGTTCGCCAGCCTGCCGGAGTCCTTGGCGTACAGGTTGACGCCGGTGCGGTAGACGGCCCGGCCGTCGCCGTTGGTCACCTGGAGGCCGTCCACGACGAAGTCGTGCACGTCGGCGATCGTGACGGCGGCGCCGTCGAGCCCGCCGCCCTCGATCAGCGGCTTGGCGCCCTGGCCGTAGGAGCCGACCGTCGCCGGGGCGCCGGGCCTGCCCGCGCCCTTCAGGGTGAGCCGGCCGGTCCAGCGCTGCCCGGCCCGGAACAGCAGCCGGTCGCCGGGGCCGAGGCTCAGCCCGCTCGCCTTGTCCAGGCTCCGCCAGGCGGTGGCCGGGCTCGACCCGTCGGCGGCGTCGTCGCCGGCCGAGGCGTCGACGTAGTAGGTGGTGCCGGTCGCGGCCTGCGCGGGGGTGGCGGCCAGGAGTCCGGCGAACAGCGTTAAAGCGGTGACGATGACGCGCAAGAGCGGGCGTCCTTTCCAGGTCATTTGCCGATACCGGCCGTCATGCCTTCGACGACCCGCCGGCCGAGCCAGATGTAGAGGATGACCATCGGATAGATGAGGATCACGATCCCGGCGAACAGGCCGCCCCAGTCGGAGCTGTACTGCATGGTCGAGTACAGGTTGAGCAGGGCCGCCGGCAGCGTGCGCTCCTCGGGCAGCGGGGTGATGAGCAGGACCAGCAGGGTGGAGTTCCACAGGCCGATCACGTTGAGCACGAGCACGGTGGTCAGGCCCGGCCGGGCCAGCGGCGCGATCACGCGGACGAACGCCGTCAGCGGCCCGGCGCCGTCGAGCTCGGCGGCCTCCTCGACCTCCCTGGGCAGCGACCGGAAGTAGCCGGTCAGGACGAACACCGCGAACGGCAGCGACAGGACGACCTCGAACACCAGCAGCGTGATGCGGTTGTCCCACCAGCCGGTGACCCAGTCCTCCATGAACGTGTAGACCGACAGCTTGGCCACCACGATCGGGATCGCCATGGTCTGCAGCGGGATGCTCAGCCCGACGGCGAAGAACCCGGTGATCGGCCCGGCGATCCGCCGCGACGACCGCGACAGCGCGTAGGCGGCGGGCGCCGCGATCGCGACGATGAGGAACGAGCCGAGCGCGGTCAGCACGACGCTGTTGAGCGCGGCGATCGAGAACTGGCCGGCCTGCCAGGCCGAGTCGTAGTTCTCCCAGGCGGGGGAGTCGGGCAGCGCGAACGGGTGCAGCCACACCTCGCCGGAGGACTTCAGCGACTGCAGGCCGACCCAGGCGACCAGGGCCAGGTTGAAGGCCACCCACGCCCACAGGGCGACGGCGGTCAGCCGGGGCACCAGCAGGTCGCCCAGCAGCCGGGCCAGCGGACGCCTCACCGGGACGGTCGTCATGACAGCTCCACGCTCTCTCGGCGGGTGATGCGGCGCACCAGGACGATCAGCACGATGGTGATCAGGGTCACCACCACCCCCATCGCGGCGCCGGACCCCAGTTCGGGCACGCCGCCCCCGGTGATCACCGTGTACTGCTGCACGGCCACGGTCCTGGCCTGCAGCGGCGGGGCGCCGGGCGTGCCGCCGGTGGTGAAGGCGATCACGATCTCGAACACCTTGAGGCTGTTGACCACCCACAACACGGCGGCGACCGCGAACACGTCCCAGGTGAGCGGCAGCGTGATGTGGCGGAACTGCTCCCACTTGGTCGCGCCGCCGAGCACCGCGTCCTCGTACAGGTGGGGCGGGATGCCGTCCACGGCCGACATCATCAGCGCGATGTAGAAGCCGGTGGAGGACCAGACCAGCCCGCCGATGACGCACCGGAAGACCAGGTCGGGGCCGAGCCAGGGGAGCCCGTCGATGCCCGCCCAGCCCAGCACCTGGTTGACGACGCCGCCGGGGTTGAGCAGGAACCCGACCGCGGCGCCGACCGCGATCGCCGAGATGATCATCGGCAGGAAGACGACGGACCGGATGAAGGCCCGTCCCTTCAGGTGGCGCAGCGCCATCATCGACAGGAACGTGATCCCGAAGACCAGCGCGCCGCCCGCCACCGCCAGGAGGAACGTGTTGGCGAACGACTGCAGGAACGCGTCGTTGCGCAGCAGCGCCAGGTAGTTGCGCAGGCCGCGCCACTCCATCTCGGCGCCGGGACCGGCCCAGCGGTACAGGCTGACCCACACGCCGTAGAAGGAGGGCAGCACGAACAGCAGCGTGTAGAGCGCGAGCGCGGGCAGCAGGAAGGGCCAGAAGGCCCGTTCCCGCGCCGGCCGCAGGATCTTGCCGCGGTACGGATCCCGCGACGGGAGCGCCGTCTCCGCAACGAGGGAGCCGTATGCCATGTCAGCCCTTGTTCGCGAGGTAGTCGGCGGTCTTCTTCTTGCCCTGCGCGACGAACTCGGCGGCGTCGATCTTGCCCGCCAGGAGCTGGTCGTCCAGGGGCAGCAGGAGGTCGACCCAGTAGGCCTTGTCGGCGGCCAGGGTGTCGTAGGTCTTGTGCACGGCGGGCGCCTCGGCGATCGCCTTCTGCACGTCGGCGAGGAAGTCGGGGGCGGGGATGTCGGGCCGGGAGGGGATGTTGAGCGCCTCGGTGGAGATGCGGCTCAGGTGCTTGCTCTGCAGCGCGAAGGCCAGGAACTCCTTGGCCGTCTCGACGTTCTTCCCCTTGACGTTGACGCCCCAGCCGAGCGCGCCGACCTCGACGGAGTTCTTGCCGCCGACGGGGAGCTGGAAGGAGCGGATCTTGGCGCCGGCCGGGGTCTTCGTCTTGACCTCGCTGGCCAGCCAGGTGCCGTTGATGTTCAGGGCGGAGTTGCCCTGCGCCCAGTCGTCCTGCGCGGCCGGGTACTTCGTGGCCATGTGGTCCTTCTGGAAGTAGCCGCCCTTGGTGAGCTGCTCGACCTGCTTGGCGGCGGCCAGCACCTCGGGCTTGTCCCAGGCGGCGGCGTCCTTCGACAGCGCCAGCAGGCTGCCGGCGCCGTTGGCGCGGACCAGGGCCGAGTAGAACCAGTAGACGTTGTAGAACGGGATCGTGCCGTCCTGGCCGATGCCGGTCCGGCCGGCGGCCTTCTCCTTGTCGAGGAACGCGATCAGGTCCGCCCAGCTGCGCGGCGGGTTCTCGGCCAGCTCGGGGCGCTTGGCGGCGTCGTACCAGACGGCGGTGGAGATCACGGTGTGCGGGAGGAAGCCCAGCCCCTTGTCGTCGGAGGCGGCCTGCCGGACCGACTCCGGCAGCACGTCGCCGACGGTCTTGCCCTCGCCGGGCACCTGCTTGGTGAGCAGGTCGTCCAGCGGGGCGTTCAGGTTCTGGGCCCGCCAGCCGGGCAGGTTGTCGGTCGCGACGTCGAACAGGTCGGGGCCCTGGCCGGCGGCCATCTCGGTGGGCAGGTTCTCGGTGCCCTTGCGGCCGACGAACTTCGCGTCCACCTTGACGTTGTTCTGCTTGGCGAAGTCGTCCAGAATCGCCTTGAAGATCTTGGCCTGCGGCTCCTGCTCGCCCCAGGAGGAGCGGTAGACCAGGGACTTCTGCCCGGTCTGCCCGGCCGGGCCGCCGCTGTTCTTGTTGCCGCACGCGGTCACACCGAACGCGAGCGCGCCGACCGCCACCAGCGCGGCCGTCCGGGAGAGGACGTTGGTCATGGTTGTCACCTTTCAAGGGGGGAGGGCTCGGCGAGAGTGATCACCGTGCCGGACAGGCGGGCGCGCTCGGCCGCCCAGACCACGCGGTGCGTGGCCAAACTCTCGTGACCGCTGGAACGGATCATCGCCGGGTCGCCGCAGGCCACGGCGTCGAGGAAGGCGTCCATCAGGCCGTCGTCGCCGCCTCCGTGGCCGCCGGCCATCGAGGCCCCGGCGCCGGTCCGGGTGTCGATCTCGGTGATCCGGTCGGTGAGGAAGTCGTGCAGGCGCAGGCGCACGCCGTCGCCCTCGATGGAGCCGTGCGTGCCGAAGATCCGGGTCTTGCGGTGCTCCAGGGCGGCGAAGGCGGTGACGGTGAACGAGGCGGTGGCGCCGTCGGCGAACTCCAGGTTCACCACCTGGCTGTCGACCACGTCGTTGTCGCAGGCGAACACGCACCTGCCGTACGGGCCCTCGCGCAGCGCGGTCAGCACGCCCTGCTCCGTGTGGTCGGCGGTGACCGCCGACAGCGGCCACCATTCCTTGTCCGGGTCGCCGAGGCAGCCCAGGTAGAGCTGCTTGGCCGAGTACGGGCAGGCGGCCTCCACCGGGCAGTCGAGGCAGTTGGCCGTGGCGCCGGCCGGGGCCTGCTCCTGGCGGAAATAGACGAGATCGCCGAAGGAGGAGACCCGGTGCGGCAGACTGCCCTTGATGTAGGCCATCCAGTCGAGGTCGTGGCAGGCCTTGGCCAGCAGCAGCGGAGCCGACTCCGCCTCGTTGCGCCAGTTCCCGCGGACGAAGGAGTGCGCCTGGTGCCACCAGCCGACCTGCTCCAGGTGCTGGATGTTCATGATCTGGCCGACGGCGCCCCGGTCGACGAGCGACTTCAGGGCCCGCGTGTAGTCGGTGTACCGCATGACGTGGCAGACGGCCAGGATGACCCCGTTGCGCTCGGCGGCCTCGGTGATGCGCGCGGCCTCCTCCTCGGTCGGGGCCATCGGCTTCTCCAGCAGGATGTGGTAGCCGAGGTCGGCCGCGGCGACCGCGGGCTCGGCGTGCATCCGGTCCTGGGTGCCGATGATCATGGCGTCGGCCAGCCGGCCCGCCGCGACGAGGTCGGCCCAGTCGGCGAAGACGTTGCCGGGTGCGATGCCGTGCTCGGCGGCGAAGGCGGCGCGGCGTCGCGGATCAGGCTCGGCGACGGCCACGATCCTCGCGCGGCCGGTCGTCAGGGCCCGGCGGGCGTACAGCGTGCTCCGCAGCCCCGCGCCCGCGACGGCGAGCGTGACGACGGGTTCCGACATCGATGTCCTTCCGGTTTGCCACTTAGTAATTAAAGCTGTTTTTATTAGTCCCTGTTTGTATTGGTCGCCAGGCAGCACTGTCAAGGGGGGTCCATGCGGAAGGTCGCGCTCCAAGGAAGCGACGCACATCGCTTGCGGCGGATCAACATGATCGCGACGCTGCGGGCGATCCGCGCGGCGGGCGTCGTCCCGCTCACCGACCTGGCCCGCCGCGCCGGGCTGTCCAGGCCGACCGTGGAGGGCCTGGTCGAGGAGCTGCACGGGCACGGATGGCTGGAGGAGGTCGCCCCCGAGGCCGGCCAGATGGGCAGGCCGGCCCGCCTCTACCGGTTCCGGGCCACGACCGGCTACGTCGTCGGCGTCGACATCGGCTCCTCCAGCGTCCGCGCCCAGGTGACCGACCTGGAGGGCGAGCCCGTCGGGCTCGGCTTCACCCGCGTCCAGGCCGACTACGGCAGGGCCGAGCGGCTGGCCGCCGTCCGCGCGACGATGGCGGCCGCGCTGCGGGAGGCCGGCGTCACCGCCGACCAGGTGTTGTCGGTGGCTGTGGGCACCACCGGCGTGGTGAGCCCGTCCGGGACGGTCCGCCTGTGCGTGGGGCTGCCCGAGTGGACGGGCCTGGACCTGGCCGCCGAGGTGGGCCGCGACTACCCCTGCCGGGTCCTGGTGGAGAACGACTGCAACCTCGCCGCCCTGGCCGAACGGTGGGCCGGCGTGGCCCGCGAGGTGGACGACGTGGTGTTCGTGCTGTCGGGCGTGCGCACCGGCGCCGGCATCCTGGTGCGCGGCGAGCTGCACCGCGGCGGGCGCGGCATGGCGGGGGAGATCGGCGCGCTGCACCTGGTCGGCTGGCACCGCGCGCCCGACCACCTGGCGCGCTTCGCCCCCGGCGCCGCGCCGGAGGAGGTGGCCGGGCTGGTCTTCGCCGCGGCCAGAGAGGGCGACCCCGCCGCCCGGTGGGCGGTCGAGCAGTACGCGCACGACCTGGCCGAGGGCATCGCCGCCATCGTGCTGACCGTGGACCCCGACCTGGTGGTGGTGGGCGGCGGCGTCTCGCGCTCGGGCGACGTGCTCATGGAGCCGCTGCGCCGCCACCTGGACCCGCTCTGCCTCGAACCGCCCGCCCTGGAGATCTCCACCCTCGCCGACCAGGCCGTCGTGCTCGGCGCCGTACGGCACGCGCTCAACCACGTGGACGAGCTTCTCTACGACGTGGATCTCCCTCTTGACCTGACCCTCTTCAGGCAAGATATTAAACCTTGATTAATTAGTAACTCGGGCGCCCGACCGTCACCTCCCAAGGAGCTGCCGTGTTCCGAGTTCTCTTACCGTGCGCCGCGCTGGTCCTGACCTTCGCAGCCGCGCCTGCCCCGGCCTACGCCGCCACCTCCTACTACGTCGACCCCGCAGGGAACGACGCGGCCGACGGGCACTCCCCGTCCACCGCGTGGCGGACCCTGGACAAGGTCAACGCCCAGACGTTCCAGCCCGGCGACACCGTCCGCTTCAAGGCCGGCGGGCAGTGGACCGGCCGGCGCGCGCCGCGCGGCTCGGGCTCGGCCGGCAGCCCGGTCACCTTCACCTCCTACGGCGCCGGCGCCCGGCCGTCCATCGCCGGCGGCGGCGTCGTGGACGCGACCGTCAAGCTGGCCGACCTGCACGACGTCGTCCTGGACGGCTTCGAGGTGACCAACACCGGGTCGGGGAGCACGCCGCGCATCGGCATCGCGGTCACCGCGACCGACCTCGGCGCCGTCCCCCGGATCACCGTGCGCGGCAACTACGTGCACGCCATCCAGGGCGCCACCTCCGGATCGCAGTCCTCCAACCCGTCGGCGGGCGGGATCATCGTCAGCGCGCTGGGCAAGAACACCGCCACCTACTACCAGGACCTGCTCATCGAGGACAACGAGGTCGCCGACTCCCGCTCGTACGGGATCGTCACCTGGTCGCAGTGGATGCAGCGCGAAGGCTGGACGTCCCTGTGGAGCGACCTCATGGGCATCCCCGCCGCCGACTACCGGCCCTGGACGCCGAGCACGGGCGTGGTCGTCCGCGGCAACGACGTGCACGACATCTCGGCGGGCGGCATCACCGTCATGCAGGCCCAGGGCGCGCTCATCGAACGCAACCGGGTCGCCAGGACCGCGCAGAACCACGGCAACGTCGGCATCTGGTGGGCCGGGGCCGACGACACCGTGGTCCAGTTCAACGAGGTGTCCGGGACGAAGTACTGGGGCCTGGCCAGCGACGGCAACGCCTTCGACGCCGACGCCTCCGTCCACCGCAGCCTGGTCCAGTACAACTTCAGCCACGACAACGAGGGCGGCTTCTTCATCGCCGTCTCGACCGGCACCGGACCGGCCGAGGCGACCATCCGCTACAACGTCAGCCAGAACGACGCCAACCAGGTCTTCGCCTTCTCCACCAACGCCAGGAACATCGACGCCTACAACAACACCGTCTGGGTGCCGCTGACGCCGTTCATCCAGAACCATCCGGACCGGGCCTCGTTCAGCCTGGTGAAGGTGTGGAGCAGCTCGGTGAGCAACATCCGGCTGCGCAACAACGTCATCCACAACGGCGCCAACCTGCCCTACAACGACGGCGGCGCCGTGCAGTACGACCGCAACCTCTACTACTCCGGGCCGGTCCCCGGCGGCGACCGGGCGGCCCTGTCCGGCAACCCGCTGCTGACCGCCCCCGGCGCCGCCACCACGCCGGCCGACCTGTCCGGCTACCTCCCGACGGCGTCCTCCCCGGTCCTGCGGCAGGGCCTGGAGATCGCCTCCGACGGCGGCCGCGACGTCTCCGGCACGGCCCTGCCCTCGGGCATGCCCGACCTCGGCGCCGTCCAGCGGACCGCGGGCGCGGGCCTGTCCGAGCCGGCCGCGACCGTGACCACCTCCTTCGGCAACGGCCAGAGCACCACCCCCGCCGCCCTCACCGACGGCTGGGACTACACGACCTGGGCCAGCCCGTCCTCCGGCGTCACCTATCCGGGCACCGTCACCCTCACCTTCCCCAACGCGAGGACGGTCGGCGAGGTCGTGCTGGCCACCCACTTCGGCCAGGGCCAGGGCATCACCTCCCTCGACGTCCAGACCTGGGACGGCTCGGCCTGGGTGACCCGGACGGCCGGCGCGGCGATCAGCTGGGCGAGCAACACCGCCACGGTCGAACGCCGGTCGGTGCCGCTGCCCGCGCCGGTCACCACCACCCAGGTGCGCCTGGTCGTCAAGGCCGCCAACCACACCTGGGGCAACCTGTCCGTCAGCGAGATCACGACCCGCTGAGCCCCTCCCTCACCGAGGTCGCGCCGGGATCCCCGGCGCGACCTCCCGCCGCCGGGTTGACCTCAAGCGCAGTTGAGATTGCACGATGTCCTGGCCCCCGACCGCTTCCCCCGATCAGGACAGGACGTTCATGAAGCTCGAGATCTACGCCGACGTGTTGTGCCCCTGGTGCTACATCGGCAAGCGACGCCTGTCCCGCGCGCTGGCCGGGCACCCCGCCCGCGACGGCGTCGAGATCGTCTGGCGCAGCCACGAACTCGCGCCCGACGAGGGCCGCACCCCCGGCCCGACCGCCGCCGAGGCCATGGCGGGCTGGTGGGGCGAGCAGGCTCCGGCCCGCGTCGCCCACATCCGGGAGGTGGGCGCGGCCGAGGGCCTGGAGCTGAACCTGCACCTGGCCAGGCCGGTGAACACCTTCGACGCCCACCGGCTGGTCAAGCTGGCCGCCGGCCGCGGCCGGGCCGAGGAGATGCTGGAGGCGCTGCTGTACGCCTACCACACCGAAGGGCTCAACGTGGCCGACCCGGAGGTCCTGCGGCGCCTGGCCGGCCAGGCCGGGCTGGACGACGCCGAGGCGGGCGCCGTCCTGGCCGGCGACGAGTACGCCGAGCAGGTGCGCGCCGACCGGCGCCGCGCGGCCGAGCACGGCGTCACCGGCGTGCCCAGCCTGGTGATCGACGGCCGCCCGCCGGTCTCCGGGGTCCAGCCCGTCGCCGACCTGCGACGACTGCTGGGCGCCCCGACCGGCTGACGCCGTCCCGGCCGTCAGCGGCTGTGCTCCAGGGCCGGTTCGGCCTCCTTGCGGCGAGTCGCCCAGAGGAAGACCAGCGCGCCGGCGAACAGCACGATCGAGGTCCACTGGTTGATGCGCAGGCCCAGGAGCGTCACCGCGTGGTCCACGCCGCCGACCGGGTCGATCCGCAACCCCTCGATCCAGAACCGGGCAGCCCCCGGCGGCGGCAGGCCAGCCACACGCCCACGCCGCCCAGGGCGACCGCGCCCCAGATGCCGAGCCCGCCCTCCCAGACGAACAGCGCCTGGTACGGCTCCTTGATCGCGCGCGGGCCGAAGTAGGTCTGCCAGTCCACGAGGACGTGGTAGAGACGGCCGCCGACCAGCCCGAGGATCACCGCGGGCATCGCGATGTCGCCGATCGTGCCCCGCTCGCCGCCCCGGGCCCGCCAGCGCCGCTCGCTCAGCCAGATGCCGAACCCGATGGCGACGATGAAGCACAACGCGTAGGCCCGGATCGGGACGAATCCGAGATGCCAGACCCCTTGGGAAGGGCTGGGAATCGAGGCGAGGGGCATGCCGGTGACGCTAGCCGACGAACGGCCGCCAGGCCGTCCCCGTGACCCGATCGCGAACCATCCGCGACCACCCCGCGAGCACCCCCGCCCCACCCGCGACCACCCCGCGAGCACCCCCGCCCCACCCGCGACCACCCCGCGAGCACCCCCGCCCCATCCGCGACCATCCCGCGCCCCCACTGCGCGAGCGATCCGGGACGTCAGCGTTAGGGTGTCGCGAAAAACGGAGATCATTCGTGTCGCGATCAACCCTGCTCGCCTGGCTGGCCGCCCTGGCCGCCGCCGCTTACCCCACGTGGGACCTCCACCACCCCGAGGACGGCGAGTACACCCTGCACGGCTGCGTGGCCGCCTTCCCCGCCCACGGCCACGAACTCGCGGACCTGGTCTCCCCTCCGCTGGCGGACGCCTACGGCCTGGCCTACTCGGCCCTGCGGTGGGGAGTGCCCGCGATCACCGTTCTGGCGGGATGGCTCATGTCGGCCGGTACCCGCGACCAAGCCCTGATCGGCCGCCGCGTGGCCGGCCTGCTCACCCTGCTCGCGGTCGCCGGGCCGCTCAGCCCGTTCCACACCGCCGCGGACGGCTGCTCGACCGTCCCCGTGCTGACCAACGACTGGTTCGCGGCCGTGGCGAACGCGTACGGACCCTACGAGTCGGCCCTCCTGCTGTCCGCCCTGCTGGTTCTGGCGGCCACCGGGACCGGCGGGCGGCCCGTCCCGTACGGGCTCACCGGTCGCCGGGCGGTGGCCTTCGCGATCGACTACGGGTTCTTCGTGACCTTCCTGGCCGCCCTCGAACCGGGGTGGAGCCGCCTGGACTTCGGGCTGCGGAACTGGCTGCGCCTCGACGAGCCGGCGCCCCTGCTCGCCGTCGCCGCCATGTTCGTGTACGTCCTGAGCGGACGGACGTTCGGCAAGCAGCTCCTGCGTTTACGCGTCGTCTGCGACACCACGGGGCACTGGCCGGGCTTGCGCCGGGCGGCCGTCCGGGCGCTGGTGTTCCCCGTGCTCGTCTGCCTGCCGGAGTTCGGGCTGATCGTGCTGCTGGTGGACGGCCTGTGGGCGGTGCCGGACCCGGCGGGCCGCACCCTGCGCGACCGCCTGGCCGGCACCCGGGTCGTCCGCGATCGGCCCTGACGGAATAAATCTACGTTGTAAAGGCGGGCACGCCGATGAAAAATTCACGCACGGCTGCGGCTCTTGCGAGGACCCATGACCTGCCGGCCGAAGGCGGCCAGGGCGGCGTCGATCGGATGGGGCTGGGGCCTGCCCGAGGAGTCCGGCCTGTTCCATCTCGCGAGGTTCGTCGTGATGGACATCTGCCGCCTGCCGTCGTCGCGGGTCAGCGACAACGTCGTGGCTCCCCAGACCGTGCCGCCGTGGCCCCAGCAGACGCCGCCCCCCGGGATCTCGACCCTCTGCAGGCCGAGGCCGTAGTCGAGCATCTCCCCGGTGTGGGCGCGGACCGGGACCGTGCGGTGCATCTCCGCCAGGAGGGACAGGCCGACGATCTCGCCGCCGAGCAGCAGGCCGTAGAAGGTGTTGAGGTCCTCCATGGTGGACACCAGGGAGGCCGCCGTCCGCACCCAGGACATGTCGTACACGCTGTAGTCGCGGGGCGGGTCGATCATGCCGAAGAACGACTCGTAGATCCGCGGGTGCGGTTCCTCGATCCTCGGCCCGCCGGGGAAGGCGGTGTTCCGCAGCCCGGCGCGTTCGATGACGTGCCGGGTGACGTACCCCTCGGCCGTGGTGCCGGTCACGTGCTCCAGGAGCCGGCCGAGGATCATGTAGTTGGTGTTGGAGTAGACGCCGGGAGAGCCGCCGGGCTCGCCGGTCGGGGGCGCCGCGAGCCCCATCCTGACCAGCTCGGCCGGCGGGAAGTACGTGAACCGGTTGCCGTCCAGGCTCTCCGGCGAGACGTGCGGAAGGGAGGGGAATCCGCCCAGCGACGGGAACGCGGCCGGGAGATAGTCGGCGATGCCGCTGGTGTGGTTGAGCAGCATCCGGACGGTGATCCGCTGCCCCCGTCCGCCCGGCACCAGCCGGGGCAGGTAGCGGCCGATCGGCGCGTCCAGCTGCAGGTCGCCCCGCTCGGCCTGCTGCAGGACGGCCGCCGCGACGAAGGTCTTGGTGATGCTGCCCACACGTTGCACCATCCCGGGCTCGACGGGACGTCCGCTCTCCACGTCGGCCACTCCGGCGGCGCCCCGCCACACCCGGCCGGCGTCGCGCACCTCGGCGTACACGCCCGGCACCCCCGCGCGACGCACGGCGTCCAGCGCGGAATCCAGGACCTCCGACCTCTCCCGCTCACTCACTGCTGATCTCATGCCCGCCATGATGGTCGCGCCGCCGTCCGGTGGCGTCCTGCCGGCGGAGTGACCTGCCGCTACCGCCGGGGGATCAGTGGACGGCCGGCTACGACCCCGGGAGTACTCCGCAACCGGTCCACTGGGCCCGCCGCCAGGCGGTCGCGCCCTGCGGTCCGTCCGTGGTCCGCCGGGCGCGGCTCAGGCGCAGGCCTTCCGCGTCACCGACTTGGACCAGGCCGGGAGGGCGTCGATGACCTGCGGGCGGCTGACGGACCACACTTCACGCCCCTGCCCCGGCACGAAGTCCTGCCCGCCCAGCAGGACGTAGGAGGCCTTGTCGAAGATCAGGGATTCCCGCGAGACGGTACCCCCGGGCCCCAGATCGTCCACCCGGGTCACCGCGATGCCCGGCTTGCCGGTGGCGTCCTTGAGCTCCTCCATCTCGATGCCCGGCAGGGTCGCGGCGATCTCGAAGATGGCCGCCTGCTGCGCGGGCGGGACCGGGCTGCCGAGGACGGAGCTCACGCCGTACCAGATCCGGGTCGCCGTGTCCTTGCCGGGGAGCATCTCGTTACCGCGTTCGGCCAGCTTGCGCCGCAGCTGCTCCCGGTCGACCGGCCACTCGCGGAGGTCGGCGTAGGTGAGACGCCTGACGCCGCGTTCGGGGCACCGGATCAGGAGCTCCTTGTACTCGCCCCCTCGGGGGACGGTCCTCGCCGGCTTGTGCCAGTGGAGCCCTGTACGGGACCCGTCGACCGACTGCCAGACCTCGCCTGTGTTGTGGCGCGGAACGACGTTGGGGATCCCCTTCTCGCTGCGTGCCACCGCGATGCGCTCGTAGTGGAGGTACTGGTCGTCGCGGGGTTGCGGCCAGGGCGCGGCGGTCGCGGCCTCGGCCGCCAGGCGCAGCACCTCGGCGGCGTTCGCGGGCGCGGAGGAGTTGACCGTCTGGACGACGATCACCCCCGCGGCCATCGCCGCGGCCAGGCCCGCCGCCGGCACCAGCCGCCGCAGCCGGGCCGCCCGGAGCCGGAGCCGGCGCTTGGTACGGGCTTCGGCCAGGAGCGCGGCACGGGCGGGGGCGAGGCGATCCGCCGTCGGGTACGGCTTGCCGGCGAACAGGTCACGCAGCTCGGTCAGCTCGGTCCGGTCGTTCATGAGGTCTGCTCCATCGTGGGGTCGGTGCTGCCGAGGGCGTCGCGGACGATGGCCCGCGCGCGGCTGAGGCGGGAACGAACCGTTCCGATCGGGATGGACAGGGCGTTGGCCACCTCCTCGTAGGTGAGGTCGGCCCAGGCCACGAGTAAGAGCACGTCACGGTCGCGGGCCTTCAGCGAGGCCAGCGCCCTGGCGAGCGGGCGGCGCACGGCCTGCGCGCTCGCCCGCTCAAGTGCCTGCTCCGCGGCGTCGTCCGCGTCCGGCAGCGCGCCCACCTTCGCGTACGCCTTGTAGCGATGGACCTCGGCCCGCTGGTGCCGGCGGACGAAATTGGTCGCGAAGCCGTACAACCAGGGCAGGGCCTCCGGACGGGCGGTGTCGTAGTCCCGGCGCCGCCTGAACGCCGCGAGGAACGTCTCGGAGACGACGTCGTCGGCCGTGTCGTCGCCGAGCCGGCGGGCCACATAACGGTGGATGTGTCCTGCGTGCCGGTCGAACAGCAAGGCGAAGTCCTCGGGATCTCGCCACGACCGTTCGATCAGGGCGGCGTCGGACAGAGTCGTACTGGGCGGCATGTGGTTGAGCCTTTGCAAGGAAGTAGTGTCGCCCGTCTTTCACACGAGCCGGCGATCGAGTTCACGCGACGCGCCCGTCCGCGGGCACCCACAGTCGGCTCGCGATGGCGCGACCGCCCTGAACCGGCCGCAAGGGCGGCTACGACCTCGACCGGGTATGACCATGTCCCCCGCTCGAAGCCGAGCCTCCCTCACCCGCCGCTTCAGAGCGGCCGCCTCCCGATCACCCTGACAGGCCGCCCGCGAAGATCGGCGGAACCCGGTCCCGCCACGGCATCGCCCGTTCCAGGTAGGCGGCAACCTGGAACAGCAGGTCCTCGCGCCCGTACGCGGCGGCGAGCTGCACGCCGATGGGCAGCCCGCCGGCGCTCCGCCCCAGCGGCAGGCTGATCGCCGGCTGCCCGGTGGTGTTGAACAACTGCGTGAACGGCCCGAACCCGGACAACGTCTCCAGCCATCCCCGCAGCGTCTGGCCGGGATCGTCGTACCGCAACGTGCCGTGCGGCACCGGCAGACGGCCCAGGGTGGGCGTGACGAGCAGGTCGTACCCGGTGAAGAAGGCCGCCGCCGACCGGGTGACGCGGTTCTGGGCGTCGAAGGCCGCCAGCATGTCCAGCGCGGTGGCCTGCCTGGCCGCCTTCAGGAACTCCCGCGAGACCGCCTCCATCCTGGCCTCGTCGGGCAGCCGCGGCGCGAGCAGGCACGGGGAGGCGACCCCGACGGCCTCGATGATCCACGCCCTCATGGCGTCCTCCCGGTCGACCGCCGGGCTCGCCTCCTCCACGACGTGCCCCGCCTGCTCCAGCACGCGTGCCGTCGCGACCGCCGCCGCGGCGACTTCCGGGTCCACGTCCGTGCCCATCCAGGAGGTGGTGGTCAGCGCGACCCGCAACCGGCCCGGCTCCGTCACGAGCTCCCGCGTGTACGACCCGCGGGGCGGAGGGGCGGTGTACTTGTCGCCGACGCCCGGCCCGTGGACCGCGTCCAGCAGGCCCGCGGCGTCGCGGACCGTACGCGTGAGCACGAACTCGTCCGCCATGCCGAGCACCAGCTCGCCGGCGTCCGGGCCGCAGGGGCCGCGCCCCCGGCTCAGCTTGAGCCCGACCAGCCCGCAGCAGGCGGCCGGGATCCGGGTCGAGCCCGCGCCGTCGCTGGCGTGCGCGACCGGAACGGCCCCGGCCGCCACCAGCGCCGCGGCGCCGCCGCTCGACCCGCCCGCGGTGCGGCCGAGGTCCCAGGGGTTGCGTACGGGCCCGTAGCGCACGGGCTCGGTGGTGAAGCTGACACACAGCTCGGGCACCGTGGTCAGGCCCAGCGTGACCAGACCGGCGGCGCGGAACCGCGTCATCAGGTCGGTGTCGCGCCGGGCGAGGACGCCGGGATAGGCCCGGCTGCCCAGCGTGAACGGCACCCCTTCGGCCACCGGCCCGTGATCCTTGATGAGGAACGGCACCCCCGCGAAGGGGCCGTCCGTCGCGTGGCCGAGCGCCGGCGTGAACACCGGCAGCGCCAGCCCGTTCACGTGTTCGTCAACCTGCGCCAGCGCCTGGCGGGCCGCCGTCTCGACCTCGCCGGCGCCGGCCTCGCCCGTCCTGATCAGGTCGCGGAGGCCGGTGGCGTCGTACCTGGCGTACTCATGGATGTCCATGGAAAGCCCTTCTCCGGGCGCGCTCGGGCGCCCGCACGTCGATCGTCTGAGGAAAGAGTCCGAGAGCTGCCGACAAGGGAGCGACGGCTCCTGGGCCGCCCCCCTGCCGGTGATCGACGTGTTCCTACGCTCGGTACATCACCGGCCATGCTCGCAGTGACCGGCCCTTCGGTCCACCGAGTTTTCCGCCGGGGGCCCCGGCCCTCATGGCCGCAACACGACCACCTCGCTCAGGACGCTGACACTCGGACCGGACACCAGGACGGCCGCCCACAACTACCCGTCCACGCCGAGCAGCCCATCCACCACGCCCGGAAACCACAAGCTACGGCCCGGTCCGGCTACACGCCCCTGGCCCGCCTCTCCACGACCGCTCCCGAACCGAAGCCCGGGGCGCACCTTCCGCTCCTGGGGACCGGGAGTGGGGTGCCCGTGCCCTCCAGGAACGGCTTCGACCCTGGGGACCAGGAGGGGGAGTGGCCGTGTGCTCCAGGAACGGCTTCGACCCTGGGGATCGGGAAGGGGGGTGCCCTTGCGCTCCAGCAACGGCTTCGGTTCTGGAGAGCGGCAGTGGGGCTGCCTGTGTGCTCCGGAGATGGCGTCGCTCCTGGCGGCCAGGAACGGGGATGCCCTGGTGCCCCTGGAATGGGCTCGTGCCCGGAATCCAGCTTCGGGGGCCCGGAGCGGTTCCCGCGGTCCTGACATGATGTGGATCATTTCCTGAAATATCGCCCACTTGGAGGAAACCTGTGCGCATCGCGCTCGCCGGGCTGGCCACCAGCCATCCGTACACCGACGCCCGCACCCTCGCCCACCACGCCGAGCTGTCCGTCTGGGAACCCGACGCCGAGCGGCTGCGGCGCTTCACCGAGGAGCATCCCGGGGCGAAGGTGGCGGGCGACCTCGACGAGTTGCTGGCGGGAAACCCGGACGGCGTCGTGCTGACGCTGCCCAACCCGGACGTGCCCGCCGCCCTCGGCCGGGTGCTGGAGACCGGCGTGCCGTGTTTCGTGAACAAGCCCGCCGCCGCGACCAGTAAGCAGCTCGACGCCCTGCGCCGGCTGCCGGTGCACGATCGGGTGATGTCGGGCTCGGTGCTGCGTTTCGCGCCCGCCTTCGCCGAGGTCCGCGCCGACGTGCAGGACGTGCTGTCGGTACGGGCGACGGTCCGGCACGACGTGGGCCAGTGGGCCGACGGCTACAACGCCTGGCAGGACACGCCCGGCGAGGGCGGCGGGACGATCGTGACCATGGGCATCCACGGCGTCGAGCCGCTGGTCGCCCTGCTGGGCCCGGACGTGCGCCTGGTCGGGGCGGCCGGAACCAGGCGCCACTACCGGACACTCAGCTCCGAGGACACCGGCGTCCTGGCACTGCAGTGGGCGAACGGAATAGTCGGAACGGTCGAAATCCTGGGCGTCTCGGACGACAACGCCTACACGGTGACCCTCCACGGCCGGCACGGCAGCGAGTCGATCGTGATCGAAAGCGGCCCCGACCCCGTCCACAACCTGGGATACGTGCGGACAATGGAGGCGTTCCTCAGCATGGTGGACGGCGCCCCGAACCCAGTGCCATGGGCCGAAACCCTCGCAATCCTGGACATCCTGATCTCAGCACGAGAACACGCCCCCACCACCTGAGAACCACCCCGACCATCAACCGCCCCCAGACACCAACCCCCAAGCCCCGCCCCCGAGCCGGACCAGAGCCCCGACAGCCACGCATGGCACCATTCGCGGCCCCGCCACCTGGGCCGCCCCGCTCTCCGACCGTTCGCGGTCGCCACCGGTCGGGGCAGCCAAGGGAGTCTCGCCGTCTGTTTGCGGCTGGCCCGGGAGCCGGCCGTCAGCAGTCGCGGAACGTGGGTACCGAGACGCCCAAGACGTGACTTTGTCGTGGTTTGTCGGCGAACACCCAGCGGTTGGTGGCCAAGGCGTCGTCCGGTTCGGGAAGGGGACCTCGACCGTGCTGACGGGTGAAGTCGAAGGGCGTACGGACGGTGGTGGACCAGCCGCGCCCCCTCAGCAGCCCGATGGAGTCGGGACGCGGCTTCCTGTCGAACAACGCGAGCAGATCCACGCCGATCTGTGCCTTGGTCGAGGCGTAGACCGGGTTGGCGCGGACCGCCGGCGACCCCAGCCCGAGCTTGGCCTCGAACGCCAGGACGCTTCCTTCGGCACTCAGGACGTCGATGGTCCGCTGGAGCCGGCGTTCGACCGCTGGATCCAGGTAGAGCAGAAGCCCCTCGGCCAGCCAAGCGGTCGGTGTGCTCGCGTCGAAGCCCGCGGCCAGCAGCGCGCCGGCCCAGTCGTCGCCCACGTCGGCCGCGACCACCCGACGCCGTGCCGCCGGGACGCCCCGGCCCGGGGAGGACGGCTCGACGGCGAGCGAGTCGAGCACGTGCTCCTTGAACGCCAGCACACCGGGCCGGTCGATCTCGTACACGACCTGCCCCCGAGGCCAGGCGAGCCGCAGAGCCCGGGTGTCGAGCCCCGCACCGAGCAGGACGACCTGCCGGATGCCCCCCTTGGCCGCGCGCAGCAGGAAGTCGTCGAGGACCCGGGTACGCAGACCGAAGTACCGGCCGAGCCTGCCCCAGAGAGGGTTGGCGTCGCCGCCGGGCACGTCCTGCGGACGGGTCGGCCAGGCGGCCGAGGCGGCCGAGGCGCGGACGAAGTGCTCGGCGTAGGGGTCGGCGGCCAGGGAATCGGGGCGGTGGGTCTCGATCGCCCGCGCGGCGGCGACCATGAGCGCGGTCAGGCCGACGCCGGTGTCGATCTGGAGCTGTCGGTTGTCCGGCACGTGCTCTCCTCTCGGGCCGGTCGACCGGCCGCTGACACCGCGGCGGTCTCCTGTTCCGGGATCCACGAGCCAGGGACGTCGTGGGAGGTGAGATGGGCGCCGTAGAGGGCGGCCATGAAGCGCAGGATCTCCGAGTCGGGCAGGTAGCGGCTGGCGGTGCAGTCGGTCAGCACCGTGATGTGGAAGCCCTTCTGGAAGGCGGTGCGTGCGGTGGAGTCCACGCAGACGTCGGTGTACAGGCCGGCGAACACCAGACGGACGATGCCGCGCCCGCGCAGGTGCCGTTCGAAGCCCTCGCTGAGGAAGGCGTCGAAGCAGGCCCACTTGGTGAAGACCGGCTCCCCGGGCGCGGGCTCGACCTTGTGGAACTGCGCACCCCAGGTGCCTTCGAGGCACTTGAGGGGTTTGCCCTGGGCGAGGTCGCGCCGCCGCCAGCTCGGCCCCTGATGCTCGGCGTCACCGACGAACCGGACGAACACCACGTCCATGCCGCGGGCTCGCGCCGATGCGAGGGCTCTGGCCGTGTTGGCCGCGACTGTTTCCAGAGCCGCCGGGTCACCGGCGTAACGGGCACGGGCGGTGGGGCCGGTACAGAAGTCCTTCTGCAGGTCGACGACGACCAGGGCCGCACGCTCGGTGCCGGGCAGCTGCTCCTCGCCGGCCAGGCCGGCACGTTCCTGGACGGGCCGGTGCCCTTCGGCGGGGACGGCCGCACGTTCCTGGACGGGCCGGTGGCCTTCGGCAACCGGGACGGCCACATGTTCCTGATGTTCCCCGGTGACCCGAATGGAACGTTCCTTGCGGGACGGTGACTGCTCGTCGGTCATGAGTCCGCCATCAGGACCGGCTGGGCCGCGGGTTCCAGGGCGTCGAGGAGGGCGTCGACCACGCCGGTGGTGGAGTGGCGTCCGCCGGCGTCAGGGGTGGCGACGCCGTGACGGCCGAGCGCCATCAGGGCGCGTTCGACCATCCGCACCGCTCCGGCGCACCCCGCGTGCCGCTCGGCGATGGCCGCCGCGGCCCGGACGGTGGCCACCGGGTTGACCCTCCCGGTGCCCGCCAGGTCGTCGGCGGAGCCGTGCACGGTCTGGTACTCGACCAGGCCGCACGCGTCGGGATGCAGGTAGACGTTCTCGGTGCAGCGGTTCTCCTGCCGCTCGGAGCCGAAGCGGTCGAGCAGCACCACGTGCATGATGTCGGCCCACTCGTTGCCCGCGATGATCACCGTGCGGGGCCGCGGGCCGCGTTCGATGAGGTTGCGGTTCACCGTGTCGGGCTGGAACAGGCCGATCTGCACGCCGTGGCGCGCGGCGCTCTCGGCCACCCACTCGTCGAGCGCGCCGTCGAGCAGGTGGAACTTGTAGGCCATGACGATCTCGTCGATGCGGCCGTCGGGCCACTCCTGGCGCGCCCGGCGCACGGCCAGCGCGATGACCTTCTCGGTGATCTCCCTACTGAAGGTCATCGTGCGGACGAGCGCGCCGGGAAGATGCACGTTCTCGCCGGTGTAGAAGCCCTGGGCCTGGTCTCTGACCAGCAGCAGCGAGGCCCCGGCCGTGGTGATGGCGTCGATCTTCACCGCCTGGAGGCGCTGGCGGACCAGGTAGAGCGACTGGGCGTTGATCGCCGTGCGGAAGACGGCTGGGACGCCGGCGGCCGCCAGCGAGCGGCAGAAGCGCGTGTAGTGGTCGGCGTCCTGCCGCGTGCTCTCGCGGATCTCCTCGGCCTCCGCGCCGGCCTTCAAGGACACGTAGGAGTGATAGATCCGCTCAGAGCGGGTGAGGGCCACCTTCGTGCCGCAGGCGTCGGCGATCCCGGCCAGCACCCGCTCGAAGACGGCCGCGAGCTCGGGGCCCGTTCCCCGGCCGATGGCAAGTCCGATGACTGGTTCCACTACTGCTCCCTTTTCGTCGTCGAAGACCGGACGCGCCGGCTCGTGGCGGCCGTCAGCTGGACTCTCCGAGCAGGAGGTCGCCCGCGATGTCCGCCTTCTCGGGGCTGTAGTACTCCTTGATGCCCTCGGCCCAGACCGGGACCTTGACCTGGTCGTCCTGGGAGGGGCCGAACGCGTCGAAGAGGGTGTTGACGTTGCGCCGCTTGAAGCCGATGGCGGTCATGAGCGCCATGAAATCGGTGCGGTGGATGAGGCCGTCGCCGTCGGGGTCGCCCAGCTCGGCCAGCGCCTCGGCGAAGTCGGTGAGCGCGTCGTCGAAGCGCTCGGGGGACAGGACGCACGCGCTGTACTCCTCGAAGCTGATGCGGCCGTCTTTGTCCTTGTCGAGTTCCTCGACAAGAGTCGTCCAGTAACGACGGAAAGCGTCACTGATCGCGCTCTTGGCGGCTTCTGTGGAACGAGGGGAGGCCGCCAATACGCGGTTGGCCATGCGGTCGAAGTCTTCGGCCTCAAGGTAACCGGTGCCGTCGGCGTCGAACAGGGTGAAGATGAGCTTTACTCGGTCGATGGCCGCGTCTTGCATGCCTGACACCTTTCTTCGGCGGGGTCCGGGTGCAGACTCTATAACGGAACCAGACGCGTGGGTGACCAGGTCTTTGGCGCTGATGGAAACGTAAAATCCCGCATTTGGAATAATTCGCCAGAAAGCCTCGATGGGCGACAAAGGTGGAGAAGTCATGCGATTCTCGCACCCGTGGCAGGCGGGGACCGCCGGGAAGCTGGGGATATTTCCGATTATATGGGGATTTGTGACTTGCGGTTCGAGGGCGCCGTGATTCTGTAGCCCGGAAGCTAGTTTTTCATGTCTCCGGGTGATGGTGGGCGCGGGGGTGGCCCGGATGGGGGTAGCCTTGGCGGCTTTTAGGTGATTGCGTCGTCGCCGTCTCGTGGCAAGATCTACAATGTAAAGGCGACGGCGAAAGTGATCTTCCGAGGCGAACGGCCCCACGGACCGTCCGGCAGCGGCGGTCGGGCTGGATGCTGGGGAAACGAACGTCCCCTCACTTTCACTTTATAGCGGATCCCCGCCCCTCATGAGACCTCGAGAAGTCGTTCATACTGCCCGTTGCGAACCAACCCGACGATGGATGGAGCGACGGAATTGGGTTACGTGCTGGAGTTCGGGCAGATCAACGCGGCGAACATCGCGGACGTCGGCGGGAAGGGCGTCGCCCTCGGCGAGCTCTCGCGGATCGACGGCGTCCGCGTGCCGGACGGCTTCTGCGTCACGACCAAGGCCTTCCAGCGGGTGGTGTCCGCGGTGCCGTCGTTCGACGCCCAGCTGGAGCTGCTGGCGAAGGTGGATCCGGACGACCGTGCGGCGGTCCGCGCGCTGAGCGCGGAGATCCGCGCCGTCATCGAGGGCGCGCCGGTGCCCGACGACGTGGTGGCGGCGATCGGGGAGTCGCTGGCCCGGCTCGGGGAGCAGGCGGCCTGCGCGGTGCGGTCGAGCGCGACGGCCGAGGACCTGCCGACGGCGTCCTTCGCCGGGCAGCAGGACTCGTACCTGAACGTCGTGGGGCCGGCGGAGGTGCTTGCGCATGTGCGGCGGTGCTGGGCCTCGCTGTTCACGGAGCGGGCGGTGGTCTATCGGCGTCGTAACGGGTTCGACCACCGGGGGGTGCGGATGGCGGTGGTCGTGCAGCGGATGGTGTTCCCGGACGCGGCCGGGGTCCTGTTCACCGCGGATCCGGTGACGTCGGACCGCAGGACCGCCGTCGTGGAGGCGGTGTGGGGGCTGGGTGAGGCGCTGGTCTCGGGCGTGGTCGCGGGGGACGTCTACACGGTGCGGGACGAGCGGGTCGTGGACGTGTCGGTCGGGGACAAGGCGCGGGTGGTGCGGGCCTCGCCGGCGGGCGGCACCGAGGAGGGGCCGGTCGAGGCCGAGCGGTCGGTCCGGCGGGCTCTGACCGATGAGCAGGCGGTTCGTCTGGTGGGGCTGGGACGGCGGATCGAGGCGTGGTTCGGCCGGCCGCAGGACATCGAGTGGTGTCTGTCCGGTGAGGAGTTCCATGTCGTCCAGAGCCGGCCGATCACGACGTTGTTCCCGGTCCCGGTCGCCGACGACCAGGACAACCATGTCTACGTCTCCGTGGGGCATCAGCAGATGATGACCGACGCGATGAAGCCGCTGGGGTTGTCCTTCTGGCAGTTGACGACGTCGCGGCCGATGGCGGAGGCGGGCGGGCGGCTGTTCGTGGACGTGGCCCCGGTTCTGGCGACGGCGGCGGGCCGGGCGAACCTCATCGGGACGTTGGGGAAGTCCGATCCGCTCATCCGGGACGCGTTGCAGACGGTGGTGGACCGGGGCGACTTCATCCGCGCGGTGCCGGAGGAGGAGTCGGGCGTCGCGCCCGCCGCCGCTCCGCCCGCGCCGATCGAGACCGATCCGGAGCTGGTCGCCGAGCTGGTCCGGGACGGCCGGGAGTCCGTGGCCGTGTTGCGGCGCCGTATCGAGGAGCTGTCCGGGCCGGAGCTGTTCGAGTTCATCCTGGCCGACATCGCGGAGCTGAGGCGGCTGCTGTTCGGTCCGCGCAGCTTCCAGGCGATCATGGCGGGGATGGAGGCGGCCTGGTGGCTGAACGATCACCTGGAGGAGTGGCTGGGTGAGCGGAACGTGGCCGATGTGCTGACGCAGTCCGTCCCGCACAACGTCACGTCGGAGATGGGGCTGGCGCTGCTGGACGTGGCGGACGTGATCCGTCCGCACGCGGAGGTGGTGGCGTTCCTGCAGCGGGTGGCGGCGGAGGATCGGGAGGGCGACGGCTTCCTGGAGGAGCTGGGCGAGCTGCCCGGCGGCCGGGAGGCGGCCGAGGCCATGCGGGGCTTCCTGGAGCGGTACGGCATGCGTTGCCCGGGGGAGATCGACATCACCCGGACGCGCTGGAGTGAGCGGCCCGCCATGCTGGTTCCGGTGATTCTCGGCAATGTCCGGAATTTCGAGGCGGGTGCCGGTGCGCGGCGTTTCGAGCAGGGACGTCAGGAGGCCCTGCGCAAGGAGCGGGACGTGCTGGCGCGCCTGCGGGCCCTGCCCGACGGGGAGCGGAAGGCGGCGGAGACCGAGCGGATGATCGCCCGGGTGCGCACGTTCGCGGGCTATCGGGAGTTCCCCAAATACGGCATGGTCTGCCGTTACCTGGCCTACAAGCAGGCGTTGTGGCGGGAGGCCGATCGGCTCGTCCGGGCGGGGGTGTTGCGGGACCGGGAGGACGTCTTCTACCTGCGGTTCCAGGAACTGCAGGAGGTCGTGCGCACGGGCGAGGCCGACGGCGAGCTCGTCCGGCGGCGTCGGGAGGACTTCCGGTGGCACGAGACGCTGCGCCCGCCGCGGGTGATCACGTCGGACGGCGAGGTGCTCGCCGGCCGGTACCAGCGCGAGGACGTGCCGCCGGGGGCGCTGGCCGGCCTGGCGGTGTCGGCGGGGACCGTCGAGGGACGTGCCCGCGTGGTGCCGGACATGGCGCGGGCCGATCTGGCGGCGGGTGACATCCTGGTCACCGCCTTCACCGACCCGAGCTGGACCACGTTGTTCGTGGGCATCGCCGGGCTGGTGACGGAGGTGGGTGGCCTGATGACGCATGGAGCGGTGATCGCGCGGGAGTACGGGCTGCCGGCGGTGGTGGGGGTGGAGGGGGCCACCCGGCTGATCCGGGACGGGCAGCGGATCCGCGTGCACGGGACCGACGGGTACGTGGAGCTCCTCGACTGAGCCGCGGCGGCCCTGTCTCGCGTGCCGGGGTCAGAGCGCCGGCGCCGGTACGCTCAGCGGCTGCGGGGTGCCGTGGTCGGCGGGCGCGGGGTGCTCGGCGGGGGCCTGGAGGCGGGGCCGCTGTTCGGGGGCCGGGCACTGGCCCTGGCAGTAGCCGTTGACGACGACGAGGCGTCCGCGGGCGGCCGTGTAGTCGCTGCGCTGCCGGCCGGGGAGGACTCCCTTGCAGGTGGGGCAGCAGATGGGCTGGTCGGCTGTCATCAGGGCCTTTCGACGTCGTGGATGTCGTGGGCGCGGGTGCTCCGGGCCGATGGCGGCTCCGGAGCACCGGGTCGGCGGGAGGTGCCGTGGTGGTCTGTGCTCAGGCCACCAGGGGGCTCTTCACCGTGCGCCTTCTGCAGTATGGCGACCGCGCGCGGGGGAGGGGCGGGCGGGGTGGCGTGACGGGCTGAGGATCGTTCCTCGCGGGGTTGTTTCCTTCCTCCCGCTTGGCAGCGGCTTCGCCCGCGGGTGGCGTTCCGGCGTCGATCGCGGCTTTGCCTGTTACGGCCGGCGCTTCGGGGGAGCTTCGGAAGGTCAGGGCTTGACGAGCACTTTGAGGCTTTTGCGGTCGGCCATGTCCCGGTAGCCGGCCGGGACGCCGTCGAGGTCGGTGGTGGCGTCGAAGACCTTGCCGGGTTCGATGACGCCGTTCAGGATGTCGGGCATCAGCTCCTCGATGTAGGCCCGGACCGGGGCGGGGCCGCCGGCCAGGCGCAGGTTGTGGCGGAACAGGCTGTCCATGCCGATCGGCGCGTCGTCGTACTGCGGGACGCCGACGCGGCTGATGACGCCGCCCGGCCGGACGACCCCGAGCGCCTGCTGGTAGGCGGGCATGTTGCCGACGGCTTCCAGGACGACGTGGGTGCCGTCACCGCCGGTGAGGTCGCGTACCTGCTCGATGCCTTCCTCGCCGCGGGCGGCCACGACGTCGGTGGCGCCGAACTCGCGGCCGAGGTCGGTGCGGGCCTGGTGGCGTCCCATGAGGATGATCTGCTCGGCGCCCAGGCGCCTGGCCGACAGCACGGCCAGCAGCCCGACGGCGCCGTCGCCGATGACGGTGACGCGGGTGCGCCGGCCGACGCCGCCGGCCACGGCGGCGTGGTGGCCGGTGCCGAGCACGTCCGCGAGTGTCAGCAGGGACGGCATGAGGGGCGAGTCGGCTTCGACGGGCAGTTTGACCAGGGTGCCGTCGGCGAGCGGGACGCGTACGGCCTCGGCCTGGCCGCCCTCGTCCGGTTCGGCGTCCCAGAAGCCGGCCTGCGGGTCGGCGCAGGAGGTGTGCAGGCCCTCGCGGCAGAACCGGCAGGTGTTGTCGGAGATGGCGAACGGCGCCACGACCAGGTCGCCCCGGGCGAGGGTGGTCACCTGGGAGCCGACGTCCTCGACGATGCCGATGAACTCGTGTCCCATCCGGGCGGGTCCGTCCTGCGGTTTCATCGAGCCGTAGGGCCACAGGTCGCTGCCGCAGATGCAGGACGCGGTGACGCGGACCAGCGCGTCGGTGGGCAGTTGGACGGCCGGATCGGGCACCTGCTCGACGCGGACGTCGCCGGCACCGTACATCAGGGTTGCGCGCATCAGGAGTTCTCCGATTCGTTCTTGCGTGGTGGTCGCGAGCGGGCCCGAGCGTCCCGGCTTCCTGGCTCCTCCCCGTCTGACCTGGCCATACACGCTCAAGGCGGAGGCCAGGGCGGGCGCGTCACGCCTGGCGGCCACCCATCCCCAGGAGCCGCCCTCCACCGATCCGTCCCGCTGAACGGGTCGTTCGCATTCCGGTGTGGCGGGATGCATCCGATATGTTCTTGTTTGTCGGGTCTTTGGGCTGTGTTGGGGGAGTTGTGTGCGCGCACTACCGCTGATCGTGGCTCTCGTGCTGAGCCTGGGCGGCTGCGGTGCGATCCCGGGACTGCCCTATCGGCCCGCGGACCCGCCGACGCCGAGTCGCGCCGCCTCGCCCGCCGCCTCACCGTCTCCGTCTCGGGCTCCGTCGCCGGACGCCGCGCCGTCCGCGAGCGCCACCCCGGCTCCCACGGCGACCGCGCAGGCCCTGACCGTCGCCCGGGCCCGGACGGCCATGCGCACGTGGCTGGCCACGTACAACGCGGCGCTCAGGAAGCGCAAGTGGTGGCGGTCGAACGCCCGGCTCGACGCGCTGTTCGTCGAAGGCGCCCTGTACGAGGGTGTGCTCGAACGCAGCCGTGAGGAGCTCGGATGGAAGCCGGCGCACCGGCCGATCAACCCGACCGGCACCCCGACGATCTATGTGCCCAGGCCGGAGCGGCAGCCACCGGCCGGGGACTGGTTCATCGCGAAGGCGACCTACCGGGACACCAAGGGCCACAGCCGTCCGCACCTGCTGGGGTTCCTGCGCTCTGCCGGGCAGTCCTTCCGGCTGGCCGTCGTGACCCCGGTGCACTGGGGACAGCGGATGCCCGAGCCGCTGCTCGACGCCGACGGCTACGTCACGGACATGGACGACGCGATGGCGGCCGCCGTGGCCGAGGAGTACCGCAACTTCTGGAACGGGGACAAGGACAAGGAGGGCGACTCCGGCTACCGCCTGGCCAAGGACAGCTACAGCCGCAAGGCGTTCCCCGAGGTCAACAAGGGGTTGTACGTCGGGTTCGCCGGCCACGGCTCCGTCTTCGGCTTCCGTACGGCCAGTGGCGGCATGTTCTTCCTGTTCGCCCTGCTCAACGACACCAAGAGCGTCACCAACGTGCTGAGCGAGGCGGTGCTGGTGCCCAAGGGCGGCAAGGCCGTCCAGGAACTCGGCGGAAGCTGGTTCTCCTAGGGACGCTCCTGCGCTGCGGCCGGGGTCAGACCGGGGTCGACGCTCTTGGACGCGGTGTGGCGCGTCCAAGAGGTAGTGATCACACGTGCTCGGCCATGAGCTTGGCGTGGTCGGCGTCAGGGAGCCAGTCCCGCTGTGGCGTGTAGTCCAGCCATCGGTGGGCGCGGCCGGTGTCGGCGAAACCGCGCACCAGGGGTTCGAGCAGCGGATGCCGGTGGGAGGTGCGCCAGACCAGCGACCACGCGTACAGCGGGGTCGGCTCGACGAGCGGGATGGAGCGCAGACCTGCGTGGCCGGGGAGCGGCGCGTCGGCGGGAACGAGCGTGAAGCACGAGACGTCGGCGCGGAGGTGCTGCACAAGGTGGTCCAAGCCTAGATTGGGGCCGTCCTGTCGCCGCGTGATCTGGAACTCGTCGGCGAAACGGCGCAGGAAGTCCAGGCGAGTCAGCTCGGCCGGGCACCACAGGGTGCTGTCGCGCAAATCGGCCGGACGCAGTGTGGTGGCGGCGGCCAGCGGGTGCGACGTACTCACCACGGCGTCGACCGGTTCCAGCCGCGCCAGCCGCTGAGTGAGGCCCACGTCGGAGCCGCCCGGCAGCGGGTGCACCCGGCCGAAGCCCACGTCGGTGTCGCCGCGCAGCAACGCCGCTGCGACCGAGGGCCAGTCGCGTCCCGGGCCGGGCTCCAGCCGGACCATGCTGAGCGCCTGCACCGCTTGAGCGACGGTGCGCATCGGCGCGTACAGGTGGCCCCAGGTGTCGATGCGCACGACTGGTCCGGCTCCCGTCACCTCCGCGACCGCGCGTTCGGCCGCCGCCAGGGCCTCGCGTGCGGCCGGCAGGAACCGCTCGCCCGCCTCGGTCAGCCGGATGCAGCCCTCGCGTTGTTTCAGCCGTACAGCCAGC
>NZ_JBFAOM010000046.1:0-53620 GCF_040675235.1 Nonomuraea sp. NPDC049637
AACGCTCGGCTGGGAAACCCCAGCCGAGCGTCTCACCAAGCTCCTGGCAACAGCCAGTTGATCAATCAGTGTTGCGACGACCCCTTGACTTCACCCCCGACGCCGGGGCCTCGGCATGTGCGGCGTCAGGACGGGAGGGGCGGCAGGGGCGGGAGGGTGGTCGCGGCCTGGCGCATGCGTTCGATCTCGATGCTCTGACCGGAGTAGACGTCCCTGGCCAGCAGGCGCATGCGGTAGTCGCGGCCGCCGGCCAGCTCCTCCCCCGCCATCTTCACCGCGCCCTGGTGGTGCCGGGTCATCAGGCTCAGGAACAGCCGGTCGAAGGCGGCCCCCTTGGCCGCGCGCAGGGCGTTCAGCTGCTGTTCGGTGGCCATGCCGTAGCCGGCCGCCGCCCCGTGGTCGTGGCCGGCGGGGGCCAGGCGGCCGAGTTCGGCGAGCCAGACGGTCATGGACCTGATCTCGGGGGTCTGGGCGGCGGTGATCGAGCGGGCGAGCGCGCGGATGACCGGGGTGGTCGTACGGGCCTCGACCAGGGCGGTCATCTCCAGGGCCTGCCGGTGGTGGGGGATCATCGCCTCGGCGAAGCGCACGTCGGCGGCGACGGTGGGGGCGGGGCTCGGGCCGACGCGCTCCCCGGGGGTCGCCGTCCTGGCGGGGGCTCCGGGGCTGGCGGGCACCAGGACGGGGGCCTCCGTCCCGACGGCCGGGATGTCCGGGGCAGGCGGCTGAGAACAGGCCGAAAGCGCAAATGTCATCACAACTGTGATGGAGATCGTACGCGGCCACCAACGTGCTGGCATAACTTCCATAGTGGGCCACGAGCGATAAAGGGGACGCGTGTTGATCTTCGCCAAGTTGCGCGGAGCGGTGTTGTGTGCGGCGTTGTTGCTGACTTCGGCGGCGTGCGCGGCGGAACCGCCGCCGGCCGCTGATCCGCGGCCGCCCTCCTCTGAGGGAAGCGGCACGGCGTCGGGCACGGCGTCGGGCTCTGGCGAGGTGCTGACCAGCGCCAACGTCAAGCACGTGGCGAACGTCCCGCGCTCCGGCCCGTTCGCCGGGGACGACAACTTCAACACCGACCTGGCCTTTCAGGGCGATTACGCGTTCGTCGGGAACTTCGCCGGGTTCACGATCTATGACATCAGCGACCCGGCCAAGCCCAAGACGGTGAGCCAGGTGTCCTGCCCGGCGCAGCAGAACGACGTCAGCGTGCACGGCGACCTGCTGATCCTCTCGGTCGACGAGCCGCGCGACAGCGCGGGCTGCGACTCCAACGAGGAGACCCGCAACTGGGAGGGTCTGCGCCTGTTCGACATCAGCGACAAGAAGCGCCCGCGCTACGTCGGCGCGGTGCTGACGGACTGCGGCTCCCACACCCACACCATGGTCCCCACCGACGACAAGCTGTACGTCTACGTCTCCTCCCCCGGCCCCGAGCCGGACTCGCGGACCTGCTCGCCGCCGCACCAGAACATCCAGATCGTGGAGATCCCGCTGGACGACCCCAAGTCCGCCAAGGTCGTGGCGCAGCCGGACATCTTCCCCCAGCAGCAGAACACCGAGATGTTCGCGGGCTGCCACGACATCACCGCCTACCCGGAGAAGAAGCTCGCCGCGGCGGCCTGCTTCGGCGACGGCGTGCTGCTCGACATCTCCGACCCGGTCAAACCACGGGTGATCCAGCAGATCCGGGACACCGAGAACTTCCAGATCTGGCATTCGGCGACGTTCAACAACGACGCGACGAAGGTCGTGTTCGGGGACGAGCTGGGCGGCGGCAGCCAGGCGACCTGCGACGCCGGCACGCCGCGCACCAAGGGCGCCGACGCGGTGTACGACCTGGTGAACGGCAAGCTGGAGCGCCGCGGCTACTTCAAGATCCCGCGCAACCAGGAGCCGGACGAGAACTGCGTGGCCCACAACGGCTCGCTGATCCCGGTGAAGGGCAAGGACGTCATGGTCCAGTCGTGGTACCAGGGCGGGGTGTCGATCTGGGACTTCACCGACTCGGCCAACCCCAAGGAGATCGGCTTCTTCGAGCGGCGTCCGTACCCGGAGGGCGGCATCGCCGGCTCGTGGTCGGCCTACTACTACAACGGCTACATCTACTCCAGCGACATGCGCGAGGGCCTGGACGTGCTGCGCATCGACGACCCGATCACGGATCCGGCCAAGCAGGTGAAGATGGACGAGTTCAACGTCCAGACGCAGAAGTCGTACTGAGCGGATGAGGGGACAGGGCCCCAGAGGCGGGGCCCTGTCGCCGGCGGGTCAGGGGTTGAGGTCGGCGGCGGCGCGCTCGGCGAAGATCCGCATCGCCTTGGCGGTGATCGGGCCGGGCGCGGTGGGCAGCTCGGTCCGGTCGACCAGCCTGATCGGCTGGATGTCGCGGGTGGTGGAGGTGAGGAACGCCTCCTCGGCCTCGTACAGCGCCTGCAGCGGGACGTCGGTCTCCTCGCCGCCGCACCATTCGAGCACCAGCGCGCGGGTGACGCCGGCCAGGCAGCCGGAGGCGAGCGTGGGGGTGATCAGGCGGCCGTCGCGCACGATGAAGATGTTGGAGCCGGTGCCCTCGCACAGGTCGCCCGCGAGGTTGCCGAAGATCGCCTCCCCGGCGCCCTGGTTCTTGGCGTGCAGCAGGGCCTTGGCGTTGTCGCCGTAGGAGGTGCTCTTGACGCCGGACAGCGCGCCGCGCTCGTTGCGCGGCCACGGGACGACGGCCACGTGGGCGGTCTCGGGGAACGGCTTCTGCTCGTCGACGATGACGATCGAGGTGGTGCCCTGGTTGCCCCGGTCGGAGCCGAGCGGGCCAGGACCGCTGGTGTAGGTGATGCGGATGCGGCCGAGCGGCCAGGCGGGGGCGGCCGCCAGCAGCTTGCCGACGCCTTCGGCGATGGCCTCGACGTCGGGCTCGGGCAGGTCCATGCGCTGGGCCGAGAGGGTGAGCCGGTCGAGGTGCCGGGTGAGCGCGAACGACTCGCCGTCGACGATCTTGATCGTCTCGAAGACGCCGTCGCCGACCATGAGCCCGTGGTCGAACACGGAGACGGTGGCCTGCGCGGGGTCGATCAGTTCCCCGTTGACCCAGACAGGGATGTTCATGCGTTTCCTCCTGAGGATGCCAGTGAGATGAGCCTGGACGCCTTCAGCTCGGTCTCGGACCATTCACGCGCGGGGTCGCTGCCCCATGTGATGCCCGCGCCGGTGCCGAAGCGGATCTCGCCTGCTGAGATCCAGAATGTTCGGATGCCCACGGCCAGCGCCGCCCTGCCCCGGTCGGCGTCGACCCAGCCCACGGCACCACAGTAGGGCCCACGGGGGACCGGTTCGAGCTCATTGATGATGCGCAGAGCGGACGACTTGGGCGCGCCCGTGACAGATCCGGGCGGGAAAGTGGCGGCGAACAGCTCCGGCCAGCCGGCTCCGGGCGCGAGCCTGGCCCGCACGGTGGAGACGAGGTGGACGAGACCCGGATGCTCCTCGACCGCGCACAGGGAGGGCACCTCGACCGAGCCGACCGCCGCGACCCGGCCCAGGTCGTTGCGGACCAGGTCGACAATCATGACGTTCTCGGCGTAGTCCTTCTCCAGCAGGTCGGCGGCGGTGACGCCGGTGCCCTTGATGGGGCCGGACTCCACGACGTCGCCCTCGCGCGACAGGTAGAGCTCCGGCGAGGCCGACACCACGCTCAGCCCGGGCACGTCGACGACGGCGGCGTACGGGGCCGGGTTGCCCTCGGCCAGCCGCACGGCCAGCGCCAGCGGGTCGGCGCCGGGCGGGACGGGTGCGGACAGGACGCGGCAGAGGTTGGCCTGGTAGACCTCGCCCCGCTCGATGTGGTCGCGGATCGCGCGCACGCCGCGTTCGTAGGCGGCGCGGTCGAGCGAGGTACGCCACTGGCCCGGATGTGGACCGTGCCAAGGGCTCCTGGGCGAGGGCAGCGCGGACGGGCGCACGCGGTCGAAGCGGGCGCAGGTCGCCGTGCCCTCGTAGTCGACGACGACGGCCCACCAGCCCTCGCCGTCGAGGGCGGCGAGGTCGGTCGTCACGTCGCGGAGTCCGGTGGCGAGATGACCGTTTAAGTGGGCGAAACCGTCGTACACATCTCCCATTGTCCCAGCATTTCGACCAGTTCCAGCGCGGAGGGCAGGGGAACCTCGGGAAGGGCCGCGTACACCGTGCGGACGGGGGTGGCCTCGCGCAGCGGTTTGAGCACCAGGTTCGGCGGCACCGCCCGCGCGGCCAGCTCGGGCACCAGCGTCACGCCGAACCCGGCGGCGACGAACCCGAACTTGCCCGACCATTCGGCCACCCGCAGCCCGCCGCGCGGCGTGAACCCGGCGGCGGCGCACGCGGCCACCAGCGGCGTCGGCTGCCCGCGCGGCGCGGCCTCGATCCAGCTCTCCTCGGCCAGGTCGCGCAGGTCCACGTCGGGCTCGGCGGCCAGCGGGTGGCCGGCAGGCAGCGCGACGAGCAGCCGGTCCTGGCAGAGCCGGACGAGCCGGGCGTCCTCGGCGGGCAGCCCGGCCGGGTAGTCGCTGATCACGGCCACGTCGAGGGCCCCGGCGTGGAGGCGTTCCATGAGCCGCGGGGTCAGCGCCTCCGTCATCCGCAGCTCGACGCCGGGGTGGGCGGCCAGGAAGCGCTTCAGCGTGGAGGGCATGAGGTCGACGTTGGCGGTGGCGAACGCGCCCACGCGCAGGGTGCCGCCGCGCCCGGCGTGGATGGCGGCCAGTTCCTCGCCGGCGCGGGCCAGCCGGTCGAGCACGGCGACGGCGTGCCGGTGCAGGGCGGTGCCGGCGGGGGTCAGGCGCACGCCGCGCGCCAGGCGTTCGAACAGGGGGCCGCCGCCGGCCCGTTCCAGCGCGGCGATGCGCCGGGAGACCGCCGACTGGGTGTAGCCGAGCAGCTCGGCGGCGGCGGTGAAGGAGCCGCTCCTGGCCACCTCGTCGAAGAGGCGGAGGGCTTGGAGGTCGAAGGCATTCGTCTCATGCATGGCTGCCATGCAATCTAGTCGGTGGTGGAATACCTCGCATCCCTGTTGACTGTTCCCGTGATTGCATTTCTCGGACAGGGACGCATGGGCGTCCCCATGGCTCGGCGACTCGTGGAGGCCGGGCACAAGGTGACGACGTGGCGGCGTGGGACCGGCGTGACGGCCGCCGAGGCGGTGGACGGCGCCGAGCTGGTGATCACCATGCTCAGCGATCCGGCGGCGGTGCGCGAGGTGCTGACGGCCGCGCTGCCCGGCCTTCGGCCCGGTGCGACGGTGGTGGAGATGTCCACGATCGGCCCGGAGGCGGTGCGCGAGCTGCGCGAGCTGCTGCCGGCGTCGGTGGCGCTGGTGGACGCGCCGGTGCTGGGCAGCGTGGGCCCGGCGGCGGACGGCTCGCTGGTGGTGCTGGCCGGTGGCGACGTGTCGGGCTGCCGCGAGGTGTTGTCGGTCTTCGGCGGCGTGCGCGAGACCGGGCCGCTGGGGTCCGGCGCGGCGATGAAGATCGCCGTCATGAGCGCGATCGTGCCCGCGCAGGTGCTGGTCGCAGAGACGCTGGCGTACGGGGCGGCGCACGGCGTGGACCGTGACGCGCTGCTCGACGTGCTGGCCGGCACGCCGCTCGGCCAGGTCGCCGAACGGCTGCGCACGCCCGCCGCCGAGACCCGGTACTCGCTAGGCCTGGCCGCCAAGGACCTGGAGCTGGCCGCGTGGGAGGGCGCGTCGATGGCGACGGCCGCCCGGCGGCGCCTGCAGGAGGCGCGGGCGGCCGGACTGGGCGAGCGCGACCTGACGGCGGTGGCCGAGCACGTCGGCGGCGGCCCCGACACCGACACCGGCAGCGGCATCACGCCCGCCGCGCGCGCGGTGCCGCTGAACCTGTCCACGATCCCGGCCACGAACGGCGCGTACTCGCACGCCGTGCGGGTCGGCGACATGCTCTACGTGTCCGGCCAGGCCGCCTTCGACGAGCAGGGGCACGTGGTCGCCCCTGGCTCGCTGAAGGACCAGGCCGAGCACATCTTCGCGGTCACCACGCGCATCCTGGCCGACCAGGGCGCGACCTGGCAGGACGTCGCCTTCATCCGCACGTACCTGACGGACATGGACGACATCCTCCAGCTCAGGGACGTGCGCAGCCGGTACGTCACCGGCACTCCCCCGGCCAGCACGACCGTCGAGGTGTCGAAGTTGTTCCGGCCGGGGCTGGTGATGGAGATGGACCTGATCGTCGCACTCCCCCGCTGAGCGCGGGAGGCTAGTCGAGCGGCCCGGTGACCGACTCCACCGCGGCCACGACGCCGCCCTCGGCCACCAGCCGCACGGCGGACTCGATCTCCGGGGCGAGGAAGCGGTCGGGGCCCGGCGCGGGCACGTTCTCGCGCAGCGCCCTGACCACGGCCGCGGTCGCCGGCGCGGGCTCCAGGGGGGCGCGCAGGTCGAGCGCGCGGGCCGCGGTGAGCACCTCGACGGCCAGCACCCGCGTCAGCCCGTCGACCGACCTGCGCAGCTTGCGCGCCGCCGACCAGCCCATGGAGACGTGGTCCTCCTGCATGGCCGAGCTGGGGATGGAGTCGACGCTGGCGGGCACGGCCAGCCGCTTCAGCTCCGAGACGATCGCGGCCTGGGTGTACTGGGCGATCATGTGGCCGGAGTCGACGCCGGGGTCGTCGGCCAGGAACGCGGGCAGGCCGTGGTTGCGGGCCACGTCGAGGAAGCGGTCGGTGCGGCGTTCGGACATCGAGGCCAGGTCGGCGGCCACGACGGCGAGGAAGTCGAGCACGTAGCCCACGGGCGCGCCGTGGAAGTTGCCGTTGGACTCCACCCGGCCGTCGTCGAGCACGGCCGGGTTGTCCACGGCGCTGGCCAGCTCCCAGCCGGCCACGGTGGCGGCGTGCGCGATCGTGTCGCGGGCGGCGCCGGCGACCTGCGGGGCGCAGCGCAGCGAGTACGCGTCCTGGACGCGGGTGCACGCCTGCGGGTCGCGGTGGCTGGCCATGACGCCGGAGCCGGCCAGGATCCTGGTCATGTTGGCGGCGGACCTGGCCAGGCCGGGATGCGGGCGCAGGGCCTGGAGCTCCGGCATGAAGACGCGGTCGGTGCCGAGCAGCGCCTCCACGCTCATCGCCGCGCTGATGTCGGCGGTCCTGACCAGCCTGGTGAGGTCGGCGATGGCCAGGATGAGCATGCCGAGCATGCCGTCGGTGCCGTTGATCAGCGCCAGGCCCTCCTTGGCGGCCAGTTCGACCGGCTCGATGCCGGCCTGCTTGAGCGCCTCCCCGGCCGGCTGGAGCTGCCCCGCGGCGTCGCGGACGACGCCCTCGCCCATCAGCGTCAGGGCCACGTGGGCCAGCGGCGCGAGGTCGCCGGAGCAGCCGAGGCTGCCGTACTCGTGCACGACCGGCGTGATGCCGGCGGTCAGCAGCGCGGCCAGGGTCTTGGCGGTGCCCGGCCTGATGCCGGTGTGGCCGGTGGCCAAGGTGTGCAGGCGCAGCAGCATGAGCGCGCGCACCACCTCGGTCTCCACCTCCGGGCCGCTGCCCGCCGCGTGCGAGCGCACCAGCGAGCGCTGGAGCTGGGCGCGCAGCGCGGGGTCGATGTGCCGGGTGGCCAGGGCGCCGAACCCGGTGGAGACGCCGTAGGCGGGCACGGGGCTCTCGGCAAGTTCGTCCACCCGCTGGCGGGCGGCCGCCATGGCGGCCACCGCGTCGTCGGTGAGCTGCACGGCGGCGCCGTGGCGGGCCACCTTGATGACGTCGTCGAAGCTCAAAGGCTCGGGGCCGACGTTCACGACTCCGTTGTCGCGCATGATCGTCTCTCTCGCTTTAGGTAACCGGCGTACCCGATGTTAGCTCCTTACTCGGGAAGATCGCCGCCAGCCCCTCCCTGCCCTCGTCGGTGAGCACCACCGCGCGCGGCACCGATCCGCGCCGGTACCAGCCGCGTTCCAGCAGGACGTCGGTGATCGCGGCGCCGAGGGCGCCGCCGAGGTGCGACCGGCGCTCGGTCCAGTCGAGGCATTCCGGGGCGAAGCGCCGCCTGGCTCTGCGGGCGCCCTCGACGTCCACGCCCATGCCCGTCAGCAGCCGCTCGCCGTCGGAGGTGAGGTCCTGGCGGTCGTAGAAGCCGCCGTCCCTGAGCCGGTCGAGCAGGGCGACGCCGGCGCGTCCGGCCAGGTGGTCGTAGCAGGTGCGGGCCTCCTCCAGCAGGCGCGCCTGCCGGGACTGCCGCAGAGAGCGCACCGGCGGGCGGGCGCTCACCCTGGCCAGGGTCTCCAGCACCTCGGCGATCTCGTGCCCGGCCAGCCGGTAGTAGCGGTGACGGCCCTGCCGGACGACGTCGACCAGGCTTCCGTCGAGCAGCCGGGCCAGATGGGCGCTGGCGGTCGCGGCGCTCACCCCGGCGACCCTGGCCAGCTCGCCGGCGGCCAGGGCCCGGCCGCCGAGCAGCGCCGTGAGCATGGCGGCCCTGGTGGGGTCGGCGATGAGGGCGGCGACGGGCGCGATGTCGGCGTCACGGGCGATGTGCTCCATGCCCACGACGCTAACGCACCGACATTTCGCCCGGTGACGAAGTGTCAGCCGCTCCCCAGGGCCTTCCTGATGATCTCGCGGGCCCGGTCCATCAGCGCGAGGGGCGTGCCGATCAGCACGTTCTTCGTGGCCGACTCCACGCCGGGACGCGGCCGCAGCGGCCCGACCGCCTCGGCCGCCCGCACCGCCGCCGCCATGGCCCGGCGTTCCACGACGGAGGTGCTGTTGCGGAGCTGGGCGAACTCGTAGCGCTCCTCGCTGCGGGCGTGCATGGTGACCGCCGTGCGCAGCTCGGCCAGCTTCTCCCAGAACGCCGGGTCGTCCACGCCCGCCCGGTCGATCTCGACGAGCAGCCGCTTGGCCCGGTTCTCCTCGGCCAGCCGGTCGGCCACCACGCCGGGGCCGCCGTCCACCTTCCTGCGCGCGTAGGGGTGGACGATCTCCTCCTCGGCGGTCTCGTGCACGGCCAGCAGACGGATCAGCCGCTCGAACGCCTCCTCCACCCGTTCCGGCGGCGCCTGCTCCACCTCGTCGAACAGGTCCCTGATCTGGCCGTGCTGGGCCATCAGCACGTCGATGACATCGTGTTCAGCCACGTCCAGCGGCCTACCCGGGCGCCGGTCGGGCACGCTCCTCCTTACCGAACGCGGATCGTTCGGCGACGCAACGCGGAGGTTGCCCCACCAGGCCGCGGGTAGGCGCAGCGACATGGCCTTCGACCCACTTCAGGAGCGGGGCATCCCGCTGGACGAGCAGCTGCGCGACTGGCGGGAGCTCAACGTCTCGCCCATCGATCCCGACCACGCCGACCCGTACACCCGCTGCCGGATCATCACGATGAACGGCATCGAGACCGAGGCGGTCCTGTTCAGCCACCAGCTCGCCCGCCACTGCACCGACCTGGAGCTGAAGCGGCAGCTCGCCCGGGTGCGCTACATCGAGGCGCAGCAGCAGAAGGCGGTCAACTGGCTGCTGCCCGGCGTCTCGTCGGTGCTGGAGACCACCATCGCCTACGAGCAGGTCGCGGTGGACCTGACGGCGTGGGTGGCGCGCATGGAGCCGGACCCGTACCTGACGCAGGCGTACCAGTTCGGGGTGCTGGAGGACTTCGACCACCTCTACCGGTACGCCAACCTCTACGAGATGATCGAGCACCGCAAGGCCGAGAAGATCGTGGACGGGGTCACCGAGGTCATGCCGGGACGGCCGACGTACCTGCACCACCGGGACCCGGTCGACAACGTGCGCGAGCCGTACGACCGGCACCGCACCGAGCCGCTGTCGAAACTGCACGCCCTGACCGTCATGGCGGCCGAGCAGCAGACCATGAACTTCTACATGAACGTCGGGCCGCTGGCCATGGAGCCGATCGCCCGGCAGCTCTACCAGGAGATCGCCATGGTGGAGGAGGAGCATGTCACCCACTACGAGTCGCTGGTCGACCCGGGCGAGAGCTGGTGGGAGATGCTGCTCAACCACGAGTACAACGAGTGCTACCTCTACCACTCGTTCATGGAGACCGAGTCCGACCCCAGGGTGAAGGCCGTCTGGGAGCTGCACCTGAACATGGAGATCGAGCACCTGCGGCTGGCCTGCGAGCTGTTCAAGCGGTTCGACGGGCGTGATCCCGACCAGGTGCTGGCTCCCGAGCTGCCGCCGCCGGTGACGTTCGAGCCGAACAAGGCGTACCTGCGGGAGCTGCTGGCCACCCAGATCGACTGCACCACGCTGGGCACCGGGTACGTCCAGGAGGCCCACGAGCGGTTCACGCGCATGCAGGAGGCGGTCATGGGCGGGGAGAAGCCGCCGTCGGAGCGGGTCATCGACGACAACCGGGCGGTGTCGGGGCGGGAGTACCGGCTGGAGACGGAGGGGCCGCATCCCGCGGGCATGCAGCTGGGCCGCTGACCGGGGCGCCTGGCTCGTGCCCTGCTCCGGGGCGGGGCGCGGCTGGGCCGGACCCGGGACGACCTGCGCGGAAGCGGTCCGGTTTGGGGACTCGGCGATGATTCGCTAGAGTTCTCTCGTCGCCCGGCACGAGCGGGGCGCACGCGGAAGTGGCTCAGTGGTAGAGCATCACCTTGCCAAGGTGAGGGTCGCGGGTTCGAATCCCGTCTTCCGCTCGGAGCTTCCGGCTCGGTGGCGTGGCCGAGAGGCGAGGCAGCGGCCTGCAAAGCCGTCCACACGGGTTCAAATCCCGTCGCCACCTCTACGAAGGACGATTAGCTCAGCGGGAGAGCGCTTCCCTGACACGGAAGAGGTCACTGGTTCAATCCCAGTATCGTCCACCATCTCTCATCAGCCAGGTCGGCGGGTCGCCGACCTGGCTGTCGCTTTTTCACGGCCCTTCCCCGGCGCGAGGGCCTGGTGTTTTTTCGCGGCCCTCCTCCGGCGCGAGGGCCTGGCGCTTGTAGCAAGCGTTTGGTTCGATCAGGACATGGACGTTCAGGAGATCGCCGACCGCCTGGAGATCACCGGCCTGCTGGGCCGTTACTCGCTGGCCGTCGACTCCGGCGAGTGGGATCTGCTCGACGAGGTGTTCAGCCCGGAGGCGGTCATCGACTACCGGTCCGCGGGCGGGATCAGGGGCGGGCTGGCGGAGGTCAAGAGCTGGCTCGCCGAGGTGCTGCCGCACTGGCCGGGACGCCTGCACCTGATCGGAGCCGCACGGATCGTCCTGGCCGGGGACGAGGCGCGGGTCAGCGCGCCGTTCACCGACACCCTCGCCCCCACACGGGACATGGTCGCGGCCGACGCCAAGGGGTTCCTGCACGGCGGCGGCTGGTACCACCACCGCATGCGGCGCACCTCGGATGGCTGGCGCAGCCAGGAACTGGTGGAGGAACAGAGCTGGCGCACAGCCCGCTGACCCGCCCCGAGACGCCCAGCGCCGGGACGGCTTCCTTGCCCCACGGCGTCAGTGTGGCTGTTTGGTGTGGGTCGTGGTGAAGGCGAGGAGGGGGATGGCGGTCTGCTGGGGGTCCTCCAGGATGGGGGTGTGGCCGAGGCCGGGCAGGAACTCGATCTCGGCTCCCGGCACGACGCGGTAATCGGACGCGGACGAGGAGCGCCATCGTCGGTCGTCCGCGCCGAAGATCACCAGCAGCGGCTTGCCCAAAGGCGCCAGCCGGTCAGGGAGGGGCCGTTCGTGCAGGTATTCGCGGGTGCCCTGCATGGTGGCTGCGAGCGTGTGGAGGGTCATGCAACGCACCTCGTCCAGCAGCTCGTCCGGGGGGCGGTAGCCGGGACGGCTGAAGCCCGGGCTCGCGAACAGGCGGATCTGCTCGTCGGTCGGCGGCCACTGCGAGGGGGCGAACGCGGCCGACGCCGGGGCGATGAAGGCGTCCAGACCAGGGCCGGTGTTGATCAGAACGAGCGCCGTCACCAGGCCGGGACGCCGTTCGGCCAGGGCGGTGGCGACCGCGCCGCCGCTGGAGTGGCCCGCGACCACGGCCTCCCGCACGCCGAGCAGGTCCAGCGCCTCGCCGACCCGGCGTGCCTGGTCGGGGGTGGTGTAGCCGCGGTCGTCCGGTTTGGCGGAGCGGCCGTGGCCGAGCAGGTCGATCCGGATGACGCGATGCGAGCCCGTGAGCAGGGGGACCAACTGGTCCCAGGAGCGGGCCGAGGACGCCGAGCCGTGGATGAGGAGGAGGGCGGGGGCGTCGCGGGGGCCGTCCTGACAGACGTGGAGGTCGCCGTCGTCCAGGGAGAGGATCGTGCTGTCGGTGGTGTCGCCGTGGGAACTGGTCATGGGGCCACTGTGGCGGCCGTCCCTCGCCGGAGGATTGGACGAATGTTCCCCCGGGCCGCTGCCGGGGCTACACGCTCGCTGTCATCGAGAACCAGATGGAGCCGGCAGCGGCCAGCAGCAGGCACACCGCTCCGATCGCCGCGCCCGCCGAAACCGCGAAGATCCGTACGGGCCTGGGCTTCCGTGCCGTGAACGCGTACCCGAGGGCGAGGCCGGCGCCGGGGAACACCGCGGCCGCGATGCCGCATTTGACCAGGAGCTCTGTGGACGTCCAGTCCAACTGCCAGATGCTCCAGGCCACCAGCCCGTAGCCGGTGAGGGCTGCTGCGCATACCAGGGCCAGCCCGAGGGTGCCGTACTTGCGCGCACTGGGATCAAGGGGGGACGTCACGGTGTGATGATCGCACGGCGTCGCCGCCATCGGTCGACGCACGGGCGGGACCGGCGGGCGGATGGCGGGTGGTGCGTGGCCGGAGGACGATGGGAGGCCGAAGGCGCTGGGAGGCTCGTTAGGCCGGGTGCGGCGAGCGGGGGGCTCCGCGGGTGAGCGCTCGGGCCGGGGGCGGAGACGGCAGGTCCACACCCCCCGACACGGAGAAGGCCCAGGCGGAGGGGCGGGGTGGGTGGGACGTAACAGGGCCACGCACCTGCGATGCGGAGAAGGGCAACGCGGACGCGCCGGGTGGGGAAAGGGTCATGGGCGTGGCAGGGGGCAGTGGGTGGCGTCTGTGGCGTAGGCGAGGAGGAGGTCGCGGGCCGTTTCCGTGTCGAACGGCTGCACCGCGTCCAGCAGGTGCAGCCCCAGCCCGTCCTCCAGCGCCACCAGGTTCCGGGCGATCGTCATGGCGTCCCGGGTCAGCGTGAAGACGCCGGTCGCCGACCCCGCCTCCAGGATCGCGGCGTACAGGGCCACCTGCCGCTCGTACAGCCGGATGTGCTGGGCCGCGTACGCCGCGTCGCGCCGGGCGTGCGCCCCCAGCTCGTACAGCAGCACGCACAGCTCGTCGCCGGGACCGGCGGGCAGGCCGCTGCCGATGGTGATGACCAGGCGCCGCCGCAGGTCGGGCTCGCGGGCGGCGGCGGTCTCGCGGGCGGCGCAGAACCGGTCGACGGCCTCGCGCTGCACCTCCTGCAGCAGGCCGGCCATGCTCGGGAAGTAGTACAGCACCGACCCCGCCGACATGCCGGCGACCTCGGCGACGTCGCGCAGCCGCAGGTCGAGGATGCCGCGTTCGAGCACCGCCCGGCGGGCGGCGGAGACGAGTTCGGCCCGCTTCTCCCGGGCCCGGCTTGGTCGCGCCATGGCCGCGATTCTTCATAGACGCTTCAAAAAACGCAAGCCGTCCTTGACGAACGCCGCCGATAGTTCTTTGATACTCGCTCAAGGAACCCCCCAAGGAGGCGTCGTGGCATCAACGGCCGCCCATCCACACCTGCACCGGGGACTCAAGCTCCTCGGCACCCTCCTCCTCACCCTGTCCGCCATCACCCCCGCGTCCTCGGTCTTCATCATCGCCCCCGGCGTGATCTCCCAGGCCGGCAGCGGCGCGATCCTCAGCTACCTGGCCGGCGCCGTCGTGGGCGTGTTCATGGCCTTCGTCTACGCCGAGCTGGGCTCGGCGTTCCCGCTCACCGGCGGCGAGTACGCCATCACCGCCCGCACGCTCGGCCGGCTGCCCGGGTTCGTGGTGCTCGGGCTGATCCTCATCACGCAGCTGCTCATCATCGCCGTCATCGCGCTGGGCGTGGGCGCGTACCTGTCGGTCGTCCTCCCGGGGCTGGACGGGCCGCTGGTGGCGGCCGTGACGTGCCTGCTCACCACCGTCGTGGCGGTCTTCGACATCAAGCTGAACGCCTGGGTGACCGGGGTGTTCCTGGCCATCGAGATGATCGCGCTGCTGGTCGTGGCGGCGCTCGGCCTGTTCGGTCCGCAGCGTTCGCCGGTCGAGCTGATCACCCATCCGGTGGTCGCCGGGGACGGCGGCGCGCTGGTGCCCGCCTCGCTGGGCCTGATCGGCGCGGCGACCGCGGTGGCGATCTTCTCCTACAACGGGTACGGCTCGGCGGTCTACTTCGGCGAGGAGGTGCACGACGCGCCGAAGAGCATCGCGCGGACGGTGCTGTGGGCGCTGGGCGTCACCGTGGCGGCCGAGCTGGTGCCGGTGACGGCGGTGCTGGTGGGCGCGCCGTCGCTGGAGGGCCTGTTCGGCGCGGAGAACATGATGCAGTACTTCGTCACCACCCGCGCCGGTTCCGTGGCCAACACGGTGATCTCGCTGGCCGTCGCGCTGGCCATCCTCAACGCCGTGCTGGCCATCATCCTCATCACCTCGCGCATGTTGTTCAGCACCGGACGGGACCGCGCCTGGCCGGCGCCGGTCAGCCGCCTGCTGTCGTCGATCCACGCGCGGTACGGCTCGCCGTGGGTGGCCACGGTGCTGACCGGCGTGGTCAGTGCGGCCTGCTGCTTCATCGACGAGCGCTTCCTGCTGGTGGTGACCGGCACCTCGATCGTGGCCGTGTACGCGGCGCTGTGCCTGGGGGCGATCGCCGGGCGGCGCAACGGCACGACCGGCCACGCGGCGTACCGGATGCCGTGGTTCCCGCTCGCGCCGGTGCTGGCGCTGGCCGCGCTGGCGTACGTGATCTACTTGAACGCGCTGGACCCGGTGATCGGCCGGCCCAGCCTGTACGTCACCGCCGGGATCGCGGTGGTGTCGGCGGCGTACTATCTGGTGGTGCTGCGGCGGCGCGGCGGGTGGGATCTGGCTGAACCATGAGAGTGATCATCTTCGGGGCGACCGGCATGGTCGGGCGCGGCGTGCTCAGGGAGTGCCTGCTCGACGAGCGCGTGACGGCCGTGCTCACGGTCGGCCGGTCGCCCACGGGGACGGTCCACCCGAAGCTGCGCGAGCTCACCCACGCCGACCTGTCCGACCTGTCGGACATCGAGGACGAGTTGTCCGGCTACGACGCGTGCTTCTTCTGCCTCGGCGTGTCCTCGGCCGGCATGAGCGAGCGGGACTACCGGCGGGTCACCTACGACTACACGCTGGCGGCCGGCACCACGCTGGCCCGGCTCAGCCCGTCCTCGACCTTCGTCTACGTCTCCGGGGCCGGCACCGACGCGCACGGCCGCGCGATGTGGGCCAGGGTGAAGGGCGCGACCGAGAACGCGCTGCTCGCGCTGCCGTTCCAGGCCTACATGTTCCGTCCCGGCTACATCCAGCCGATGCACGGCGTGACCTCGCGCACCCGCTGGTACCGGCTGGCCTACGTCGTGGCCGCGCCGCTCTACCCGCTGCTGCGGCGGCTGTTCCCGGCGTCGGTGACGACGACCGAGCGCATCGGCCAGGCGATGATCACCGTGGCCGAGCGCGGCGCGCCCGAGCGCATCCTCGGCCCGGCGGCGATCAACGCCCTGTGACGGCGGCCCGCGGCGCCGGTCGCACGGCCCCCGGCATCAGCGGCACCGCCAGCAGCGAGGCGAGCGCGGCCAGCCCCCACACCGCCTCCCACGAGGCGAGGCCGAGCACCACCGGGACGAGCAGCGGGGTCAGGAAGCCCGAGGCGAAGCAGGCGGTGCCCTCCAGGCCCAGCGCGGTGCCCGCCCTGGCCGCGCCCGCCATGGCGGCGATCTCGGTGTAGGCGATGCCGTGCCAGGAGTTGGCCAGCAGGCCGCCGATCGCCAGGGCGGCGACCGTGAGCGGCGTGGGCGCCGAGGTGAGCACCGCGGCGGCGGCCATCGCGACCCCGGACAGCGTCCCGATGGCCCGGATCCAGGTGCGCCGACCGCCGCGGCGGTCGGTGCGCCGGCCGGTCCAGATGCGCGCCGCGCCGCCGCCGAGCTGGGCGAGGAGCACGGTGAGGGCGGCCAGGCCGGCGTCGGCGCCCTTGACGTCGTGCAGGAAGATCGCGGTGAAGGACAGCACGGCGAACTGCGGCACGGTGAGCAGCCCGCTGGCCAGCGCCACCCGCCACACGTCCCAGCGGCGCAGCGGCGAGGGGCCGGGCTCCGGGGCCGCGGCTGCCGCGGCGGGCGCCGGCTCGTGCAGCCAGCGCCAGGTGGCCGCCGCCGCCAGCAGGCAGAACACCGCCGGTACGGCGTAGACGGCGCGGAAGCCGTACCGCTCGGCGAGCCAGGGCAGCAGGGCGACCCCGAGCGCGCCGCCGACGGGGATGGCCGTCTGGCGGACGCTCATGGCCAGCCCCCGCTCGCCGTCGGCGAACCAGGTCATGACGGCCCGCCCGGAGGCGCCGTTCACGCTGCCGCCCAGCGCCCCGGCGGCCAGCAGGCACGCCGCCAGCAGGGCCACCCCGGCGTGCTCGGCCGGCGTGACGGCGGCGGCCATCACCGCCAGCAGCGCGCCCGTGGCGGTCAGCCCGGCGAGCAGCACCCGGCGGTCGCCCCACCGGTCGGTCAGCATGCCCCACGCGATGTCGGAGGCGGCCACGCCCAGCCCCAGGCAGGACAGGACCAGGCCGAGCGAGCCCAGCGACAGGTGGTAGCCCGAGCGCATGGAGACCGCGGTCAGCGGGATGCCGGAGAACATGGCCGAGAAGCTGGCCTGGGCCCCGACGCCCACGGACAGCACGACCCATCGGTGCCGCAGGCCGAACCGGCGCGTCCCGCCGCGGACGGTGACGAGTGTCGCCACGAATGCCTCCAAAGTAACCGGATTCAATGGTTAGCAACCTTGGCAGCGCCGAAAGTAACTTGTCAACGCGGTTACTATGGTTGCCGTGGACTTCACCTTCGTCAGCGGCAACCTCGGCCTCGACCTCGCCGGCACCATCGGCCACCGCCGGGGCGCGCGCATCGACCTGCTGCCCTCCCCCGCCGACCTGGCCCGCTGGACGGTCGCCGCCGGGCTCCTCGACGAGCCGCCCGAGACCGGCGACGACGACCTGGCGCGGGCGACGGCCCTGCGCGAGGCGATCTACCGGCTGGCCACGGCCGCCCGCGACGGCAGCCCGTACGGACAGGCCGACCGCGACCTGCTCAACGAGACCGCCCGGCGGCCGCCCCCGGACGTCGCGCTCGAAGAGCGCGGCCTGCGGCGCGGCGGCGGCCTGCCCGGCGCGCTGTCCACGACGGCGCGCGCGGCGATCGAGCTGCTCGGCGGCCCGCAGGCGGAGCTGATCCGCGAGTGCGAGGCCGCCCCCTGCACCCGCCTGTACGTCGACGCCTCCCACCGCCGCACCCGCCGCTGGTGCGACATGCGCGGCTGCGGCAACCGCGCCAAGGCGGCGGCCTTCCGCGCCCGCGCGGGCGCCTGACCGGGATGATGGAATAACGGCGGAGGCCGGGACGCTACGGTACCTGTCAAAGATTCAACAGTCATGGATGGTGACTAAAGTGCAGTTCGGAATCTTCAGCGTGGGCGACGTGACCACCGACCCCACCACCGGCAGGACCCCGACCGAGCACGAGCGGATCAAGGCGATGGTGGCGATCGCGCTCAAGGCCGAGGAGGTCGGCCTCGACGTGTTCGCGACGGGCGAGCACCACAACCCGCCGTTCGTGCCGTCCTCGCCGACCACCATGCTCGGCTACATCGCGGCAAGGACCGAGCGGCTGATCCTGTCCACCGCCACGACGTTGATCACGACCAACGACCCGGTCAAGATCGCCGAGGACTTCGCCATGCTCCAGCACCTGGCAGACGGCCGGGTGGACCTCATGCTGGGCCGTGGCAACACCGGGCCGGTCTACCCGTGGTTCGGGCAGGACATCCGCCAGGGCATCCCGCTGGCCGTGGAGAACTACGCGCTGCTGCACCAGCTGTGGCGCGAGGACGTCGTCGACTGGGAGGGCCGCTTCCGCACCCCGCTGCAGGGGTTCACCAGCACGCCGCGCCCGCTGGACGGGGTGCCGCCGTTCGTGTGGCACGGCTCGATCCGCAGCCCGGAGATCGCCGAGCAGGCCGCCTACTACGGTGACGGCTTCTTCGCCAACAACATCTTCTGGCCCAAGGAGCACTTCATCCGCCTGATCAACCTCTACCGCCGGCGCTACGCCCACTACGGGCACGGCACGCCCGAGCAGGCGATCGTCGGCCTGGGCGGCCAGGTGTTCATGCGCAAGAACTCCCAGGACGCGGTCCGCGAGTTCCGCCCCTACTTCGACAACGCCCCCGTGTACGGCCACGGGCCGTCGCTGGAGGAGTTCACCGCCGAGACCCCGCTCACCGTGGGCAGCCCGCAGCAGGTCATCGACCGCACGCTGGAGTTCCGCGAGTTCTTCGGCGACTACCAGCGCCAGCTGTTCCTCATGGACCACGCCGGCCTGCCGCTGAAGACCGTGCTGGAGCAGCTCGACATCCTGGGCGAGGAGGTCGTGCCGGTGCTGCGCAAGGAGATGGCCAAGGACCGCCCGGCCGGCGTCCCGGACGCGCCGGCGCACGCCGCGCTGGTCCAGGCCCGTACGTCCCAGGCCGTCGAGGTCTGACCCCTCCAGGGAAGGAGATCCCCCCATGAAGCTCGTCGTCGTCACGGCCGGCCTGACCCAGCCGTCCTCCACCCGCCTGCTCGCCGACCGGCTGGCCGAGGCCACCCGGCGGCGGCTGGACGGCGCGGCCGAGGTGCGCGCGGCCGAGGTGCGCGCGGCCGAGGTGCGCGCGGCCGAGGTGCGCGCGGCCGAGGTGCGCGCGGCCGAGGTGCGTGTGGTCGAGCTGCGCGACCTGGCCGTGGACATCGCCAACAACCTGGTGACCGGCTTCCCCGGCGCCCGGCTGCGCGAGGTCGTCGAGGCCGTGACGGAGGCCGACGGGCTCATCGCGGTCACGCCGACCTTCAGCGGCTCCTACAGCGGGCTGTTCAAGTCGTTCTTCGACGTCCTGGACAACACGGCCCTGGCGGGCACGCTCGTGCTGATCGCCGCCACGGGCGGCACCGCCCGCCACTCGCTCGTGCTGGAGCACGCGATGCGCCCGCTGTTCGCCTACCTGCGGGCCGTGGTCGTGCCGACCGCCGTCTACGCCGCCTCTGAGGACTGGGGCGGCGGCGGCGACTCCTTCACCGACGGGCTCGGCGAGCGCATCGACCGGGCCGCCGGTGAGCTGGCCGGCCTGCTGGCGGGCCGCGCGCCCCGCCCGGCCCCGGCCGAGGCCGCGGCCGAGGACGAAGACGAGGACGAGGTCGTCCCGTTCGCGGAGCAGCTCGCGGCTTTGCGCCCACTGCGCTAGTTTGCAGCGGTGCTGACCGCTATGTGCCTCTCGCTGTCCCTTGCCGTGACCTGCGTCTCCCCCGCAGACCTCAACAACCCTCACAAGAAGGACATCGCCATGCAGCTGGTGTCCAGCGCGGAGAACTCCTCGCTGGACTGGAAGGCCCAGTACGGCTACATCGAGGACATCAAGGACGAACGCGGCTACACCGCGGGCATCATCGGCTTCTGCTCCGGCACCGGCGACATGCTGGAGCTGGTCGAGCTCTACACCAGGCGCAAGCCCTCGAACGTGCTGGCCAAGTACCTGCCCGCGCTGCGCAAGGTCAACGGCACCGACTCCCACAAGGGCCTCGGCAGGCCGTTCGTCAAGGACTGGAAGAAGGCCGCGGCCGACCCCGTCTTCCGGCGGGCCCAGGACCACGAGCGCGACCGCGTCTACTTCGACCCGGCCGTCCGCCGGGCCAAGAAGGACGGCCTGCGGGCGCTCGGCCAGTTCGCCTACTACGACGCCATGGTCATGCACGGCCCCGGCTCCGACAAGCTGAGCTTCGGCGGCATCAGGAAGGCCGCGCTGGCCAAGGCCGCCTCCCCCGCCCGCGGCGGCGACGAGGTGGCCTACCTCAACGCGTTCCTCGACGCCAGGAAGGCGGCGATGAAGGCCGAGGACGCCCACGACGACACCACCCGGGTCGACACCATGCAGCGCGTCTTCCTCAGGAAGGGCAACCTCGACCTCAGGCCGCCGCTGACCTGGAAGGTGTACGGCGACAAGTACACGATCAAGCACTGATCCGGCGATCAGGGTAGGTTGGTGCACAAGCCGAACAAACGGGGTTAATCATGTCCAACGGTGCCCGTCATGGTCTGGGAGTGGTCGCCGGGCTGCTCCTTCCTCCGCTGATCGCGGCCTGCCTCATGTACGGCATCGGCGAGCTCGGCCTGACCATGGCCACGCGGTACACGGTCTCCTGGCTCGGGCTGGCCGTGATCGCGGTGGCCGGGGCCGGTCTGGCGGTCCTGGCCGGCTCGCGTCTGTCGCCGATCGCCTCGCTGCTCGGCGGCCTGGCCTACACCGCGCTGGGCCTGGTGCCCGCGGTGGAGCTGGGCGCCGGCATCCGCGTCATCCCCGGCGGGCTGGTCACCGGCAGCCTGGGGGCGGGCCTGCAGACCACGATCTACACCGGGGTCATGCTGTTCCTCGGCGTGGCGCTGCTGGGCGTGTCGGCCTTCCCGTCGCGGTGGCGGTCCCCGGCGCGGCCGTCTGCCTACACCGCCTACACCTCCGACTACGGCGCGGCGGGCTCGCCGTACCTGCCGCAGGGCACGCCGCACGACGTCACCAGGCCGATGCACCGCGAGTGAGCCCGGCCGGGCCTGGCAGAATGCGGCCATGCGCGACTCGAAGATCGTCGACTTCCTGGCCGAGCTGGCCGACAAGGTGCCCGCCCCGGGCGGCGGCGCCACCGCCGCCCTGCACGCGGCCCAGTCCGCGGCGCTGCTCGGCATGGTGGCCCGCTACACCACCGGCGAGCGGTACGCCGACCATGCCCAAGCCGTAGCCGCGGTGATCGAGGAGACCGACGCCCTGCGGGCGCGGGCGCTGCGGCTGGCCGAGGAGGACGCGGCCGCCTTCACCGCGGTCGCCGACGCCTACCGGCTGCCCAAGGGCGAGGAGCGCAGCGTCTCCATCGCCCGTGCCCTGGCCGGCGCGGCCGAGCCCCCGGCCCTGGTGGTGGCGGCCGCCATACGCCTGGTCGAGCTCTGCGAGCTGCTGCTGCCGATCGGCAACCGCAACGTCGTCACCGACGTCGCCGCCGCCGCCGAGGCCGCCCGCGCCGCGCTCACCACCGCCCGGGTGAACGTCGAGGTCAACCTGCGGGGCATCAAGGACGAGCAGGTCCGCGAGGAGCTGGCGGCCCGCCTGGCGGGCGTCGAGGCGGCCGTCGTCACGGCCGACCGGATCACCGCCGGGGTACGCGAGGAGATCGCCCGATGAGGACGCTGACCGGCCGCGACCTGGCCACCGCGATCAAGGCCCAGACGCAGGCCGAGGCCGCCGCCGGGCGGCAGCCCAGACTGGCCGTCGTGGTGGCCACGGCCGACGAGGCCAGCCTGTGGTACGTCCGCTCGATCGCCAAGGCCGCCGCGGGCGTCGGCGTCGCCTGCGACATCGTCGACCTCGGCGCCGAGGCCGACCCCGGCAGGATCCACGAGACGCTGGCCGGGCTCAGCGCCGACGACGCCGTCCACGGGGTCATGCTCCAGACGCCGCTGCCGGCCGGGGCCTCGGCGCAGGAGCTGGCCGCCGCCATCGACCCGCGCAAGGACGTCGACGGCGCGAACCCGCTCTCGCTCGGCCGCCTGGCCGCCGGGCTGCCCGCGTTCCCGCCCGCCACGGCGGCGGCCGTCATGGCCCTGCTCGACCACTACGAGGTGCCGCTCGAAGGGCGGCGGGCGGTGGTCGTCGGCCGCTCGACCGTGGTCGGCAAGCCGCTGGCCCACCTGCTGCTCGACCGGCACGCCACGGTCACCGTCTGCCATTCGCGCACCCGCGACCTGGCCGCCGTCACCGCCGGGGCCGAGATCCTCGTGGCCGCCGTCGGCCGCGCCGGGCTGATCGGCGCCGCGCACGTCGCGCCGGGCGCGGTGGTGATCGACGTGGGCACCAACCCGACCGACGACGGCGGGCTCACCGGCGACGTCGACTTCGCGGCGGTCTCGCGGGTGGCCGGCGCGCTGACCCCGGTGCCCGGCGGCGTCGGCCCGGTGACGACCGCGCTGCTGCTGCGCCACACCGCCCGCGCGGCGAACCTGCCCTGAGCCCCGACATCCGAGAGTGGAGACCATCGATGGGTGACGCCCTGATCGTGCAGAACAGCAGGAGCGGCGGCCCGAGCCGGCTCGGCGACTGGCTGGAGGAGGCCGGGCTGCGGCTCGACGTGGTGCTCGCGCACGAGGGCGCCCCGCTGCCCGACCGGCTGGACCGGCACGACGCCATGATCATGCTCGGCGGCGGCTACCTGCCCTCCGAGGACGACCGGGCCCCGTGGCTGGCCCCCGCCCGCCGGCTGATGGGCCAGGCGCTGGCGGACGGCGTGCCGCTGTTCGGCATCTGCCTGGGCGGCCAGATGCTGGCCGAGGTGGCCGGCGGCGAGGTGACCGGCGACACCGGCGCGCCGGAGAACGGCAGCCTGCCGGTCACCATCCGGCCCGAGGCGGCCGCGGACCCGCTGTTCCAGGGCCTGCCGCCGGTGGTGCCCGCGATCGAGCACCACAAGGACGCCGTCACCCGGCTGCCGGCCGGCGCGGTGTGGCTGGCCGAGACGCGCGCCTGCCCCTATCAGGCGTTCCGGGTGGGCGAGCGGGCGTGGGGGGTGCAGTTCCATCCCGAGGTGCTGCCCGCGCGCGTGCGCGAGTGGACGCCCGACGGCTTCGACCCCGAGCAGGTCTACGCGGGCGCGGTGGCCGACGAGCCCGTCTCCACGCCGATCTGGCGCGAGGTGGCGACGCGCTTCGCCAAGATCGTCCACGCCTGACCTACCGCCTTCGCAGTCTGAGGCGCTCTGCGGCCCGGCGTGCCCGACGGCCGGGGCGGGTGGGGCGGGCGGTGGCCGGGGCGTGGGAGGAATGGCCCTAATGTGGGGGGAATGCGGGTAGACAGACTTCACCCCTGGCCGGCCGACGCGGCCGAGGCGGAGGCCGTCCAGGACCGGCTGCGCGGCCGCGTCGAGCTCGCCGGGCCCACGGCCTTCCCCCTGGTGGCCGGCCTCGACGTGCACTACCACGGCGACGACGAGGTGACGGCGGCGGTGGTCGTCCTGGACGCGGCGAGCCTGGAACCGGTCGAGCGGGCGGTGGCCCACGGCCGGGCCGCCTTCCCGTACGTGCCCGGCCTGTTCGCCTTCCGCGAGCTGCCCACCCTGGTGGAGGCGCTCGAACGCCTCGTCGTCACCCCTGACCTGCTGGTCTGCGACGGCCACGGCCTGGCCCACCCGCGCGGTTTCGGCCTGGCCTGCCACCTGGGCGTGCTGACCGGCCTGCCCGCGCTCGGCGTGGCCAAGACGCCGTTCGTGGGCGAGCACGAGCCGCCCGGCCGGGAGCGCGGCGACTGGACGCCGATCGTCCACGAGGGCGTCACCGTGGGCAGGGCGCTGCGCACGCGGCGGGACACGAAACCGGTCTACGTCTCCCAGGGCCACCGCATCGGCCTGGACACCGCCACGTCCCAGACCCTGCTGCTCACGCCGCGCTACCGCCTCCCCGAGCCGGTGCGCCAGGCCGACCACCTGGCCCGTCACCCCGGCGGCGGCTGACCGCCCCGACAGCCGGGTCCCGCCGGAGAGCCGACGTAACGGTCAGCGCCGCCAGGCCCAGACGACGAGCCACACGCTGAGCCCGAAGATCGTCATGCCCAGCGGCACGTGCGCGGCCACCGCCCCCGACCCGCCGAGCATCGACTGCAGGAACCCGAGCAGCAGCACCCCCAGGCTGACCAGCGCGGGCCAGCCCGCGCCGCGCCCCGGCCGCCACACCAGCACGGCCGCGACGAGCTGGAGCAGCCCGAGCAGGTGGACGGCGCCCGCCCCGGCCCCGTGCAGGCCCGCGCCCGCCCCGCTCATCAGCTGCCCCGCCGTGACGGCCTGCAGCAGCACCGACAACATGCTGAGCGTGGCGAGGGCCTTGAACGCGGTCGCATACCCGCTCCCCTTGACGACCTGGGTGACCACTGGACTCTCCTTCGACCTCGGGTGGACGCCCTCAAGGATCGCGCCGCCGCCGGAGCCGGGCATCCGCCGCCCGTCGTCATCCGCACTACGCCTCACGGCGTACGCTCACGCCGGTTCGTGCGCTCCCGAGGAGGCCAGCGGGGGCAGGATCGCCTGGGCGTCCGCGCCGCCGAACCAGAGCCCGATGACGAACGCGGCCGTCGCCTCCAGCTGGACCGCCCGGTCGAGGCCGCCGCCGTCCAGCGGGGTGCAGCCCAGGTCGCGGACCAGGCCCCGGACCAGGTCGAGCGCCCGGGCGTCGTCGCCGCACAGGGGCACCGCCAGCGGGCGGCCGCCGAACACGGGCGGCGTCATCCGCCACACGTCCACGTGGCACAGGTTGAACGCCTTCACCACGTGCCCGCCCGTGAGGTCGGCGATCCGGCGGGCGAGCGGACGCGTGACGTCGTACCTGTCGGGGGCGGCGCCGTTCGTCACGTCGATGATCGGCTTGCCGCGCAGGGCCGGGCCGGCGGCGGCCAGCACGTCGTCCAGTCCCGCCTCCCGGACGCCCACCATCACGACCTCGCCGGACGCGGCCGCCTCCGCCCAGCTTCCCGACCGCGCCCCCGGGCGGCCGGCCTGGGCGTTCATGCTCTCCGCGCGGGCACGGGCGCGCTCGGGGTCGCGTCCGCTGACCGTCACCTCGTGCCCGGCCCTGATCCACTGCGTGCCGAGCGCGTCGGCCATGCCGCCGGCGCCCAGGATCCCGATCTTCATGTCGTCCTCCGTGTTGCGAAAGGGCTTTACTAGGACAAGGACTCTAGAAATCCCGTCACGCACCGATCGGTGCCTATCGGAGGCATTACGTGTTCCTCGCCGACTGCCAGGCCAGACTGGCCTTCGACCTGATCGCCAACACCTGGAACGCGGTCGTCGTCTGGTCGCTGCGCCACGGGCCGCGCCGTCCAGGTGAGCTGCGCGCGCAGATCGGCGGGATCAGCCCCAAGGTGCTCACCGAGACGCTGCGCCGCCTGGAGTTCAACGGGCTGGTCACCCGCCGGGCCTACGCCGAGGCCCCGCCCCGCGTCGAGTACGCCCTGACCGACCTGGGACGCTCCCTGCTCGGCCCGATCGAGGCGTTCGGCGCATGGGCCCACGACCACGCCGAGGACGTCATGGACGCCCAGGACCGGTGGACGGGCTCGCAGTCCCCCGCTTCATGAGGATTCTTTAACGCAGCGTTACTGAGTAATTACTCTGGGTAGCAAGTCGGTGGTTGATTCCACCATTCCCAGGAGGTACTCATGCCTGACGTCCAACGCCGCCGCGCCGCCGTCATCGCAGGCGCGCTCGCCGCGGCCCTCACCGCCACGCTGTTCGCGGCGCCCGCGTACGCCGTCGTCGATCCCGCCACCGCGGTTCCGTGCGCGGCCGAGGCCGCCGCGGGCCTGGCCGCACTGGTGGACCCGGCGGCCCCCCAGGCGCCGACCGAGATCCCCGCGGCGGGCTGCCTGCATCCCTGACCGGCCGGCCACCGCGCGGGCGGTGCGGCGAGCCACGCCGCACCCCCGCCACCGGCCCTCCCCCACCGACAGCTCCGACAGTGCCGACCTGCTCCGACCAGCTCCGACAGCGCAATCCCCGTGCCCGACCAGCAGCAGTCGAGGAGTCCCCATTGAAGTTCCGAATCCTGACCAGCGCAGCGGTCCTCGCTCTGGCGGCGGCGGCCGCCGTTCCCCCAATCGCCCTCGGGTCAGGGGGCCGAAACGATCCGGGGAACATCAATGTCCAGGCCATCGTCGACCGGGTCAACATCTTCACGTCGTAGTGAGGCCACCACAGTTGACCGTGGCCGAGTCCGAGTCCGCTCCCCGGCCACGGAGCACGCTGGAGCGCGTCGGCTACGTCATGTTCCTCAGCCGGTGGATACAGGCGCCGCTCTACCTCGGGCTGATCGTCGCCCAGGTCGTCTACGTGTGGCGGTTCATGGTCGAACTCGCCCACCTGGTCGAACTCGGGTTCGGCGGCAACCCTCCGGAGACCACGATCATGCTGATCGTCCTCGGGCTCGTCGACGTCGTGATGGTCTCGAACCTGCTGATCATGGTCATCATCGGCGGCTACGAGACCTTCGTCTCGCGGCTGCGCATCGACGGTCACCCCGATCAGCCGGAGTGGTTGTCCCATGTCAACGCAAACGTCCTCAAAGTCAAGCTGGCCATGGCGATCATCGGGATCTCGGGGGTGCACCTCCTGCAGATCTTCATCAACGCCGCCCGGCCGGCCATCACCGACAGGGAACTCGTATGGAAAACACTGATCCATCTCACCTTCGTGGTCTCGGCGCTGGCCCTGGCCGTGATGGATCGGATCATGGCGGGCGGGCGGCACGTCCAGCAGGCGCACCGGGACCGGCAGCCCGGCGGCGTCGCGCAGGAGCGGGTCGCCGCCGCCTAGCGATCGCCCTGGCGGCCGGCGCGGGGCTGCTGGCCGGCGTGTGCTGGGCTGCGCCGGCGGCGTACGCCTCGGCGCCTGCCCAGGGGCCGCGGCCGCTCATCGGCGACGTGGTCGTCTTCAACGACGAGATCGTCGAGCCGGTGTCGCTCCCGGTGAGCACCTGCGGCGGCCTGCTGCCGGTGCTCAGCGGCGCGCCCGCCGGGTGCGAGGGCACGTCCCGGGTGTCGGACGACGACGCCTGAGCCCCCCGGCGCCCGCCCGCTGGGGCGGGCGGGCGCCGGACCCCGGCCGGGTCAGCCATGGAGGCGTTCGAGAACCCCGGCCGGGTCAGCCATGGAGGCGTTCGAGAACGTCGGCCGGGTCAGCCGTACAGGCGTTCGAGCACCTCGGCCACGCCGTCCTCGTCGTTGGAGGACGTCCGGTGCCCGGCCGCGGCCAGCACCAGCGGGTGCGCGTTGGCCATCGCGTAACCGGCCCCGGCGAAGGCCAGCACGGCCAGGTCGTTGGGCATGTCGCCGAACGCCACCACCTCGGCGGGCTCGACCCCGCGTGCCAGGCACAGCTCGGCCAGCATGCCCGCCTTGGTCACGCCCAGGGCGCTGACCTCCAGGAGCCCCGGCACCCCGGAGTGGGTCACCTCGGCCAGCTCCCCCACGGCCGCCGCCGCGGCGGCCGACATCTCGTCGAGGGTGTGCGCGGGCGAGAGCACCAGCAGCTTGACGATCGGCTCGCCCGCCTCGCACGCCGAGACCACCTCCCGGTAGTGCTCCGCGTCGTGCTCGACCCGTCTGGTGTAGCCGGCCTCGGTGAGCACGCCCGTTCCGGTCTCGACGGCGAAGGCCGCCCCGGGCAGGGCCGCGGCCAGGCTGTCGGCGACCTCCCTGGCGGCCTGCGGCTCGATCGTGCGGCTGGCGACGATCTCCGCGGCGGCCAGGTCGTACAGCAGGGCGCCGTTGCTGCAGATCGCCAGGCCGGTCAGGCCCGCCTGGCCGGCGATGGCGCGGATGGAGCGCGGCGGGCGGGCCGTGACGAAGACGATCTCCGCTCCGGCGGAGCGGGCCAGGCCCAGGGCCCGCCGGGTACGCGGGGAGACGACCCCGGCGGAGGTCAGGAGGGTGCCGTCGAGGTCGGTGGCCACGATGCGGGGCGGGGTGGCGGAGGTCACGTCCCCACCGTAGATCCCGGCCGGGAGGGGCTCAGGGGTAGGGTGCCCTCGTGTCTACCAATTCGGGGCGTTTCGCCCGGTCCGGGCCGCGTCCGGACGACCGGGTCGCCTCCGCCTTCCGGTTCGCGTCGGAGCTGGTCGCCTGGGTCGCGACGCCGTGGGCGCTGCTTCCCGGTTCGGTGTGGCTGGCCGTGTTGTCGGTCGTGGTGCTGATCGGCCTGCCGACGGTGTTCGCCACGCCCGGCGACAAGCGGAGCGTGCTGGTCGCCGTGCCCGGGTTCGTGACGGTCGGGCTGGTCGCCCTCCAGCTCGTCGTGGGGGTGGCGGCGGCGTGGGTGGCCTGGCACGCGGTCGTGGCGGCGGCGGTCACGGTGCTGGCGGTGGTCACCGTGGTGCTGGAACTGCCGCGCTGGCGCTGGCTGCTGACGGGCTGAGCGGCCGCGCGGCCGGAGGGTCCCTAAAAAGGCGCATCTCGCCGGAGGGTCCCGCAGAGGCGCGTCTCGCCGGAGGGTTCCTCAGAGGCGCATCTCGGTGGGGAGGCGGGTGGCGGCGTGGAGGAGCTCCAGGCCGAGCAAGTCCCCCGAGGCGCCGTAGTCGAGGACGACGTCCTCCGAGACGGTCTGCCGTACCGCCTCACCTGGCACGATTTCGTGCTTCATCGCGATATAGGCGATGTCTTCTTCCTTGTTCCAGCTGACGTACACGGTCCGGGTGAGCTGGCGGTCCGGCGCGGCGTCGTCCGGCTGGAGCAGGCCCTCCTTGGCCTCGTGCGAGCCGGCCAGCGCCGCCCGTACCATGGCCAGCGCCACCTCGACCGCCTCCAGCGAGTCGCGTCCGGTCGCCCGGCGCTCGTGCTCCCACCCGGCCAGCCCGTCGATCCGGTACGGGCACGCCCACTCCCCCGCCTCCTCGTACGGCATGCCGACGGCGACGGTCACCTCGCGCGGCGGGACGGTCTCCAGCACCAGCACCCGCTGGGCGATCTCGTACATGCCGCATCATCTACCCAGACGCCCGCTTCCGGAAGACCCGCGGCACGAGCCATATCATCCGGGGCCGATGCGTTCCGGCTCCGGCGGCGGCGGGTTAGTGTGCGTTAGGGTCGCAAGGGGGCCTAGATGAACGAGTCGTTCGGCACACGCCTGCGTGCCAGGCTGGACAAATTCGGCCCGCTCTGTGTGGGCATCGATCCGAGCCCGGCGTTGCTCGACGCCTGGGGCCTCGACGACTCACCGGGCGGCCTCGAGCGCTTCAGCCGCACGGTGGCCGACACGATCAGCGACGTGGCCGCCGTGGTCAAGCCGCAGTCGGCCTTCTACGAGCGCTGGGGCAGCCGTGGCGTCGCCGTCCTGGAACGCACCATCGCCGATCTGCGCGAGGCCGGCACGCTGGTGCTGCTCGACGCCAAGCGCGGCGACGTCGACACCACGATGGCCGCCTACGCCGAGGCCTACCTCGACCGGGGCAGCCCGCTGGCCGCCGACGCGGTGACGCTCAGCCCCTACCTGGGGTTCGGCTCGCTGGAGGTGGCGATCACCTCGGCGGTGGCCAACGACGCCGGCGTGTTCGTGCTGGCCCGCACCTCCAACCCGGCGGCGGCCGGGCTGCAGCAGCGGGTGGCCGACCTGGTGATCGCCGGGGCCGCCGCGGCCAACGCGGGCCACGAGCCGTTCGGGCCGGTGGGAGTGGTCATGGGGGCCACGCTGCCCGCGCTCGACCACTCCCTGGCCGACCTCAACGGCCCGATCCTGGCACCGGGGCTCGGCGCGCAGGGCGCCTCCCCCGCCGACGTGGCCCGGCTGTTCGCCCCGGTACGCGGCTCCGTCGTGCCGTCGGTCTCCCGGGCCGTGCTGGCCGACCCGCGTCGGCTGCGGTCGAGGACCCTGCAGTACCGGGACGAGTGCGTCATGTACCTGACGTACTGAGCCGGTCGACGGCGGCCAGCACCGCCCGTACCGACGCGGTGAGCACGGAGGTGTCCTGGCCGGCGCCCCAGCCGATCACGCCACCCACGCGGGCCTCCACGTACGCGACGGCGCTGCTGCCCGTCCCCGCGTCCACGGCGTGCTCGGCGTAGTGCAGGACGTCTACCTCGACGCCGTCCGCGGCCAGCGCGGCGGTCAGCGCGGAAAGCGGCCCGTTGCCGGTGCCGCGCAGCACCCGCCCCGACTCCAGGACGCCCTCGAACTCGTGCGTGCCCGGCGCGGTCTCGGCCGTGCGCCAGGAGGCGAACCGGGCGCGCTCGCCGGGCGCGATGTAGGTGGCGTGGAACAGCGCCCACAACTCGTCGGCGGTGATCTCCTCGCCGCTGTCGTCCGTGGCCCGCTGCACCGTCGCGGCGAAGTCGATCTGCAGGCGGCGCGGCAGGTCGAGGCCGTGGCGGGCGCCCAGCAGGTAGGCGATGCCGCCCTTGCCCGACTGGCTGTTGACCCGGATGACCGCCTGGTAGCCGCGCCCCACGTCGGCCGGGTCGATGGGCAGGTACGGCACCTCCCAGGGCGCCTGCTCCGGCGGCATGCCCAGCTCGGCGGCCCGCGCGGCGTGGTGGGCCAGGCCCTTGCGGATGGCGTCCTGGTGGGTGCCGGAGAAGGCGGTGTGGACCAGGTCGCCGGCGTAGGGGTGGCGGTCGTGCACGGGCAGGCGGTTGCAGTGCTCGACGACGCGCCGGATCTCGTCGATGGCGGAGAAGTCGATCATCGGGTCGACGCCCTGGGAGTGCAGGTTGAGCGCGAGGGTCACCAGGTCGACGTTGCCGGTGCGCTCGCCGTTGCCGAACAGGCAGCCCTCCACCCGCTGCGCCCCGGCTAGCACGGCCAGCTCCGCGCAGGCCACGCCGGTGCCGCGGTCGTTGTGCGGGTGCACCGACAGGATCACCGCGTCGCGGCGGTCGAGGTGGCGGTGCATGTACTCGATCTGGTCGGCGTACACGTTGGGGGTGGCGATCTCGACGGTCGCGGGCAGGTTGTGGATCACCGGGCGGTCCGGGGAGGCGTCCCAGAGGGCGGTCAGGTCGTTGCAGACCTCCAGCACGTAGTCGGGCTCGGTGAGGTTGAACACCTCGGGCGAGAACTCGAAGCGCACCGGCAGCCCGTCGGCCAGGCGGGCGATCTGGCCGGCCGCGTCCAGCACGAGCTTGCGCAGGGCGTCGCGGTCGTGGCCGAGCACCACGTCCCGCCAGGTGGGCGCGGTCGCGGTGTAGAGGTGCACGACCACGTCGGGCAGGCCGCGGATCGACTCGAAGGTGCGCTCGATCAGGTCCTGCCGGGCGGCGGTGAAGGCCACCACGGTCACGTCCTCGGGCACCGCGCCGGGCTCGGCCAGCTCCCTGAGGAAGTCGAAGTCGAGCCTGCTGGCCGAGGGGTAGCCGACCTCGATCTCCTTGAAGCCCATGCGCACCTGGAGGTCGAACAGGCGGCGCTTGCGCGCCGGGTCCATCGGCTCGGCCAGCGCCTGGTTGCCGTCGCGCAGGTCGACCGGCACCCAGAGGGGAGCGGCGGTGATGCGGCGCGAGGGCCAGTCGCGCTCTCCCGTCACGGGCACCTCGACCCGCTCGTGGGCGGGCCGGTAGCGGTGGGAGGGCATCGCGCTGGGGCGCTGCCGGTTCCATTCGTACACGTCTTCGTTCCTTCTTCGGCGGTCGGACGACCGGCGGCACCTCGCACACCGCGGCGGGGTGCCGGTCCGGTCAGGCCCCGCCGCGGCGGCCGAGAAGAAGGAGACCATACGACGACATGGCGGCTACACTAACCACAACACAGGTCCTCAGACAACCTGAGAGGTACGCATGCCGCTCGGCGCCCTCCGCCGCAGCCCCCTGGTCGACCAGGCCGTCCAGCACCTGCGCGAGCAGATCACCGAAGGCCACTGGCCGGTCGGCACCCGGCTGCCCGGCGAGAATGCCCTGGCCAAGACACTCGTGGTGGGCCGGTCCACGGTCCGGGAGGCGCTGCGGGCGCTGGCCGGGGCGGGGCTGGTGCGGGCGCGTCAGGGCTCGGGGGTGTTCGTCATCGCCGCGGAGCCGGCCGAGGACTGGCCGGCGCGGCTGCGGCGGGCCGCGATCACCGACGTGTACGAGGTCCGCATGATGGTCGAGACGCAGGCGGCCAGGCTGGCGGCGGCCCGGCGTACCGACGAGGACGTCGCGGCGATGGAGGCGGCGCTGCGGGCCCGCGAACGGGCGGCGGGCGAGGACGACGCGGCGTTCGTCGACGCCGACATCGCGCTGCACGCGGCAGTCGTGGCGGCGGCGGGCAACCCGGTGCTCACGGACCTGTTCGCCGAGTTCGCGCCGGCGTTGCGGGAGGGGCTGATCGACATGGTGGGCCTGCTGGAGCTGCGCGGGCACGACCGCAACCCGGGGCACGACGCGCACACCGCGCTGGTGGCGGCGGTCCGCGACGGCGACGCGGCGGCGGCCGGCGACCTGCTGCAGGCCGAGCTGGAGCAGACCCTCGCCCGGCTGCACGGCAAACCCGGCGCCTGACGACCGCCGGGGCGGGCGGTCCTGGCGGCCGGTCCTGGCGGCCGGTCCTGGCGGGTGGTCCTGGTGGGTGGTCCTGGTGGGTGGGTCTGGGGGGCGGAGCGGCCGGGTGGGTCAGGCGGTGGGGCCGGCGTCGGGGCGGATGACGTCCTCGCCCTCCTCGTCCTCCTCGGGCGGCTCCTCCGGGACGGGCTCCTCCAGCTCGTCGGGCGGGTCCGCGGACAGGGGGCGGCGGGTCCTGGGCGATCCGGAGGCGGACCGCTCGGCGACCACGTCGCTCTCCCCCTCCACGCCTCCCACCGCCGCGGGCAGGTCGTCGGGCTTTCGGCTCATGGCCCCCACCTGCCCGTGACGGCGTCCCTTGACGCCCGGCCGGACGTCAAGGGACGGGCTAGGACAGCTCCCGCAACGCGTCCTCGATCTCGGCCCGGACCGGCATCGACGTGCTGGCCCCCGCCCGCTGCACCGACAGCGCCGCCGCCACCGAGGCGAAGCGCAGCGCCTCGGCCGGCGCCAGCCCCTCGGCCCGCGCGACCGCCAGCGCGCCGACGAACGTGTCACCGGCGGCCGTGGTGTCCACCGCCTTCACCTCGATCGCGGGCACCCGCAGCCGCTCGCCCGAGCGCGCGCCGTAGAGCGCGCCCCGCGAGCCCAGCGTGATGACGGCCTCCTCGACGCGTTCGAGGAGCGCGTCGAGGGCGGCGTCGGGGTCGGCCTGGCCGGTGATGTCGGCGGCCTCGTGCTCGTTCGGGACGATCATGGTGACCGCGTCGAGCAGCTCGTCGGGCAGCGGCTGCGCGGGCGCCGGCGTCAGGACGGCGGGCACCCCGGAGACCCGGGCCGCCTCCGCGGCGGCCACGACGGCCTCCATGGGCAGTTCGAGCTGCAGCAGCAGGGCCCGCGACCCGGCGATCGTGGCCAGATCACTGCCGGACGGCCCGGTCACGGTGCCGTTCGCGCCGGGCACGACGATGATCGAGTTGCCGCCGGCGTCGTCGACCACGATGTGCGCGATGCCGCTGGGGCCGGGCACCTGGCGCAGGCCGCGGACGTCCACGCCGGCCTCGGCCAGGGTGGAGCGCATCTCGGCCCCGAAGGCGTCGTCGCCGACCGCGCCGAGGAAGGCCACCTGCGCGCCGGCGCGGGCCGCGGCGATGGCCTGGTTGGCGCCCTTGCCGCCGGGCACGGTCCGGAACCGGTGACCGGTGACCGTCTCGCCCCGCTTGGGGGCCTGGGATACGTACGCGACGAGGTCCATGTTGGCGCTGCCGAAAACCGAGATCATGCGGCCATCATCTCCTGAGTACGTCGCGCCAGCTCGCCGAGCCCCACCCCGTCGAAGCCGGTCAGGCTGGTGGCCAGGCTGTCGCGCATGATCCAGCGGTCGGGTACGCCGCCGTTCAGCGCGCCCGCCACGGACCCCGCCGTGGCCCCGGCCGAGTCGGTGTCCCAGCCGCCGGCGACCGCGCCCGCGATCGTGGCGGTGAAGTCGCCCGCGCCGTGGATCAGCGTGGCGGCGACCAGCGCGGCGTTGTTGATCGTGTGCACCCAGTGCAGCGTGCCATGCCGCTGGTGCAGCAGGTCGATGACACGCTCGAAGTCCGGCTCGCGGGCGGCGTCGGCGACAGCCAGGCTGACCGCCGCGTGCAGGCGGGAGCCGCGCGGCACGACCGACAGGCCCGCCTCGACCACCTCCCGCGCCGATCCGGCGACCAGGGAGGCGGCGCACATGGCCGCCACGAACATCGCGCCGTAGATCCCGTTGGCGGTGTGGGTCAGCCGGGCGTCGCGCCAGGCCAGCTCGGCGGCCGTGGCGGGGTCGCCGGGGTTGGCCCAGCCGTAGACGTCCGTCCTGATGAAGGCACCGATCCACTCGCGGAACGGGTTGCGGCGGGTGGCCGTCTCAGGCGGCTCGAAGCCGTCGAGCAGGTTGCGGTAGGCGACCCGCTCGGCGGTGAACGTGCGGCCGGCCGGCAGCTCGTCCAGCCACAGCTTGGCGACGTCCTCGGTGGTGAAGCCGCGGCCGTGGCGCTCCAGGACGGACAGCGCCAGCAGCGGGTAGTTGAGGTCGTCGTCCTCGGGGATGCCGTCGATGTTCTCGGCCAGCGAGTTGACCGCGCTGCGCCGGTTCCACGGCCACCTGCGCGCGATCTCCTCCGGCAGGCCCTCGGCGGTGAACCAGCCGGTGATCGGCCAGTTGCCGGTGGCCTCGGCGATCTGCCTGATGCCCGCGCGCGGGATCTTCTCCACCGGCTTGCCCAGCACGCAGCCGGCCGCCCGGCCCTGCCAGGCGCCCAGCAGCCGCGCCGGGTCCTCCTTCGCCGCCGTCCCGGCCGACGGCCAGTCGGGGCAGGCGGCGACGATGGCGTCCAGCTCGGAGGGCTCGGCCAGCGGCGAGGGGATCGCGGCCAGCTCGTCCAGCAGGCTCTCGGCCAGGGGGCGCAGCCGGGCCGCGGCGGCCTCGGAGGCGCCGGCGCGCGGCGGCGCGTCGTGGCCGCCCGCCGCGTGCCACCGCGCGGCCAGCTCGCGCACCCGCGGCAGGTCGCCCCTGCCGTCCTCGACGGCCTGGCGCAGCTCGTGGCCGACGAGGTCCTCCGGCTGGACCCAGGTGAGCCTGATCATCGAGCGTCCAGCTCGGCGAAGGCGGCCTCGTGGGCGCGCCGCCGCGCCAGGTCGTCGGCGTGCACCCGGCGCGCCACCTCGGCGATCGCCAGGCCGGGCGCCACCAGGTCGGTACGGCTGGCCGCCCCCACCTGCTCCACCCACTGCGCGGGCACCGCGGACAGCCCCCCGAGGGCGCCCGCGATCGCTCCGCCCATGGAGGCGATCGAGTCGGCGTCGCGGCCGTAGTTCACGCCGCCGAGCACGGTGTCGCGGACGTCGCCCTTGGCCGCGACCAGGAAGCCCAGCGCCAGCGGCAGCTCCTCGATGCTGTGCACCCGGCTCGGCCGGCGCGCGCCGAGCCCCTGGTCGCGGTAGGTGTCGGCGACCGTGTCGAAGGGCCGTACGGCGGCGCGCAGCACCTCGAAGGAGCCGTCCCAGTGGCCGACGCCGGCCGCGGCCTCGCAGACCGCCTCGATGGCGGCGCGGGTGCCGTCCTTGGCCAGGCGCAGGCAGGCGGCGACCACGGAGTCGACCGTGGCGCCCGGCCGCATGGCCTCGGCGACGGCGGCGGCCATCACGCCGGCGGCCTCGCGTCCGTAGCTGGACTGGTGGGCCCCGGTCAGGTCGACGGCCTCGGCGTAGGCGGCGTCGGGGTCGGCGGCGTTGACGATGCCGACGGGCGCGACGTACATGGCCGCGCCGCAGTTGACGATGTTGCCGACGCCGGCCTCGCGCGGGTCGACGTGCCCGTAGTGCAGGCGGGCCACGATCCACTTCTCGGCCAGGAAGATCCGCTGCAGCGGCAGCGCCTCGGCCTCCAGCTCGGGGATCCACCGCCGCTCGCCCATCAGCTCCGGCACGAAGTGGTCGGCCATCGCGTACGCGCCCAGGTGCCCGCCGACCTTCTCGTACACGCGGATCAGGGCATGCGTCATCAGGGTGTCGTCGGTGATGTGCCCGTCGCCCTTGTGGTAGGGCGCGATCGGCCGGGCGTTGCGCCAGTCCTCGTTGTACGGCGGCACGATGCCCTCGACCCGGCCCCCGTACCGCTCCACGATCTGTTCGGGAGTCCAGCCCTCGGTGGCGCCGCCCAGCGCGTCACCGACCGCCGCCCCCGCCACGCAGCCAGTGGCCCTGTCCTCAAGCGGCGTCATGCGATTCCTTTCGTCAGTTCGATCAGATCCTTGCCCGCCAGCTCCGGCAGGCAGCAGCCCGCCAGCGTGCGGGCCGGCGCGAGCCACCCCTCCGGGATCGCGCCGTACCCACTGGCGGCCCCCGCCAGCGCGCCGGTCAGCGCGGGCGCCGAGTCGGCGAGCGCCGGCAGGCAGGCGGCGGCCGGGACGGCGCGGGCCAGGTCGCCCCCCGCCGCCTCGGCCAGCGCCAGGGCGACGGGCACCGTCTGTGCGGCGCCCACGCCGTAGCTGTAGACGTGGTCGAGCAGCGCGGCGTCCAGCGCGGGCACCGCGCCGAACGGGTCGCCCGCCTTCCGCGCCGCGGCCAGCGCCACCCGGGCGTTGTGCCCGATGGCGGTGTCGCCGGGCAGGACGGCGAGCGCCGCCTCCACGGCCTGACCCACCGAGCCCGACGCGACCGCCGCGGCCACGGCGGCGGCCATGGCCTGGGCGCCGAGCAGGCCGTCGCCGGCGTTGGTCACCTGGGCGTCCTCGGTCGGGTCCTGGCCCAGGGCGCCGAACGCGACCGCCCGTACGGCGGCGGCGTCGTCGAAGTGGTGGGGGTTGTCGTGCCCGGAGGCCGGCGGCTCGACGCCCCTGGCCAGGTTGTCCAGCGCGGTGGCCACCGAGATGCGCGCCCGGACGCCGGTCAGCTCCCGGAACGCCGCGGCCCGCGGCCGGTCGATCGTCAGCAGCGTCCAGGCCAGCCATTCGGCGTCGTCGGACGGCCCGACGGCCAGCGGCGCGATCGGCTGGTTGAGCGCGAACGGCACCGGCAGCGTGGTGACCCGGTGCTCCTCGGCGAAGGCGTCCAGCTCGCGGTGCAGGCGCCGGCTCCAGGGCGCGTGCAGGGCGGCGCGGTGCCTGGCCGCGGGCCAGCCGGCGGCGTCGCCCACGGCGAGCCCGATGAAGGCCCCCCTGATTCTGTCCCCCGACATGATGATCTACAGTCCTTCCGCCAGTTCGTCGGCGACGTCCAGCACGTGTCTTCCGGCCACGACGGGCAGGCATTTGCCGCTCACCGGGCCGATCCGGGCGGCCCATCGTCCGGGCACGCCCTGTTCTCCCTGGATCGCGCCGGCGACCGCGCCGGCGATGGCGCCGATCGTGTCGGCGTCCCGGCCCAGGCTGACCCCGAACGTCACCGTGGCCTCCACCTCGCCGCCGCCCGCCAGGACGGCGCCCAGCGCCAGCGCGACGGCCTCGGGCGCGAGGTCGGTCCAGGGGTAGTGCCGGACCACGACGGCCTCGTGCAGCGCCTCGATCAGGGCCAGGTCGTCGTCCGCGCCCGTGGCGAGCACGTCGCGCGCCCTGACGACCGCGCGGGCCGTCCAGGAGTCGGCGGGGATCACCGACAGCGCGGCGGCCACGGCCGCGGCGGGCGTGCCGCCCGCCATGGCGGCGGCCACGGCCGCGGCGACCGCGCGGCCGCCGAGTATGCCCTCGCCCGACCCGCTGACCAGCCCGTCCTGTTCGATCAGGCGGGCCGCCTCGGCCGGGTCGCCGGGGCAGAAGATCCCATACGGCGCCGCCCGCATGGCCAGCCCGTCGGACCAGCCGTGCTGGTGGACGCGCCCGGTCAGCGGCGGCTCCAGCCCCCGGCGGAGCGCTTCGATGGTGCCCAGCTCGGAGAAGCCGGCGCCGCGCATCGGCCCGGTCACCGACGGGATGATCTCCTGCCGGTACGCCCGCGCGACGTCGGCCGCGGTCAGGGCGTGCCCGTGCCGGACGAGCAGCGAGGCGGCGAAGATGGCGTACTCGGTGTCGTCGGTGCCGCCGCCCTCGATCTCGGTGAGCCGGCCCCACCGCCGCCGGATCTCCGACGGCGACAGGTTCTCGGCGGGGGCGCCGAGGGCGTCGCCGGCCGCCAGGCCGAGCAGGCACCCCCGGGCCCTCAGGCGATGAGTCACTGCTGGTACCGCTCCAAGACCTGGTTGCCGTCCTCGACGAGCCGCTTGGCCGCGTCGTCGATGGTGATCTTATTGGCGAAGTACTCCTGGAGGACCGGCGTGGCGACCTTGCTCTTCCACTCGTCGAAGCCGTTCACCTTCAGGAACGGGGCCACGACCAGGTTCTTGGCGGAGGCGGTGGCGACGTCCCAGCCGTTGTCCTGGGTGGTCATCGCCGGGTCGGCGGCGGCCGTCTGCGAGGTCGGCAGCAGCCAGTCGCCCTTGGCGAGCTTGGCCTGGTTGGCGCCGTTGAGGAAGAAGGAGATGAACTTCATGGCCTCGTCGGGGTGCTTGCTGTCCTGGGCGATCGACAGCGTCTGCGAGACCGCGCCCTGCTGGGCGCTGGTGCCCTTCGGCGCGGGCAGCGTCACCCAGTCGAAGTCGTCCGGGGCCTGCTCGGCGACCTGCTGGCGCAGGTAGACGCCGGCCGGCAGCAGCGCGAACTTGCCCTTGTAGAAGGCGGGCAGCGGGTCGGCGGTGCCCTGGCCGAGCGCGGCCGGGTCGGCGGACTTGTCCTTGTAGAGCTGGTCGTGGATGCGCTGGAGCACCTCGCGCTCCTCCGGCCCGACCTTGACCGTGGTCTTGCCGTCTGCGGTCTGGAAGAACGTGCCGCCGAAGTTGAGCGCCAGGTTGAGCGTCTTGTTGACCGGCGACTTCATCGGCCAGGCCACGCCGAACGTGCCGCCCTTGGTCATCTTCTTGGCGGCCTCGGAGAACTCGTCCCAGGTCCACGGGTTGTCCGCGGTGGGGACGCGCACCTTGGCGGCGTCCAGGAGCTTCTTGTTGGCGATGATGACCTGCGACTCCTGCAGGAACGGCACGCCGTAGATGCCCTGCTCGCCCTTGCCGCCGTTGAAGGTGACGGTGTCCCAGGCGGACTGCGGGATGTCGCTCTTGAGGTCGGCGGGCAGCTTGCTCGTCAGGTCGAGCAGGTAGCCGTCGGAGGCGAACCCGGCCAGCGCCGGCGAGTCGTTGTGGATCACGTCGGGCGCGGTGCCGCCGGCGAACTGGGTGACGAGCTGGTCGTTGACGTTGTCCCAGCTGCCCTGCACGTAGGTGACCTGGGTCTTGGGGTTGGCCTTGTTCCACTCCTCGACGAGCTGCTTGTTGGCCGCGACGGACTCCTTCTGCCAGGCCAGGCTGAGGAAGTTGAGCTTCACCGGCTCGCCGGAGGAGGCGGCCTCTCCGCCGCCCCCTCCTCCGCTGCCGCCACACGCGGCGGCGAACGCGACGACGGCCGCCGCCGCCAATGCGGACTTGATTCGCATATGAGCCTCCTACTAGCCCTTCACGGCGCCGGCCATCAGGCCGGACTTCAGTCGCCGCTGAATGATTGCGAAGAAGATCAGGCTCGGGATCGTCGCCATGAGCGACGCCGCGGCCAGCGGGCCGAGCCTGGCCACCCCCTCGGGGCCGGTGAACCGCACCAGCGTGAGCGGGAGTGTCATCACGTCGGGGTCCTGGAGGATCACGAGCGCGAACAGGAACTCGTTCCACGACGAGATGAACGAGAACAGCAGCGTGGCCACCACGCCGGGCGCGAGCAGCGGCGCCACCACGCTGGCGATCGAGCGCAGCCGCGTCGCGCCGTCGACGGCCGCGGCCTCCTCCAGCTCGCGCGGCACGGCCCGCACGTAGCCCTGGAGCATCCACAGCGCGAACGGCAGCGTGAACGTCACGTGCACGACGACGAGCCCCGGCAGGGTGTTCACCAGCTCCAGATCCCGCAGGATCATGAAGAGCGGGATGATGATCAGGATGAACGGGAAGACCTGGCTGACCAGCACCCACCCGATCGCGACCTTGTTGAGCAGGCTGCGGTAACGGGCCATGGCGTACGAGGCCGGCAGCGAGATCAGCACGGTGATCACGCTGCTGAACAGCGCCACGACCAGGCTGCGGCCGGCCGCGCCGATCAGGTCCTGCTCGCCGAAGGCGTCGGAGAAGTTGGACAGGGTCGGCTCGCGCGGGATCCACGTCGGGTCGGCCAGCGCCATCTCCTGGGGCGTCTTCAGCGCCGTCGACAGCAGCCAGAACAGCGGGAAGGCCAGGAAGACGATGTAGGCGACCAGCGCGAGGTACTGCGGGGCGCGTCTCATCGGGCCTCCCTCATCTGGCGCCACAGGTACAGGCCGAGCACGGCGAGCACGACGATCGCCATGGCCAGGCCGAGCATCGAGGCGTATCCGGCCATCCGGTAGCGGAAGGCCTCCTCGTAGGCGAACAACATCGGCAGCCGGGTCTGGCCGCCGGGCCCGCCCTGGGTGAGCACGTAGACCAGGCCGAACTGGTTGATGTTCCACACGAAGTCGAGCGAGGTGATCGACACGATGACCGGCCGCAGCTGCGGGAGCGTGATGCTCCAGAACCGCCGCCAGCGGCCCGCGCCGTCGACCTCGCCGGCCTCGTAGAGCTCCCTGGGGATGCCCTGGAGCCCGGCGAGCAGGACCACGGTGGTCTGCGGCATGCCGGTCCAGACGCCCACCACGATGATCGCGGGCAGCGCGAGCGAGAAGTCGGCCAGCCAGTTGACGTGCGTGCCGAGCAGGCTGTTCAGGATGCCCGCGTCGGGGTGGTAGACGAGCTTCCACATCAGGCCGATGACCACCGGCGGCATCGCCCACGGCACCACCGCGAGCACCCGGGCCAGGGTCCTGAAGCGCAGGTTCTGGTTGAGCAGCACCGCCAGGCCGAGCGCGGCCAGGAACTGCAGCACGGTCACCGAGACCGACCAGATCGCGCCGATCCGGAAGGAGGCCCAGAAGTCGTCGTCGGTGAGCAGCCGGCCGAAGTTCTCCAGGCCGACGAAGCTGGTCTCGTGGACGCGCGTGTTGCGGGCGTCGGTGAAGGCCAGGCCGATGCCGTACAGCAGCGGGCCGACGCTGAACAGCGCGACGGGCACCAGCGCGGGCAGCATGAGCAGCCACATCTCGCGGTTCCTGCGCGACTTGGGACGCCGCCGGGAAGGCGGGCGCCGGGGCGGTGCCGCCGTCGTCACGGTCGCGGTCACGTCCTGCCTCCCTCATGTCCGTAGGTCTCGCCCGCCGTCGAGGCCCGCACCACCAGGCGCGGCGGGACGGTGATCACGCGCGGCGCGGCGTCGTCGCCGTTCAGCCGGTCGAGCAGCAGCTCGGCGGCGACCTTGCCGCGTTCGGCCGAGCCGAGCGAGACGCTCGACAGCGACGGCCAGGACGCGGCGGCCAGGTCGGTGTCGTCCATGCCGACCACCGCCACGTCCTCGGGCACCCGGCGGCCGGCGGCGCGCAGCACGTCGAGGGCGCCGAGCGCGATCAGGTCGTTGGCGCACATCAGCGCGTCGACGTCGGGCGCCCGGTCCAGCAGCTCGGCCACCGCGCGGCCCCCCTGCGCGCGGTAGAAGTCGCCGATCTGGACCAGGTCGTCGTCGTAGGGCAGGCCGAGCTGCTCCAGCGCCTCGCGGTAGGCCGCGCCGCGCGAGGCGCCCGGCCAGGTGTCGGGCGGGCCGTTGACCAGCGCGATGCGCCGGCGGCCGAGCGCGTGCAGGTGGTCCACGGCGAGCTTGACGCCGGTGCGCGAGTCGGCCCGTACGTTGTCCACCGGCGTGCCCTCCGGCACCGTGCCGATGATCACGACGGGCGCCCTGGCCGCGGCCAGCATCTGCAGGTGGGCGTCGGTGACCCGGAGCGGGCTCATGATCAGCCCGTCCACGTACCGCTCGCCCAGGCTGTGCAGCACGTCGATCTCGTCGGCCACGACGGCGTCGGTCGAGTGCAGGACGAGCCGGTAGCCGGCCGCCTTGAGCACCGGCTGGATCTGGCGCAGCATCGCCAGGTAGGCGGGGTTGCCGACGTCGGCCATGGCGAAGGCGACCTGGTGGGTGCGCCGGGACTTGAGCGACCTGGCCACGGCGTTGCGCACGTAGCCCAGCTCGTCGGCGGCGGCCATCACCTTGCGCACGGTCTCCTGCCTGGTCGGCAGGCCGTTGAGGACCCGCGAGACGGAGGCGATCGAGACACCGGCGCGCTCGGCGATCGTGGTGATCGTGGGTCCGTCGGCCAAGGCTGTCCTTCCAAGAACGTAAACGTTTACGGGAAAGTGTCTGTAAACGTTTACCGTGTTTCGCACATGAAACCGGGCCCTCACTTCAGGGTCAAGTCACGATCCCATAACGCCAGGTCAGCGGGCATATGGGTGCAACAAGAGCGCCCGCTCCCCCGGATTCGGGAAGCGGGCGCGTCAGTGGCGGCTCAGGGCCCGGGGACACCCGAGCGGCCACACGGAACGTCCGGCCGCTACGCGGGACGTTCTGTCGCTACGCGGGACGTTCTGCCGGGACGGGGGCGGGCGGCGACTGCCGGGTGAGCAGGCGGATGCCCGGGGCGCCGCTGAGCGCGACGACGGCGGCCAGGACGGCCGGGATGATCAGGGCGACCGGCAGCGACTTCGTGGCCTCCGCCACGTACCCGAGGACCGCCGGGCCGAGCAGCAGCCCGCTGTAGCCGAAGGCCGTCACCATGGCCAGGGCGCGGCCCACTGGACCGCCCGCCGCGCCCACGGCGCTGAACAGCACCGGCACGACCGTGGCCAGCCCCACGCCGGCCAGCGCCCAGCCGGTCCACGCGCACACCACGCGCAGCGGCCCGCCGAGCGCCGGGGCGGCGAGCACCAGGACGTACCCGAGGGTGGCGAAGCCGCCGGCGAGCTGGATCGTGCGCACCGAGCCGAGCCTGGCCCTGATCGGGTCGCCGAGCAGGCGGACGGTCGTCATCGCGACCGAGAAGATCGTGTAGGCCAGCGGCGCGTCGGCCGGGTCGGTGTGCAGCACCCAGCGGGCGTGCAGGGCGGCCCAGTCGATGGCCGCGCCCTCGCTCAGGTGCCCGGCGAAGGCCGCCACCCCGAGCAGCGCGATCAGCGCCCACTTCAGCGTGCCGCCGCCCTCGCCGCCCTCCGCCTGCTCGCCGGCCTGCCGGGCGGCGTCGGGCAGCAGCAGGCGGCAGGCCAGCAGGTACAGGAACGGGACGACGAGCGCCCCCGCCACCAGCAGCGCCTGCGGGTCGACCGACGCCCGCAGCGCGAGGGACGTCAGCACGCCGCCGGCCGCCCCGCCCAGGCTCCACGTGCCGTGGAAGGCCGAGATGATGGGCCGTCCGTAGACCCGCTCGACCTCGACGGAGTGGGCGTTGATGGCGACCTCGACCACCCCCAGCCCCATCCCGAACGCCAGCGCGAGCGCCATCAGCGGCCCGTACGAGGGGGCCAGCGCGGGCCCGAGGAGCAGCACGGCCGACAGCGGCCCGCCGATCCAGGACACCCGCCGGCTCGACCACCTGTCCACCAGCCGCCCGGCCACCAGCATCGACACCAGCGCGCCGCCGGAGATCAGCAACAGGACGGTGCCCAGCCTGGCGGCGCCGAGGCCGAGGCGGTCGTTCAACGAGGGCAGGCCGGCCGCCCACAGGCCCATCACGAATCCACTGAGGGAAAAGAGACCGAAGACTCCGACACGTGCACGTCTGGCATCAATGAGGCTTTTGTTCACGCCTAGAGCATAAGCTGGGAGTTGTGAAAAGTGCTACGACGAGCGGCGAACTTCGCGCGCACAACCGGGTCCGGCTGCTGCGCGCGGTGCACGACTGCGCGGCGACCCGTACCAGGTCGCAGCTCACCCGGGACCTCAACCTGGCCAGGGGCACGGCGTCGGTGCTCGTCGCCGGCCTGGCCGAGGACGCCCTGCTGCACGAGGAGCCCGCCTCCGGGCACACCGCCGGGCACACCAGGGGACGCCCCACCCAGGTGCCCGGCCCCCACCCGCAGGGCCCGCTGGCCCTGGCCGCCGACGTGCGCGAGGACGCCTGGGAGCTGGCGGCGTGCGAGCTGGGCGGACGGGTGAGCGTGCTGGAGGTCCAGCCGCACGACGGCACCCCGGAGGGCGCCCTGGCCTCGCTCGGCCAGGCGGTGGCCGACCACCTGTCGCGGCGGGTGATCGGCCTCGGGGTGGCCCTCGCCGGCCCCGTCCGGCACGACGGGCTGGTGGACATCGCCCACCTGGGCTGGCGGTCGGTGGACGTGCCCCGGCTGCTGGGCCTCGCCTGGCGCCCGGCCGGCCCCGACCCCGTCCTGGTGGGCAACGACACGGGCCTGGCCGCCCTGGCCGAGGCCCGGCGCGGACGGCTGCGCGGCGTGCGGGTGGGCCTGCACCTGCACGTGGACTTCGACCTCGGCGGCGTCCTCGTCGTGGACGGCCGGCCGCTGGACGGCGCGAGCGGGCCGGGCGCCGAGTTCGGCCACATGCCGCTGGGCGGCGGCGACCGGCCGTGCGCGTGCGGCGCGACCGGCTGCTGGGGCCAGGAGGTGGGCGCGAACGCGCTGCTGCGCCACGTGGGCCTGGCCCACGGCGGCGGCCGGGGCCGCGCGCAGGCGGAGGAGGTGCTGGCCGGCAGCCCGGAGGCGGTCGAGGCCGGGGCCCGCGCGCTCGGGCTGGGCATCGCCGCCCTGGTCAACGCGCACGACCCCGAGGTCGTCACGCTCTCCGGGCACGGCGTCGCGCTGCTGGAGCGCGCGGGCGAGGCCCTGGCGGACTCCTGCCGGCCCGCGCTGATGGCCATCCGGCGGGAGCGTCCGCCCCGGATCGAGGCCGCCGCGCTGGGCTGGCGCGCCGCCCTGCTGGGGGCCATGGAGTCGGTGTTCGACGCCTTCCTGACCCCCGAAGGGCTGGAGAGATGGCGCGAAAGGGGCCCCGACCAGGGCGCCGACACGCCCGGATCACGAAATGTGACGCATTCCACCCTGAAGAGGAAAATCTTGCAATAACTTCCGGCAGCACGAGCCCCGACCAGGCGATCTTGCGCCCCCTCCCCCGGCGCTGTACGGATGGAAGGGCCCGGCGCGCTCACGATCATCGACGGGAGGTGGGAACGCGTGGATCTCGAACTCGCGCTCCGCATGACCGAGGCCGCTCTGAAGCAGGCCGTCCGGGAGGGCGCGCTGGTCTCGGTGGCGGTCGTGGACGCGGGCGGACATCTGGTGTCTTTCCAGCGTATGGCGGGTGCGGAGATCGCCGGGCCGGTGCTCGCGCCGGGCAAGGCGTACACGTCGGTGGCCCTTCGCGCGGCCACCGCGGACCTCGCCGCGCTGGTGGCGCCGGGCGGGGAGCTCTTCGGTCTGGCGGGTGAGCGATTCGTCTGTTTCGGGGGTGGCATCCCCCTCTGGGCGGACAACGGCGAAGGGGAACGGGTGGCCGGCGGCGTGGGGGTCAGCGGCGGCACGATCAGCCAGGACGTGGCGTGCGCCGAAGCGGCCGCCCTGGTGTGGCGGACTCGTTGAGCGGGCGCTTTCCGCAACACGAACCGCTGGTATCCGCCATGATTAGCCACTGCACCACGGGAAACAGTTTCCCGAACCCAACTCCCCGAGGAGAGAACGAGATGGCACTTCCCACTCTCACCCCCGAGCAGCGTCAGGCGGCTCTGGCGAAGGCGGCCGAGGCCCGCGCGGCCCGCACGGCCCTGCTCGCCAAGGTCAAGGCGGGAGAGCTGACCTTCGCCCAGCTCCTGGAGCGCGACGACGACATCGCCAAGAAGATCAAGGTGTCCCAGGCCCTGCGCGCCGTCAAGGGCGTCGGCCCGGCCAAGGCCACCGCGCTGATGGAGGAGGCCGGCGTCGACGAGAAGCGCCGTCTCGGCGGCCTCGGCGCCCAGCAGCGCAAGAAGCTGGTCGACGCGCTCGGCTAGGACCGGGCGGCCGGGTCCGCGCGCGCTGTCGCGCGGACCGGCCGGCGACCCCTCGTAGGGCCAGGAGGGGCCGGAGAGCGGCGCACGCTCCACGGCGGGCCCGGCCGAGGGGTCAACCTCAGGCAGCCGGCCTCAGGCAGTCGCAGGCGAGGGTCAGGACCTCGGGCAATGACAGGCGGAGGTCAGGACCTCAGGTAGGCCAGCACGGCGAGCACGCGGCGATGCTGGTCGCTGTCCTCGGCGTAGAGGCCCAGCTTGTTGAAGATGCTCCTGATGTGCTTCTCCACGGCGCCGTCGCTGATGACGAGCTGCCGCCCGATGGCCGGGTTGGACTTGCCCTCGGCCATCAGCCCGAGCACCTCGCGCTCGCGCGGCGTGAGCTGCGCCAGCGGGTCGTCCTTGCGTCTGCGGACCATCAACTGGGACACCACCTGCGGATCGAACACGGTGCCTCCCGCCGCCACCCGCCGCAGGCCCTCCAGGAACTCGTCGACGTCGACGACCCGGTCCTTCAGCAGGTAGCCCACCGCGCCACGGGCGTCGGCGAGCAGGTCGTCGGCGTAGGAGACCTCGACGTACTGCGACAGGATGAGCACCGGGGCGCCGGGCACCCGGCGCCGGGCCTCGACCGCCGCCCGCAGCCCCTCGTCCGTGAACGACGGCGGCATGCGCACGTCGACCACCGACACGTCGGGTCTGTGCTCGACGATCGCCTCCACGAGGGCGTCGCCGTCACCCACGGTGGCGACCACCTCGCAGCCGAACTCCTCCAGCAGCCTGACCAGGCCCTCCCTGATCAGGACCGCGTCATCGGCCACGACTACGCGCACGGCACCTCCGCCACGATCACCGTCGGCCCGCCGTCCGGCGACCTGACGGTGAGCTCCCCGTCGACGGCCCGGAGCCGGTCGGCCAGACCGGCCAGGCCGTGTCCCTTGGCGACGTGTGCGCCGCCGACACCATCATCCCCGATCGTGAGCATGAGGACGTCACCGATGCGGAGCAGCTGAACCGTGCAGATGGTCGCGCGGCTGTGTTTGGCCACGTTGGTCAGGGTTTCCGCGCAGACGAAGTAGATCGCGTTCTCGATCGCCGCCTGGAAGCGGCCCACGATCTGCACGTCGAGGTCGACCGGCACCGTGCAGCGGCCGGCGAGGGCGGCGAGGGCGGGCGCGAGGCCGCGGTCGGACAGGATGGGCGGCGCGATGCCGCGCGAGAGGGCACGCAGCTCGTCGAGCGTCTCGCGGGTGGCGCTGATCGCCGAGCTGATCGTGGCCGAGGCGGCCTCGGGGTCCTTGGCGAGCTGCCGCTGCGCCCTGGACAGCTCCATGGCCAGGGAGACCAGGCGCTGCTGCGGGCCGTCATGGATGTCGCGCTCCAGCTTGCGCAGCGCGTTGGCCTCGGCGGAGACGGCCGCCGCCCGGCCCTCGGCCAGGTCGTCGATGCGCTCCTGCAGCTCGGCGACCCCGGTCAGCAGCGCCCGGCCGAGCCCGGCCCGCACCAGCGCGGCCCCGCGCACCACGAACGGCAGGACGAACGTGAAGACCAGGCCGAGCGAGACGTAGAAGATCGTGTTCACCAGGTAGCCGGAGCCCAGCCCGAGCAGCTCGGGCAGCTCCGCGTTGCCGGGGATGCGCGAGGTGACCACGCCGTAGAGCGGATAGGTCAGCCCGAGGATCGGGATCGCCCAGAACACCACGGTCAGCACGAACGACAGGATGGCGAAGGGGAAGTTCAGGATGCCGTGCAGCAGGTCGAGCCACGACTGGCCGTTGGTCAGCGGGTTGACGATGCGGCGGAAGCGGCCCGCCCCCTCGGGCGCCGGACGGTAACGCGGCCGCACCGGCGGGCGCTTGAGCACGTCGGAGAGCCAGCCGCGCTCGGCGTCGGCGAAACCCCTCGCGACCAGGAGCGTGCCGGCCAGCAGCGGCACGCCGATCCACACGATCGCGGTGCCGACGCCCGCCGCGAAACCGGCGACCATGGTCACGAAGCCGATGACGGCCGTCGGGAAACCGACCAGCGTGTAGCGGGTGTCGAGAAGGACACGCCTCATCAGGGAGCGCATGCAATGAAGGCTAAGTCCCCTGGCGGGCCGGTACGAGCAGGTACGCAGGCGTCCGAGGGTAGGGCTGGCCCTACCCCCCATGGTGGTGTGATCTTGACCTGAAGACGGCGGTCCGCGGCAGTGTGCCCGAGCGTCCGGGACGGAAGCCTTGAGTCATCCGCTCCCCCGCTCGAAACGAGGCTCCCCCATGACCGTCCTGCTCGACCGTCCCGCCCCGGTACGGGCGCCGCGCGCGACGGCCAGGGACCCGTTCATCGACCTGCTGCGCGTGCTCGGCATGGCGCTCATCGTGCTGCAGCACTGGACGATCCCCGTCCTGTCCTACGAGGGCGGCCGGCTGACCACGGGCAACGCGCTGTCCACGCCGGGGGTGTGGGTGGTGACGTGGCTCAGCCAGGTCATGCCGCTGGTCTTCTTCGCCGGCGGCGCGGCCAACGCGATCAGCCGCGGCCTCTCGGCCAAGAGCGACCAGCAGTGGCTGGCCGGGCGGTTGCGCAGGCTCGCCTGGCCGTTGCTGCCGCTGGCGGCGGTGTGGATCCCGCTGCCCCACGTGCTGCTCACGCTGGGGGTGCCGGAGCAGCCGCTGGCGGTGGGCGCCAAGCTGACCGGGCAGCTGCTGTGGTTCCTGGCCGTGTACCTGATCGCGGTCACGGTCACGCCGTACGCGCTGCGCCTGCACCGCAGGTTCGGCGTGCTCGTCCCCGTCGCGCTGGCTGCCGGGGCGGCGCTGACGGACGTCGTGCGCTTCTCGACCGGCCTGGAGGCGGCCGGCTATGTGAACATCGTCTTCGTGTGGCTGGCCGTCCACCAGATCGGCTTCTTCTACGCGGAGGGCCGGGTGCGGATGGCCGCGTTGCTGGCGGCCGGCGGGTTCGGCGTGGCGGCGCTGCTGGTCGGGTTCGGCCCCTACCCCGGCAGCATGATCGGCCTGCCCGGCGCCGAGGTGTCCAACATGGCCCCGCCCACGCTGGCCATCATGGCCGTCGGCGTCGGCCAGATCGGCCTGGCCGTGCTGCTGCGCCCCTGGCTGGTCCGGCTGCCCCTGCGCCGCGTCCTGGACTGGGCCGGCCCGCGGATCATGACGGTCTACCTGTGGCACATGCCCGCGCTGTTCGCCGTGACCGGCGTGGTCGTGGTGCTGCTGGGCGTGGAGACGCCGGAGCCGGGCAGCCTGTTCTGGTTCGCCGGGTGGCCGGTGTGGTTCGGGATGTTGTGCCTGGTCATGTGGGGGCTGGTGCGGGCGTTCGCCAGGTTCGAGACGCCGCCGTCGCTGCCGTACGGGACCGCCGGCCGCGGGGTCATGCTGGTGGCCGCGGGGCTGGTCGGGGCCGGGATCCTGACGCTGACCGTGGGCGGCTTCGCGCCGGGCGGCGGCCCGTTCCTGGCGGCGCTCGCGGTGCTCGGCGGCCTGCTGCTGACGGCGCCGAAGGCCCGCGCGTAACACCGGCGAAACGCGTCCCGTCCACAATCGGGCGGCATGACGACGATCCGCGACCTGACCGAGGCCGACCTGCCCGCCGTGACCGCCATCTACGCCCATTACGTCACCGGCGGCGTGGCCACGTTCGACGAGACCCCGCCGGGGGCCGAGGAGTGGCGGGCCAAGGCGGCGGCGCTCGCGGCGGCGGGGCTGCCGTTCCTGGTGGCTCAGGACGACAGCGCGGACAGCGGGGCGGACGGCGGGCCGGTCTCCGGCGCGATCACCGGCTACGCCTACCTCAGCCAGTACCGGCCCAAGCCCGCCTACCGCCACAGCCTGGAGGACTCGATCTACCTCGCGCCCGGCTCCACCGGCCGCGGCCTCGGCCGCCTGCTGCTGGGCGAGCTGGTCCGGCGGGCCTCGGCGACCGACGCGCGCACCCTGATCGCGGTGATCGCCGACGGCGGCGACCCCGCCTCGCTGCGGCTGCACGCCGCCTTCGGGTTCCAGGAGGCGGGACGGCTGAGCAACGTGGGGTTCAAGCACGGCCGCTGGATCGACACCGTGCTGATGCAACTCGACCTCCGCTAGGGGCGGCGGGTTCGACCACCCGGCAAACTTCGGCAGGATAGATACGTGAGCCTTCTCGTTGACCGCCTGCCGGAAGACATCGACGCCGACCCCGACGTCATATTCGACGCGTTCGTCGCCTGGAACGCCGAACGGGGGCTCACGCTCTATCCCGCCCAGGAGGAGGCCCTCATCGAGGTCGTCTCCGGCAGCAACCTGATCCTGGCCACGCCGACCGGCTCGGGCAAGTCGCTGGTCGCCGCCGGGGCCCACTTCGCCGCGCTGACCAGAGACGTCCGCACGTTCTACACCGCGCCGATCAAGGCGCTGGTGTCGGAGAAGTTCTTCGACCTGTGCGCCGTCTTCGGCACCGCCAACGTCGGCATGATGACCGGCGACGCCAGCGTCAACCCGGGCGCGCCGATCATCTGCTGCACGGCCGAGATCCTGGCCAACGTGGCCCTGCGCGACGGCGCGGCGGCCGACATCGGCCAGGTCGTGATGGACGAGTTCCACTTCTACGCCGAGCCCGACCGCGGGTGGGCCTGGCAGGTGCCGCTGCTGGAGCTGCCCAACGTGCAGTTCGTGCTGATGTCGGCCACGCTCGGCGACGTGTCGATGTTCGAGCGCGACCTGACCAGGCGCACCGGGCGGCCCACGGCGGTGGTCAAGCACGCCGAGCGGCCGGTGCCGCTGGTGTACTCCTACCGGATGACGCCGCTGCACGAGACGCTGGAGGAGATGCTCACCACCGGGCAGGCCCCCGTCTACGTCGTGCACTTCACGCAGGCCGCGGCCATGGAACGGGCCCAGGCGCTCATGTCGATCAACATGGCGACCAAGGCCGAGAAGGAGGCCATCGCCGCGATGATCGGCGGCTTCCGGTTCACCACCCGGTTCGGCCGGGCGCTGTCGCGGCTGGTCAAGCACGGCATCGGCGTCCACCACGCCGGCATGCTGCCCAAGTACCGGCGGCTGGTGGAGCGGCTGGCCCAGGCCGGGCTGCTGAAGGTCATCTGCGGCACCGACACGCTCGGCGTCGGCGTCAACGTGCCCATCCGCACGGTCCTGTTCACCGCCCTGTCCAAGTACGACGGCAACAAGGTCCGCCGGCTGCGCGCCCGCGAGTTCCACCAGATCGCCGGGCGGGCCGGCCGCGCGGGCTTCGACACCATCGGCTACGTCGCCTGCCAGGCCCCCGAGCACGACATCGAGAACGCCAAGGCGCTGGCCAAGATCGGCGACGACCCCAAGCGCCGGCGCGGCTACGCGCGCAAGAAGCCGCCGGAGGGGTTCGTCGGCTGGAGCGAGGAGACGTTCGAGAAGTTGCAGCAGGCCGAGCCCGAGCCGCTCAACTCCCGCTTCAAGGTGAGCAACGCGATGCTGCTGGCCGTGATCAACCGGCCGGGCGACTGCTTCCAGGCGATGAGACACCTGCTCACCGACAACCACGAAGACCGCAAGTGGCAGCGGCGGCACATCAGCCAGGCCATCGCCATCTACCGCTCGTTGCTGGCCGGCGGCATCGTCGAGCAGTTCGCCGAGCCCGACGAGCAGGGCCGGCGGGCCCGGCTGACGATCGAGCTGCAGGAGGACTTCGCGCTCAACCAGGCGCTGTCCACCTTCGCGCTGGCCGCCTTCGACCTGCTCGACCGCGAGTCGCCCTCGTACGCGCTGGACATGGTCTCGATCGTCGAGTCCATCCTCGACGACCCCCGCCAGATCCTGTCGGCGCAGCTGAAGAAGGCGCGCGGCGAGGCGGTCGCCCAGATGAAGGCCGACGGCCTCGAGTACGAGGAGCGCATGGAGCAGCTCGCCGAGGTCATGTACCCGATGCCGCTCGACGACCTGCTGCTCGGGGCGTACGAGACCTACCGGCGCGGCCACCCGTGGGTCGGCGACTACACGGTCAGCCCGAAGTCGGTGGTGCGCGACATGTTCGAGCGCGCGATGACGTTCGGCGAGTACATCCAGTTCTACGAGCTGGCCCGCTCCGAGGGCACGGTGCTGCGCTACCTGGCCGACGCCTACCGCACGTTGTCGCGCACGGTCCCCGAGCACCTGAAGACCGAGGACCTGGTCGATCTCATCGAGTGGCTGGGCGAGCTGGTCCGCCAGGTCGACTCCTCGCTGATCGACGAGTGGGAGAAGCTGACCAACCCCGAGGAGGCGCTGGAGCGCCAGGCGCAGCTGGAGACCAAGGTGCGGCCGGTCACGGCCAACCCGCGGGCCTTCCGGGTGCTGGTGCGCAACGCCATGTTCCGGCTGGTCGAGCTGTGCGCCATCGAGAAGGAGGACGAGCTGGAGGAGCTCGCCCCCGACGTCGACTGGGGCGCGGCGCTCGACGCGTACTACGCCGACCACGAGGAGATCTTCACCGACGCCGACGCGCGCGGGCCCGCGCTGCTGCGGATCGAGGAGGAGAGCGGCCTGTGGCGGGTACGCCAGACGATCAAGGACCCGGCCGGCGACGGCGACTGGGGCATCGACGCCCAGGTCGACCTGACCGCCTCCGACGAGGAGGGCCGGGCCGTGCTGCACGTGCTCGGCCTCAACCGGCTCTGAGCAGCCGCGGACAGAGAACAAGCCGTGTGCCGGAACGGACTGGCAAGGGCGTTCCGGCACCGGCTTGTCGCTTCATTGTCGGACGGCGAAAGTAGGCGTCCGGTCATGGCGACGTCTCAAGATCGAGACATTCAGCACTCCGCGAGCGTGCAGATCTTGGCGAGCATCGTGCCCGCGTCCTTCCGCTGCCGGCTGAAGTCGGTCTTGGCGGGCTTGCCCCACTCGCCGCCGGCCGTGTAGACGATCAGGGCGTTGGCGCGGCGGGTCACGACGGCCCGCTCGCCGCCGACGGCCGGTTTGCCGTGGTCGTAGGCCTGGCCGGTGACCAGCAGGCCCTCGTCGCCGAGCGCGATCCTGGATGCGCCGTACCGGTACGCCGCGGTGCCGCAGGCCCGGACGGCCGCCCTGAGCTCGCCGACCGCCTTGCCCGCCGCCTCCGGCGAGGAGTAGAGGATCACCTGCTCGGACTTGGAGTAGTCGGGCACCGAGGTGTAGACGATCGTCCTGGCCGCTGTGCGACCGGTCTGGCCCAGCCCGGCCTTCTGGCACGGGTTCACGACGAGCTGGGCGTTCTTCTTGCCCGACACCGTCCAGCTGTGCTCGGGGTTGGGGTCCTTCTTGGCGGCGGCCTTCTCGTACAGCAGGAAGTTGCCCGGGATGGCCAGGCCGACGGCGACGAACAGTGCTGCGATCATGGGACAAAATGGTAGGGGTGAGCGACGAAGACCTCAGACGCGTGCTCGGGCTGCTCTGCCAGGAGGACACCCTGCGCGCACTCGCGTCCCTGGTGCTCGGTGACAGCGGCGACCTGCCCCCCAAGACCCTCGACCGCCTGGCCAGCGGCGGCCTGGCCGAGCGCGACGACGACGGCAAGTGGCGGGCGCGGCCGGAGCGCTTCCGCGAGCTGCTGCGGGAGCGGGCCGAGCCGCCCGCCGAGCTGAGCGCCGAGGAGCGGGTGCTGCGCACGTTCCTGGTCGACGGCCGGCTGACCACCATGGGCATGCGCCGCGACAAGCGGCTGATCGTGCTGCGTTACGTCTCGCGGGTGTTCGAGCCGGGCGTGCGCTACCCCGAGGCCGACGTCAACGTGGCGCTGCGGGCCTTCCACGACGACTTCGCGGCGCTGCGCCGCTACCTGGTGGACGAGGGGCTGCTGTCCAGGGAGGGCAACGTCTACTGGCGCAGCGGCGGCCCGGTCGAGGTCTGAGCCGGTCGAGGTCTGAGCCGGTCGAGGTCTGAGCCGGTCGAGGTCTGAGCCGGTCGAGGTCTGAGCCGGTCGAGGTCTGAGCCGGTCGAGGTCTGAG
>NZ_JBFAOM010000046.1:53719-76128 GCF_040675235.1 Nonomuraea sp. NPDC049637
GCCGGGCCGGGGCTGACGGGGGTCAGGGGCGGCGCAGGCGGGCGCGGTAGTCGCGGGGCGGGAGGCCGTACTCGCGCCTGAAGGCGCGGCTGAAGTGGAACGGGCTGACGAACCCCGAGGCGGCGGCGACCTGGCCGACGTCCAGGTCGGTCACCTCCAGCAGGCTCGCGGCGTGCCGCACCCGCGCCCTGCGCACGGCGCCCATCGGGGTCTGGCCGGTCTCGGCCGTGAACAGGTGCGCGAACCTCGACGGCGACAGCGCCACCGCGCGGGCCAGCGAGGCGACCGAGTGCTGGGCCTCGGGCTCGGCGGCGATGAGGTCGAGCACCCGGCGCACCCGCTCGTCGCCGCCCTCGGCCCCGGGGTCGCGAACGGCCCCCGCCGCAGCCGTGGCCAGCACCAGCACCTCCTCCACCGCCCCGAGCACCAGCTCCCGGGCGGGACTCGACATGACGACCGCCGGCGCGGACGGCGGCCCGGCCGGCGCGTCCGGGGCGGTGTGGCCGGGGATCCAGCGGGCGTCCTGGAGCGCCCGGTCGAAGGCCCGGTCGGCGCGGTCGCGCACCCCGGCGGGCACGCCCTCCACGAGGTGGCAGCCGGTGGCCAGGGCGTACGGCGCGAGCCAGGCCGTCCAGGACGGGCGCGGCTGGAAGTGCACCCACCAGAACCGCCATCTCCCCGCGCCCGGCGCGACCCGGTAACGCTGCGGCGAGCCCGGCCCGAGCACCGCCAGGTCCCCCTCCCGCACGGTGAACGACGCCCCCGCCTGCTCGACCCGCCCCTCCCCCGCCTGGGTCCACAGCAGCAGCCAGCTCGGCGAGCCGTGGGGGCGGCGGGTGCCGTACCCGGCCGCCTTGTCGTAGTGGCCGACGATCATCAACTCGGCAGCAGGAACAGACAGGTTCTCAGCGGTCACGGTCATACCGTCCCACGGGCCGGGTGCCTACGGTGAAGGGCATGAGGCTGAACGACTTCCACGACCGGGGGTACGTGCTCGTCCCCGCGCTGCTGGCTCCCGAGGAGGTGGCGGAGCTGCGCGAGGAGTTCATGGCCCTGCACGCCGCCGGCCCGATACCCGGGCATTTCTCGCCCGTCCCGCAGGAGCCGGGCGCGCCCTACGACGTCCTGCGCGACTACCCCCGGATCATGCACCCCCACCAGGTGAACGACGTCGCCCTGCGCTACCTGCTCGACGCCCGCTTCGCCGCGATCCTGCGCGAGCTGCTCGGCGAGGAGCCGATAGCAGCCCAGAGCATGTTCTACTTCAAGCCGCCGGGCGCCCGCGGCCAGGCGCTGCACCAGGACAACTTCTACCTGCGCGTCGAGCCGGGCACGTGCGTGGCCGCCTGGGTGGCGCTGGACCGCGTCGACCGCGCCAACGGCGGCCTCGAAGTGGTCCCCGGCACCCATCTGATGGACCTGTTCTGCCCGGAGGAGGCCGACCAGGACCTCTCCTTCACCCGCGAGTACGTCCCGCCCCCGCCGGGCCTGGAGCGGGTGCCCGTGGACATGCAGCCCGGTGACGTGCTCTTCTTCAACGGCAGCCTGGTGCACGGCTCGGAGCCGAACAGCACGGCCGACCGGTTCAGGCGCAGCTTCATCTGCCACTACACCGGCCGCTCGGCCGAGCGCATCTCGTCCTGGTACGAGACGCTGACGATGGACGGCGAGCGCGTGCTCCTGGAGCCGTCGGCCGGCGGCGGCCCCTGCGGCACCGAGGCCACCGGCCCCCACTGACCGCCCCACCAGGAACCGGTCCGTCAGCCGCCGGAGATGTCCGACTCCGCCTCGTCCGGGACCACGCAGTCCCACGGGTCGTCGAGCCACCCGTCAGGCAGTTGCACCTTCTGACGCTCGCCCGACTTGCCCCGGGGCGTGTCGGTGTTCGGCGGCCACGGCTGGTCGTGGTCGAGCTTGGCCAGCCCCTCCCGGAGCCCGTCCAGCGACTCGGCCGTGGCCAGCTCCCGCCGCAGCGCGCTGCCGACCTCGAACCCCTTGAGGTACCACCCGACGTGCTTGCGGAAGTCCGCGATCGCGTACCGCTCGGTGTCGAAGCACTCGGTGAGGCCGGCCGCGTGGCGCTCCATCGTCCCGGCCACCTCGCCGAGCGTCGGCCTGACCCGCTCGGGGCTGCCGTTGAAGGCGTTCTCCAGGTCCTTGAACAGCCACGGACGCCCGAGGCAGCCGCGCCCGACCACGACGCCGTCGCAGCCGGTGCGCGCCACCATGCGCAACGCGTCGTCGGCCGACCAGATGTCGCCGTTGCCCAGCACCGGGATCTCCGGCACGGCCTCCTTCAGGCGCGCGATCGCCGCCCAGTCGGCCACGCCGCCGTAGTGCTGCTTCGCCGTGCGGGCGTGCAGGGCGATCGCCGCGACGCCCTCCTCGGCCGCGATGCGGCCGGCGTCGAGGTAGGTCAGGTGGTCGTCGTCGATGCCCTTGCGCATCTTCATGGTCACCGGCAGCGCCCCCGCGTTCGCCACCGCCGCCCGCAGGATCCGCCGCAGCAGGTTCCTCTTGTACGGCAGCGCCGACCCGCCCCCGCGCCTGGTCACCTTGGGCACCGGGCAGCCGAAGTTGAGGTCGACGTGGTCGGCGAGGTCCTCCTCGGCGATCATCCGGACCGCCCGCCCGACGATGTCGGGGTCGACGCCGTAGAGCTGCAGGCTCCTCGGCCGCTCCGACTCGGCGAACCTGATCATCCTGAGCGTCTTGGGATTGCGCTCGACCAGCGCCCGCGTCGTGATCATCTCGCACACGAACAGCCCGGCGCCCTGTTCCCGGCACAACACCCGGAACGGCGCGTTCGTGATGCCCGCCATGGGCGCCAGCACCACGGGCGGCCATGCCCCAATCGGCCCAATCTTCACTCCGTCAGTTGTAGCGCAGCTCAGGCCGGAAGCGGTATTCGCCTATAGGCTGTGAACGGCATCACCAGGGAGGGATCGATGCTTCTTCGCGTGCGCGTGGCGCTGCCCGACCGTCCGGGGTCTCTGGCCCAGGTCACCAAGGCCCTGGGCACGGCGGGGGCCGACATCACCCAGGTCACCGTGCTCGACCGGGGGGCCGGCTCGGCGGTCGACGACATCACCGTCTTCTGCCCCGAGAGCACCCCGCGGGAGCTGCTGGTCAAGAGCCTGGAGAGCGTCGAGGACGTCCGGGTGGAAGGCGTCTGGACCACCCGCGAGACCGCCGGCACCTACCCCGAGCTGGAGATACTCAAGTACATCACCACGGCGGGCGACCGCGCGCTGACCACGCTCGTCGACTCGCTGCCGGTGTTGTTCAGCGCCGACTGGGCGGCCACCGCCGCCGAGCACGGCGTGATCTACGCGAGCTGGCGCGCGCCGCAGGGCCTGACCGTGCCCAGCCCGGCCCCGCCGCGCCCGGCGGCCCTCACGCTCGACGGGGGCGTGCACGCCATCCACGCCCCGCTCCCGCCGCTCGCCCTGACCTTGCTGCTGGCCCGCTCCGAGGGTCCGGCCTTCCACCGCATCGAGGTCCACCGGCTCACCCGGATCCTGGAGATCTTCCTCAGCCTGCCGGCCACCGAACGCGGCGTCGCCCGCCGGCTCCGCAAGTAGCGGGAAGCATCTGGTCGGAAAAGGCGCTAGAGTTAGGCACGCAACAGCGCGGAAGTGGCTCAGTGGTAGAGCATCACCTTGCCAAGGTGAGGGTCGCGGGTTCGAATCCCGTCTTCCGCTCGGAGTGGTTCGACTCGGTGGAGTGGCCGAGAGGCGAGGCAGCGGCCTGCAAAGCCGTCCACACGGGTTCAAATCCCGTCTCCACCTCCAAGGACGATTAGCTCAGCGGGAGAGCGCTTCCCTGACACGGAAGAGGTCACTGGTTCAATCCCAGTATCGTCCACCACACTCCAAGGCCAGACCCGCGACAACGGGGTCTGGCCTTTCGGCTGTCCGGGCCCCGGGCGCCCGCCCGGCACGCGGGCAAGCCCGCTCCCGAGAAGAATCGTCCTCATGGACATCGAACGTGCCCGCACCGCCCTCGTCGCCGCCTACCGGGAGTTCACGGCCGCGGTGGCCGAGACCGACCCGCTCAGCCCCACCCGGTGCGCCGGTTGGGCCGGGGTGGATCTGCTCTTCCATGTCCTGTGCGACGCCCAGCGCGCCCTCGTCGCGTTCGCCACCCCGGCCGACGGGCCGCCCGACGTGGACCACGTCACCTACTGGAGCTCCTTCCAGCCCGTCCCGGACGCCCCCGAGGGCGCCGGTGGCGCGGACGCCCACGCCTGGTGGGTGCGCAGGTCCGCCTCCGCCTTCACCCGGCCCTCCGGGGTGCTGCGGGTGTGGCAGGACACCGCCCCCGCCGCCGTGCGGGCGGCGCTGGCGGCCGACCCGGCGGGATGCGTCGCCACGCAGGGCCACGTGATCGCCGTGCCCGACTTCCTGGCCACGCTGGCGACCGAGGCCGCCGTCCACCACCTCGACCTGCGGGCCGCGCGGCCGCCCGCCCGGGAGGCGCTGGAACTGGCGGGCGAGACCCTCGACGGGCTGCTCGGCGCGGACCGCCCGTCGCATCTGGATCTGACGACGTACGTGCTGGAAGCCACCGGACGGCTCCCGTCCGCCGACGACCGCTTCCCGCTGCTGGGCTGATCACCGCGGAGCGGAGGGAGGCCGTGCCGTCGTACGCGGCCACGGGGGTCCTCGACACCAACGGGTTCGAGGGCGGCACGATCACCATCGACAGCCGCTTCACCGGGTGGGGCGCCAAAGTGTCCATCAAGGCGCCCGACTCCGACGCGGTGGCCACCGGCACCGGCGAGTGAGCGTCCCTCCCGTCGAGTGTGCAGCAGGGTGGCGGCCGGGCCTGAGGGGTCAGGCGTCGTCCGGGTGCATGCGGAAGTCGTAGCGTGCGGGCAGCGGGTCGGTGGTCAGGCACGCCCACGTGTCGTGCAGGACGGCCTCACCCTCCCGCAGGTCCTCGACGTCGAAGCCGGCGTCGAACAGCGCGCGGGCGCCGTCCCGGTCCCCGACGGCGAGCAGGGCGCGGGCGCGCAGCAGGACGGCCCGGCCGGTCGCGGGCAGCGTGTCCAGGACGGCCAGGCACTCGGCGGCCCGGCCGGCCTCCAGCAGCGCGACGGCCGCCTCCGCTGCCAGGCGCGCCCGGACGAGTCCGGTCGTCTGGTGGAGGGCCGTGAGGTACAGGGTGGCCCGTTCGTCCGGGTTTGCGGTGGTGTGGGCCAGGCAGCGGGTCGCCCAGGGGTTCGGGCGCAGCTCGGCGGAGCGCCGCCACGCGCGTACGGCCCCCTCGCGGTCCTCCGCGTGCCAGGCGGCCACGCCCCGGTGGTAGGCCGTCACCCAGGTCTGCGGCGCCCGCTCCAGCAGCCGCCGCCACGGCCCCGACACGAGGCTGTGCCCGGGATCCGCGCCGGGAGAAGGCTCGGGACGGGAGAAGGCCCCGGTGGTGAGGAGGGACAGCCAGGGCGACTGGTCAGGACCGAGGGTGGACCCGGGGAACGGGGTGCCGGGCGTGGTGACGCCGGCGCGCGTCACCTCCAGGGCCCCCCAGCCGGACCCCTCCGCCAGGATCCGGACGGGCTCCTGGTCGGCGTGCGGCCGCCACCTGCGCCAGGCGGCGGAGACCTCGGCGGCCGGCAGCCGGGCCGCCAGCTCCTCCTCGGCCGCCCGCACCGCCGCCGTCCAGTCCGCGCCGTGCACGGCGGCGGAGTCGGCGCGCAGCGGTCCGTACGCCTCCAGCCAGGAGAACTCGCCCCCGCCGGGCAGCGGCACGTGTTCGAGCTGGGTACGGGCCAGCCCCGCCTGGATCTCCAGGTAGCCGCCGGCGCCGGGCTCGGTGAGCCAGTCCTGCCAGCGGCGCCCGCCCGGCCCGCGCCCCCACAGGAAGAGCTTGCGGCCGCGCAACGACCGGGTGGAGGTGTGCACGAGTCCCGCGCCGGAGCCGTCGAGCGCGGCGATCCACGGACGGCGGTCGCCGAGCTCGAAGAAGTAGTCGGCGGCGTGCTCCGCGCGGGCCGGGTAGCTTCGGTCCAGGCCGTCCCAGACCGGGATCGGGACCTGTTCGAGCCGCCCGGCGTAGCCGAAGTGCCAGGCCGTGCCGGCCGGGGCGAGCACGCGCGTCCCCCCGGTCTCGGGGACGGCGATGTTCGACCACCAGTACGCCGGCACCTCGTGCGCGTGCGGGTTGCGCATGCGCACGCCCACGTACAGGAAGTCCGACCCGCGCGGCAGCCAGAAGTCGACCTGGTACGGCAGGTCCCGGGTGCGTTCCCACTCCCACACCCGCAGCATCGGCGTGCCGTCGGGCCCCTCGGCCTCCCCGGCGAAGACCGGACGGCAGGTCAGCGTGGTGTGCCCGGTCGAGCCGGAGTTCCACTCCACGCCGCCGGAGAACCAGGCGCCGGTCAGCCCGAAGTTCGCCGGCTGCAGCACCGGGTTCCGGTGGAGCAGCTCGCCGTGGTCGCGGTGGACCAGCGAGTACAGCCGTCCGCCCCAGCCGGGCAGCACGGTCGCGGTCAGCCGGTCGTTGGCGAGCTGGATCGCCTCGACCCGGCGGGGCCGGCGCGCCCGGTCGTAGCCGTCCTGGACCCGGCAGGGCAGCACGGAGGCGAGCCTGCCGTAGGAGAGCTGGAAGGCCATGTCGGGCGGCGCGCCGGCGACCGTGGGCGCGGGCCCGGGGGCGTCGCCGAGGGGCGGCAGCGGGTTGTCCGGGCCGGGCGGGGCGACCGGCAGAGTGATCGTGGTACGTCGGACGGTCGTCGTCATTTTCCCATCCCCAGGGTGATGCCTTCGGTGACGCGGCGTCCCACCCAGGCGAACAGGACCACCATGGGCAGCACGACCACGCAGACGCCGGCGAACATACCGCCCCAGTTCGTGCCGGTGTACTGCTGCTGCTGGGCGAAGCCGATCAGCGCCACCGGCAGCGTCTCCTTCTCGTCGTCCTGCATCAGCACCAGGGCGAGCATGGTCTCGTTCCAGGAGACGATGAGCTGCAGCACGAACACGGTGACCAGTCCGGGCCGGGCGACCGGCACCACGATGCGCAGGAACGTCCGCCACACCCCGGCGCCGTCCAGCGCGGCGGCCTCCTCCAGCTCGCCGGGCAGCGACCGGAAGAAGCCGGTCAGCAGGAAGACGGTGAACGGCATGGCCGTGCCGACGTAGGCCAGGGTGAGGCCGGTCAGGGTGGAGGTGAGCTCCAGGCTGCTCAGCATGAGGAAGATCGGCAGCAGGATGACCTGCGTGGGCACGCCGGTCCCAAGCGCGAACAGCAGCGTCAGCGGCCGTCCGGCGCGGGTCGCCGTCCGGGTGAGCGCGTAGGCGGCCGGCGCGGCGACCACCACGGCCAGCACCGAGGACAGCACCCCCACCACCGCGCTGTTGACCGCGGCCCGGCCGAAGTTCCCGACCTCCAGCGCGGTCAGGTAGTTGTCCAGCGTCGGCGGGATCGGCAGCCGCCAGGGATGATCGAACACGTCGCGGGTGCTCTTCAGCGACGTGATCAGCACCCACGCCAGCAGCGCCACGTCGGCGGCGACGACCGCCCACACGGCCGCCTTCAGGGGCGCCTTCATGGGCGCGAGCCTCGTCGGTCTCATGATCGTCCCCCTTTCAGAACCGGACGGCTTCACGGTCGAGCGCCCGCCGCAGCAGCAGCACCACGGCCGCCGCGATCAGCAGGCTGAACAGCGCGCTGGCGGCGGTCATCCCCAGCTCGGGCGGCGAGCCGGAGCCGCCGTACGTGGCCGCGTAGCTGTAGAGGGCGACGGTCCAGGTGCTGCTCGGCGGGGTGCCCGCGGTGCCGCCGCCGAACACCAGCACCAGCTCGAACACCTTGATCGAGCTGATGGTCCACAGCAGCGCGCAGACGCTGAGCACGTCCCAGGTCAGCGGGATCGTGACGTGCCGCAGCCGCTGCCAGGACGTGGCCCCGAGCAGCGCGCAGTCCTCGTAGAAGGAGGCGGGGATGCGGTCGACGGCGGCCATGATGATCGTGGTGTAGTACCCGACGGCCGCCCAGATCGCCACGATCAGGATGAGCGTGAACGTGTTGTCCACGGCCAGCCACTTCGGCGGGTCGCTCACCCCGAAGACGCCCCTCAGCACGGTGTTGACCAGCCCGTCGGGGTTGAACAGGAAGCCCGCCACGATGGCCGGCACCAGCGCGCTGACGATGTTGGGGAAGAACAGGATGTTGCGCGCGACCAGCCGCCCGCGCATCTCCCTGAGCACCATCGTGAGCGCGAACCCGGCGGCGAACGTCACGCCGCCGCCGACGACCAGCAGCTTCAGGGTGTTCAGCAGCGCGGTGTGGAAGACCGGGTCGCCCAGCAGGCGGGCGTAGTTGCGCAGGCCGACGAAGCGGGAATCGCCGTACCCGGCGGTCTGCTGGAGGCTGATCCACACCGCGTGGCAGGCCGGGCCGAGGACGAAGACGCCCAGCAACGCCAGGGCCGGCCCGACCATGGGGACGAAGGCCCGCTGCCGGGCCCGCACGGCCGGACCGGGCCGCGTCCCGGGTTCGGCCGCCATCAGCTGCCCTGGTTCTTCCAGAAGCCGGCCTGGACCGCGCTGATCTTGTCCACGAACCCCTGCGCGGTGAGCCTGCCGTTGAACAGCTCGCCCACGGTCGGGTAGTAGACCTTGTCGGTCCAGCCCGGCACGCTCAGCCCGGCCGCGAACGGGTAGGTCGCGGGCACGCTGTCGAGCTGCCGCTTCACCCCGGCCAGCGCCTCGGGCACGAACGCGTCCGCGCGCGGCGAGAGCACGGAGGCCGTCCTGGCCAGGTCGTCGGCGAACTCCCTGGTCGTCAGGTACGCGATGAACCGCTCGCCGGCCTCGACGTTCCTGGCCTTGGCGGGCATCGCGAAGCCGAACTGCACGACCTCCTCGCCCTTGGCCGGGCCGCCGACCTCGGGGAAGGGCATGGAGGCCGGCTTGAACCCGGCCCTGGCGTACGAGCCGACCTCGCTGGGCAGCCAGGAACCCATGATCATGAACGCAGCCCGGCCCTGGGCCCAGTTCTTCTGCTGCTCGGGGTATTTGCTCGCGTCGTACCCCTTGAGCAGGTAACCCTCCTTGGCGAACAGCTCGATCTGCCGGGCGGCGGCCAGCACCTCCGGTCTCTTCCACGACTGCCCGGTCCGGTCCTCGGCGATGGCCTTGAGGCCGTCCGCGCCGATCGTCCGGTAGAGGTAGTAGTTCATCCAGTAGGAGTCGGACCAGTACTGTTCGCCGTCGGCGGTGAGCGGGGCCGTCCGGCCGCCGGCCTTGAGCCTGCCGAGCAGCGCCAGGAACGCGGTCCAGTCCTTCGGCGGCGCCTCGGTGAGGGTGGCGGCGTCGTAGAACAGGCCGATGCCGGCCACGCTGTAGGGCACCATGTACGGCTGGCCGTCCGGCAGCCGCAACGCCGGGCTCTGCGAGTACTTGGCCGGGATGACGTCCTTGACCTTCTTGCCCGCCTCGCCGGGCACGTCGGCCTCGTACACCCCGGCCAGTCCCCGGGCCACGCCCGGCGTCACCATGAACGGCCGGATCGTGTCGTCGGACTGGTCGACCACGTCCGGCACCTTGGACGTGGTGAGCGCGGCGGGCAGCTTCTGCTTGACCACGTCGCGGCCGGCCCACTCGACCTTGACCTTGATGCCGGTGGCCCGGGTGAAGCGGGTGATCGCGGCCTGCAGGGCGACCTGCTGGGGTTCGCCCTGCTTCCACATCGACCAGTAGACGAGCTCCTTGCCGGCCGCGTCCTGGGCGCCGCCGCCGCAGGCGGTGACCAGGCCGAGGGCCAGCGCGCCGGCGGCGAGCCCGGCGAACGTCCTGCGGATGGGGAGGGATCGGGATGAGCTCATCGAGCGGCACCGCCTGTCCTGTGAGATTCGGGGGGTGGCCCGGCGGGCCCCGGACGGGGCCCCGCCGGAGGGTGGTCAGCCGACCGTCCAGCGCTGCAGCGCCGAGCCGGTGTCGGCCTGCTGGGTGACGAGCGCGCCGTCGGCGGTGGAGGCCGTGGTGAGCAGCAGCCCGCTCTTCTGCGAGGCGATCCGGTAGCCGCCGGCGGAGGCGGGGGTGACCTGCCAGCGCTGGTTCGCGGCGCCGGTGCACGTCCACTGGATGATCCTGGCGCCGGCGGCGGACGAGCCGCCGCTGACGTCCGCGCAGAGCTTCGACAGGCCGTTGGCGATCTGGTAGGAGCCGTCGGGCTGGCGGGTGAAGATCCAGCGCTGGTTGGCGCCGGTGTTGGGGGCCCAGGTGATGAGCTGGGTGCCGGGGGTGGTGGAGTGGTCGGGGTCGTCCAGGGCCTTGCCGGCGGCGGTCAGGGTGTGGGTGCCGCTCAGGTCGCCGCCGGAGGCGCCGGTGTCGGTCAGCGTCAGGGTCTGCTCGGCGGCCGTGCGGCGGCCGCCGACCGTCCCGCCGGAGGTGTCGCTCCAGTGGCGTACGGGGGTGGTCTCGGCCGGTCGGGACGCGTCCGCCGTCAGGGCGAGCGCGAGGCCGCTGTAGCGGTTGACCAGCCGGTGGCCGCTACCGGCCGGCACCACGAACCACTGCTGGCCCGCGGTGGGCCCGCCGGCGCCGGGCGCGGTGACGACCGGTCTCGCCCCCCAGGCGCGGCCGGCCGTCGTGGCCGCGTCCACGCCGAGCAGCCCGCCGGTCGAGGCGTTGGCGATGCGGTAGGAGCCGTCGCCGCCGGGGGTGAACGTCCAGCTCTCCAGGGGCGAACCGGTCGGGGCGGCGCTGGAGGTGGTCGCCGGGCCGCCGGAGACCTGGGCCAGGACGCGGCCCGCGCCGGTGCCGATCCGGTAGGTCCTGGCCGGGTCCGCCGGGGCGGGGGCGGGCGCGGTGGAGGTGACGGTGAGGTTCGCGTACTCGCCGCTGGAGGACGCGCACTCGATCGAGCAGTACGAGCGGAACGTCCTGCCGACGACGGCCGAGCCGGTCCTGCTGACGTCGTCGAGGAACCAGCGGTACCAGGAGCCGGAGACGTAGGTGCCGGTGTCGCCGATCAGGCGCCATCGCTGGGTCGACAGGTCGTCGGTGACGTAGAGGCGCTGCGGCTGACGGCCGGAGACGACCTCGGGCTCGCCGAGGTACAGGCCGAGGTGGGCGTCGTAGGCGATGTTCATGATGAACAGGTCGGACTTCGGAGGCAGCTCCCCGGCGGCGATCTGCTGGTCGACCGTGCCGGTGTTGGCCGGGTCGTAGTCGGCGCCCACGGGCGTGTAGCCCCGGGGGTTCGCGGCGGTGACCGGGACCATGTTGCTCTCCTTGCCGCCCACGCCGGGCTGCGACCAGGAGCCGTCGTACCACTTGGTCCACGAGCCGGTCGCCATCTTGGCCGACATCGGCGCCCGCGCCACGTGCGCCAGGCCGCCGTTGCCGCCGCCCACGCCGCCCTTCGGGATGATCCGCGAGCCGTAGTAGACGTAGAAGTAGCCCGAGACCGGGTCGGCGAACAGGCGCGGGTCGCCGTCGCCGTAGTCGTAGGTCTGGTGGGGGAAGGCCGCGCCGTCGTTGCGCTTCGTGCTGTACGGCGAGGTGATCGCGTGGCCGAGGATGGTCCACACCCGGCCCTGGTTGCGGGAGACGGCGTAGTCGAGCGAGTCGTAGTGCAGGCCGTCGCCGAAGGGCTGGGGGGTGAACTCGTTGTGCACCAGGCCGTACCAGTCGCCGGTGTCGGGGTCCACCCAGACGCCGACCAGGTCGCAGTAGTTCCTGTGGGCGTACCCCGAGCCCGCGCCGGCGGGGGTCGCCTCGAGGCCGGTCGGGCTGTTGTTGCAGCGCCAGGTCGTGTCGTTGTTGCGGTCGGCGGAGTTGGCCGGGTTGACCGCATCGCTGATCGCGGCCGAGCGGGTGGCGGTCTCGAAGTTCGCGCCGGTGAAGAAGTCCCAGTAGCGGGGGTCGGAGGGGCCGTAGAGGGCGGCCGACTGCTGGAAGTAGAAGGTGCCGTCCTTGTCGATGTAGGTGGCCGCGGGGGTGTCGGTGGGATGGGCGTAGCGGCCGGTGGAGCCGACGGTGATCGTGTAGGTGGCGTCGGGCGGTGCGGCCGAGGCGGCCGGGACGGGCAGGGAGCCGCCCAGGACCAGCGTCAGGGCCGCGGCGGCAGCGGTGAGCACGTTGCGATGGGGGGACACGGGTGCTCCTTTCTGTCGGGCACGCCACACCTGGCGGGCCCTTGGGGGGAACCACGAGCCGGAACCGCGTGGCCGGACCATACGCCAGATTTGACCGCTCAAACAAGCCCCGATTTCGCGTTCCTGCTCTCTTGTCCGGTCAAAAGGCATGTAATGCGCACGACGGTTGACGAGCTCCGAGCCGGGCGGCTACCTTTCGGGGCGACGTCATTGGACCGGTCAAACCCCCCTTGGAGGCCGCGTGGTCACGATGCAGGACGTGGCCGAGCGGGCCGGAGTCACCAAGCAGACCGTCTCCAACGTGGTCACCGGCCGCGTACGCGTGCGCCCCGAGACCGAGGCCAGGGTGCGCGCGGCCATCGCCGAGCTCGGCTACACCCCCAACCTGGTCGCCCGCTCACTGGCCACCGGCACCACCATGACCGTCGGCCTGTTCGTGCCGACGGTGGCCAGCTCGTTCTACTCGGCCGTGGTCGAGGAGGCCGAGAACGTCCTGGAGGAGCACGGCTACCACCTGCTGCTGTGCACCACCCGCCTCGACGGCGAGCGGGCCCGCCGGCACATCACCGGCCTGACCAGCCGCTCGGTCGACGCCCTGCTGATCGCCGGCGACAACGGCCTGACCGAGCACCTGCCGCTCCTGGCCGACGCGCGCTTCCCGGTGGCGCTGTGCGCGTGGGAGAGCGAGGTGCCCGACACCCTGCCCGTCGTCACGATCGACTACGAGCAGGCCGGTTACCTGGCCGGGCGGCACCTGCGCGAGCTGGGCCACGAGCGGGTCGCGGTGCTGAGCAGCGCGCCGCACGCGCTGCGTGTGCGTGGGTTCCGGCGCGCGTTCACCCGCGACGGGCTCGACGTCCCGGCCGCGGCCGTCTTCACCGCGCCGGAGCCGACGGCGATGGGCGGCTTCACCGCCGCCACCGCGGCCCTGGCCGCCGGCCCCGGCGTGACCGCGCTGTTCTGCACCCACGACATCCTCGCGCTGGGCGCGCTGGAGGCGGCCCGGCTCGGCGGCCGCTCGGTCCCCGGCGACCTGTCGGTGGTCGGCCACGACGACATCGACGAGGTACGGGTGACCCACCCCGCCCTCACCACGGTCGCCGTCCCCAGCAGGGAGATGACCAGGCAGGCCATCGAGCTCCTGCTGCGCGCCCTGGATGAGGGCCGCCCGCCGGTCAACTCCCTGCAGTTGCTGCGCTCGACCCTGATCGTCCGGGCCAGCAGCGGGCCCGCCTGATCTCCTGCGGCGCGGCGAAGGAGGCCAGCGTGCGGCGCAGCCAGCGTCCGCAGCCCCGGGCGCTCCAGCCGGCCGCCGCGCCGACGGCGACCCCGGCCAGCACGTCGCCCGGGTAGTGGGCGCCCACGTACACGCGGGAGGCGGCCACCCCGGCGGCGAGCAGCGTGACCGAGGTGGCGACCGGCAGCGGCGCGTCCCTGGCGACCGCCACCGCGAAGGCGACCGCCGACGCGCTGTGACCCGACGGCAGCGACGAGGACGCCGGCACCCGGCGGCGCCGGATCACCGGGATGAGGTCGGTGAGCGGGCGCGGCCTGCGGATCGCCTGCTTGACGACCATGCTGGTCAGCGGGCTGGCCAGCGAGATCGCCAGCAGCCCGCGGACGCCCGCCCGCTGCAGCCGCGGCCGGCCCGTCATCATCAGCACGCCCGCCACCAGCCCCCACAGGACCGAGTGGTCGGCCGCCGACGACAGATGCGGCAGCAGGGCGTCGAGCACGGGCAGGTCGGAGCGCGCGACCCGGTCGAAGGCCCGTTTGTCCCAGGCGTCGAAACGTTCGAGCAGCATCATCCAGCCGATCACCTCCGCGACGGACCTACACCTGCCCGCCGAGCACGCCGGTCATGCCCGGGACGGCCTGGCTCCGGTGCTCTCCCTGACCACGAGCTCGGGCTCGACCAGCCGCCGCGCCTCGGGCTCGTGCCCGGCCATGAAGTCGAGCAGCAGGTGGAAGGCGTGCCTGCCGACCTCGCCGAAGTCCTGGCGCACGGTGGTCAGCGGCGGCCAGAAGTAGGCCGACTCGGGGATGTCGTCGAACCCGGCCACGCTGACGTCCTCGGGCACCCGGCGGCCGGCCTCGCGCAGCGCGCGCAGCACGCCGAGCGCCATCTGGTCGTTGGCCACGAACACGGCGGTGACGTCGGGGTTCTCGCACAGGCGCCGGCCGAGCTGGTAACCCGAGCGGGCGCTCCAGTCGCCGCGCAGCACCTCGGGCACCTCCCGGCCGGCGGCCGCCAGCACGCCGCGCCAGCCCTCGATGCGGCCGTTGGCGTCGAGCCAGTCGGCCGGGCCGGCGACGTGCCAGACCGTCTCGTGGCCGAGGCTGAGCAGGTGACGGGTGACCCGCCTGGCGCCCGCCTGCTGGTCGACCTTGGCCACCGGCACGGGGATGTCGTCGCCGGCGTCGACGGCCACCACCGGCATCTCCGGCGGCAGGTGGCGCAGGCCGTCGGCGGCCGACTCGTGCGGCGCCACGATGATCACGCCGTCGACCGCCTGGGCGCGCAGCCGCTGCACGCCCTCCTCCATCGACCTGCGGCTGAGCGAGGGCAGGCTGGCGATGCTGACGTTGTAGCCGGCCCGCCTGGCCGCCTGCTCGATGCAGTAGAGCGTGGAGGCCGGGCCGTAGAGGGTGGTGTCGATGCTGACCACGCCGAGCACCCCGGACCTGCCGGTGACGAGCTGGCGGGCGGCCTGGTTGGGCCGGTAGTCGAGCTCGCGCACCGCGGCCATGACGCGGGCCCTGGTCTCCGCGCGGACCCGGTCGGGCGCGTTGAGCACGCGCGAGACGGTCATGGCCGAGACCCCGGCGAGCACGGCCACGTCCATGAGCACCGCCGGCCTGTCGCCCTTCGCTTTCACCGCCGCCACCTCCTGTCAGCGGTAACGCTAACAGGCCCGGGGCCGCGGCGCGCGACCGCGCGGGAGCCGCGAGCGGCCCCCGCGAACCCGCGGTACGCCTGGTCGGCGGCCTGACGCTGCCAGGTAACTGCCAGGAACGGTAGGTAGTCTGCCTCGCCATGAACTGGCAGCGGCACGTCAACAAAGCGCTGGTCAGGTTCACCGGATTCCAGATCGAGCGAGTCGGGAACACGCCCTCTCCCCCGCCCGCTCCCGAGATCAGACCGCCCGCGGATCCGCTAACCGACCGGCTGCTCGAATCCCCCGTCTTCCTCCTGTCCCCCGTACGGTCCGGCTCCACGCTCCTGCGCGCGATCCTCAACGCCCACCCGGACCTGCACGCCCCGCACGAGCTGCACGTACGCCGGTTGCGGGTGCAGTTCGGCACCCCGCTGGCCGCCAAGGCGATGACCGCGCTCGGGCACAACCAGGCCGACCTGGAACACCTGCTGTGGGACCGGGTGCTGCACCGCGAGCTGGTCCGCAGCGGCAAGCGGTACGTCGTGGACAAGACGCCCGCCAACGCCTTCGCCCACCAGCGCATCGCCGCCTGCTGGCCGGACGCCCGCTTCGTCTTCCTGCTGCGCCACCCCGCCTCCATCGCCACGTCCTGGCACGAGGCGAGCCCGGACCGGCGCACCCCCGAGGAGGCCGCCCTCGACGCCCTGCGGTACATGAAGGCCGTGCAGCGGGCCAGGGCCGCGCTGCCGGGGCTGACCGTCAGGTACGAGGAGCTGAGCGCCGAGCCCGAGCGCGTCACCCGCGAGATCTGCGCGTTCCTCGGCCTGGAGTGGGAGCCGCGGATGCTCTCCTACGGCGAGCAGCAGGTGCTGGAGAAGGGCCTCGGCGACTGGCGGGACAAGATCCGGACCGGGACCGTCCAGCCCGCCCGCGAGCTGCCCTCCTCCGACCGGATCCCCGAGCCCCTCAAGCCCATCGCCCGGACCTGGGGGTACCTCACGTGAAGATCCGCTACCTGATGCTGCACGCCTACGGCATGGGCGGCACGATCCGCACGGTGGTCAACCAGGCGAACGCGATGACCGCGGCCGGGCACGACGTCGAGCTGGTCAGCCTGGTCCGGCGGCGCGAGACCCCGCAGTTCGCGATCGACCCCCGCGTCACCGTCACCACGCTGGTGGACCAGCGCGAGGGCAGGCAGCCCGACTCCGTCGGCCGCAGGGCGTGGCGGCGGATCCGCGGCAAGATCGTGCCGCGCGGCGAGTTCGCCGCCGACTACTTCACCGAGCGGGTGGAACGCGCCGCGATGGACTACGTCTCCGGACTGTCCGGCGGCGTCCTGGTGACGACCAGGCCCGCGCTGAACCTGATCTCCGCCCGGCGCGCCCCCGCCGGCGTCGTCAGGATCGCGCAGGAGCACATGAACCTGTCCGCCTACCCCGACACGATCCGCAGGGAGATCGCCCGCCACTACGGCAGGTTCGCCGCGATCACCGTGCTGACCGGGACCAACAAGCTCGAATACCAGCGCCTGCTGCCGGACACGCCGGTGGTGGTGATCCCGAACGCCGTCCACCGCGTGGAGCAGGAACGCTCCCGGCAGGTCAACCCGGTCGTGGTGGCGGCCGGGCGGCTGGTGCCGCAGAAGGGGTTCGACCTGCTCATCGAGGCGTTCGCGCAGGTCGTGCGGGTGCATCCGGAGTGGCGGCTGCGCGTCTTCGGCACCGGGCCGCGGCGCGGCCAGCTCACCGGGCTGGTCGCGCGGCACGGGCTGGCCGAGCACGTGACGCTGCCCGGCCGTACCGAGCGGCTGGAGAAGGAGCTGGCCGAGGCGTCGGTGTACGCGCTCAGCTCCCGCTTCGAGGGCCTGCCCATGGTGATGATCGAGGCCATGACGCACGCGCTGCCCGTGGTCGCCTTCGACTGCCCGACCGGGCCGCGCGACGTGCTGACCGACGGCGTGGACGGCGTGCTGGTGCCGCCCAGGGACGTGGACGCGCTGGCCGCGGCGCTGATCCGGGTGATCGCCGACCGGGAGCTGCGGGTGCGGATGGGCGAGGCGGCGGCGGTGACGTCGCGGGCGTACGGGCCGGAGGTGGTGATGCCGATGTGGGAGGAGCTGTTCTCCGGGCTGGCGCGGGGGCATCGGGTGGCGGACAACCTCTGGACGGGCCGCTGAGGCTCCTTCCCGGAAAGATCTACCTGGTGGATCCTCCGACATCGACGGGGTTTCTAACGATTTGGTCACGGATTTTGCCTTAAATCGTTAAACGCACGCCAAAACGGGCGGCAGCCTGGATTGCATGCGTAACCGGAAAGCTCGACTCACCGCGTTCGCAGGCGCCTTCGCCCTGGTCACGGGGCTGGGCGTGCCCGCGTACGCGCAGCCCGCGACCCCGACCGTCGCGGCTCCTTCCCTCGCCGCCGCCTCCGCCGACGCCGGGGCCCCCGCCGTGTACGGCCGGGCCGCCTACCTGATGGACGCCCGGTCCGGCGCCGCCCTGTTCGGCAAGGCCGCCGACACCCGCATGCCGATCGCCAGCCTCACCAAGACGATGACGGCGTACGTCGTCCTGCAGTCGGCCAAGCCCACGGACCTGGTCGAGATCGCCCCCCAGGACGCGCGGTACGCCGAGGACGGCGGCGGCACCACCGCCGACCTGCGGCCCGGCGACCGGCTGCCGGTCGGCGAACTGCTCTACGCGCTCATGCTGCCCTCGGGCGCCGACGCCGCCCACGCGCTGGCCCGTACGTACGGGCCCGGCGTGCCGGGATTCGTCGACAAGATGAACGCCACCGCCCGCTCGCTCGGCATGAACGACACCCGTTACGTCAACGCCGACGGGCTGCCCACGCCGGCGGGCGACGGCTGGTCCACCGCCCGCGACCAGGCCGTGCTGGCGGCCAAGGCCCTCCAGGTGCCGCTGATCGAAGGCGTGGCCGGGACCCGGTACCACGAGGTCGCGGCGACGGAGGAGCACGGCGCGTACGGCTGGCGCAACACCAACCGCCTGCTCGCCGAGCCCGGGGTGATCGGGTTGAAGACGGGGTTCACCCGCGCGGCGGGGTACAGCCTGGCCTTCGCCGGCGAGCGGGACGGGCACCGGGTGGTGGGCGTGATCCTGGGCGAGACGGTCTCCAGCCGCCGCTTCGACACCGCCCAGGCCCTCCTCACCTGGGCCCCCACCCGCACCGCCGCCTGACCTCTCCCCCACCGCCACCGCGGCCCGCCCCTCCCCGCCCTGCACCCCCTCACGGCCCCCTCCAGGCCCCATCTGAGCGGCGTCGTCTCCTGGGGCGGCGGGGTGTCCGCATGATGGACGCTCGTGATCTGTTGGGTTAGTTTGCCCGGCATGAACGTTCGCATCGCGATGAGCGTGCTGTCCGCGGCGCTCGTGCTCGCCGCCCCGCTCCCCGCCCACGCCGACACCCCCACCCCCGGCCCGGGCCTCGGCTGGGAGCTGAAGGAGACCGGCGTGACCGCCCGCTTCCGCGGTCTCGCGCCCGTGAGCAGGGACGTGGTGTGGGCCGCCGGCACCGGCGGGACCGTCCTGCGCACCGTGGACGGCGGCCGCACCTGGCAGAACGTCTCCCCGCCCGGCACCGAGTCCCTCCAGTTCCGCGACGTGGAGGCGTTCGACGCCCGTCACGCCCTGGTCCTGTCGATCGGCACGGGCACGGACGGCCGCGTCTACCGCACCGAGGACGGCGGCCGCACCTGGACCGAGTCCTTCAGGAACGACGAGCCGAACGCCTTCTACGACTGCATGGCCTTCTTCGACCGCCGCCACGGCCTGGCCATGAGCGACCCGGTGAACGGCAGGTTCCGGCTCCTGGCCACCGACGACGGCGGCCGGAGCTGGCAGGTGCTCCCGTCCAGCGGCATGCCGGACGCGCTGCCCGGCGAGGCCGGTTTCGCGGCGAGCGGCCAGTGCCTGGTGACCGCGGGCGGGCGGGACGCCTGGATCGCCACCGGCGGCGGCGAGCGGTCACGCGTGTTCCGTTCGGCCGACCGCGGGCGTACGTGGACCGTCACCGACACCCCGATCCCGGCCGCCGACCCCGCGAAGGGCGTCTTCGCGCTGGCCTTCCGCGACCGGCACCGCGGGATCGCGGTCGGCGGCGACTACCAGCCCGGCCTCCCCTCGCCGAACGCCGCCGCGGTCACCAGGGACGGCGGCGCCACCTGGCGGACCGCCACGACCCCGCCGCCCGCGTACCGGTCGGGGGTGACGTGGCTGCCGCACCTGCCGTTCGCGGCCATCGCCGTCGGGCCCACGGGCAGCGACGTGACGTACACCGGCGGGGAGCGCTGGGAGACCTTCGACGGCGGCTCGTTCGACACCGTCTCGTGCACCCCGGACCTGTCCTGCTGGGCCTCCGGCGAGCAGGGCCGCATAGCCCGTCTCCGCCTCCGCTAGCACGCGGGGCGCGCGGGCACACGGCGGGCGCGCGGGCACACGGCGGGCGCGCAGGGCCCGGTCAGCGGACGCCGCGGGGTCTGAACTGGATGCTGATGCGCGGCCCCGCGGGCCGGGCGGTCTTGGGGATGGCGTGCTCCCACGTCCGCTGGCAGCTGCCGCCCATGACGATCAGGTCGCCGTGCCCGAGGTCGCGGCGGATCGAGGGGCCGCCGCCGCGCGGGCGCAGCAGGAGCGGACGCGGGCTGCCCACCGAGACGATCGCGACCATGGTGTCCTCGCTGCTGCCCCGGCCGATGGTGTCGCCGTGCCAGGCGACGCTGTCGCGGCCGTCGCGGTAGAAGCACAGGCCCGCGGTGCGGAAGGGCTCGCCCAGCTCCTCGCCGTAGTGGGCGTCGAGCGCCGCTCTGGCCTGGTCGAGGACGGGGTCGGGCAGCGTCTCGCCCTCGTCGTAGAACTTCAGCAGACGCGGGACGTCGAGGACCCGGTCGTACATACGGCGGCGCTCGGCGCGCCACGGCACCGTCTCGGCCAGCCGCGTGAACAGCGTGTCGGCCCCCGTCAGCCAGCCGGGCCGCAGGTCGATCCAGGCTCCGTGGTCGAGGTACGTCCGGCGGACCGTGGCGCCCAGCCGCCCGACGCCGAGCTCCTCGTCGAGACCCAGCAGAGATGCTTGGAACGCGGCTTTCATGAGGCCGAGTCTATGCCATTGTTCAAACACACATTCGACTCGGATGCCGCCTGCGGGTGCCGGGAGGTGCCCGGCCTGTGCGGTACGCAGTCCGTACAGGCCGGGCGGTCGCCGCCGGCGGGCGCTGGACCCTCGCGGGACGATCAACCGACCCCTTCCCCGCCCGAACCACCCCTTAACCCGATCCTGTAACGTCTTGCTGATGTTGACGCGTTACATGGCCGGGGTGGTCGCCGCCCGGACCGGCGACGAGATGTCCGGACCCGCCCTCCTGGTGGCCGGGCTCGCCGCCACCGGGTCTCCGCTGCTGGGGGCGTCGCTGCTGGCCGGGCTGACCGTGTCGGCGGCCGTCGGCGGGCCGCTGCTCGGCGTGCTGCTGGACCGCGCCCGCCGTCCGGGCCGGTTGCTGGCGTGCTGCCTGCTCGGGTACGCGGCCGGCCTGCTGCTGGTGGCGGGCGGCGTCGGACGGGTGCCCGGGACGGCGCTGGTGGCGCTGGCCGTCGTGACCGGGCTCGCGGGCCCCGCGCTGACCGGCGGCTGGACGGGACAGCTCCCCCTGGTCTCCGGGCCCGACCGGGGGCGGCTGGCACGGGCCACCGCGCTCGACGCCATGACGTACAACGTGGCGGGGCTGGCCGGCCCGGCGGCGGTCGGCGTGATCGCCGCCGTGGCAGGCGGAACGGCAGCAGTCCTCGTCTCCGCACTGCTCCTCCTGACCGCCCTCCCCGCCGCCTGGACCCTCCCCGCCCGCACCCCCCACACCCAGCCCACAGGCGACGTGCCCACCCACAACCTGCCCGCCGTTGACGGGGCCGCCCTTGACCAGCCTCCGCTCGGCCAGTCCACGAGCGACAGGCCCGCAAAGGGCCGGCTGAGCGGCGGTGACCTGCTCGCGGGAGACGGGCCACGCGGCGAACGGCGGCGCTTCGGCCGCCTCACCGCGCCGATACGGGCTGCGGGAGCGGTCGCGCGGGAGATGGCGGGCGGGATCCGGGCGGTGCTCGGGAACCCGGTGCTGGGGCGGGCCACCGCCGGGTCGATGGTCTCGTGCGCCGGGGCGGGCATGTTCGTGGTGTCGGCGCCGGTGCTGGGGCTGGAGCTCACGGGCGACAGCAGCCGAGGCACGCTGCTGCTGGCCGTCACGGCGGCGGCCGGCCTGGCCGCGAACGGGCTCCTGGCCTGGCGCGGCGGCCCCCGTCGGCGGAACGCGACACCGGCGTGGGACACGACCCTGGTCTGGTCCACCGCGCTGGTCGGCGCGGGCATGGCCTTGGCTGCCACGGCAGGAGCAGCCCTGGTGGGGACGTACTGGATCGCGGTGGTCGCGGCGGGGCTGGTGGGCGCGGGCGAGGGGCCGCAGTTGACGGCGCTGTTCGCGGTGCGGCAACGCGAGGCCCCCGCCGAACTGCGCAGCCAGGTGTTCACGACCGGCGCCAGCCTCAAGATCACCTCGTTCGCCGTCGGATCGGCGCTGGCAGGCCCGCTGAGCACCCACTCGGCCACTGCCGCCCTGCTGACCGGCGCGGCCTTACAGGCCGTGGCCGTCTACGTCCTCCTCCGCCGCCGCCGCGGTTAGCGAGCGTCAGCGGGGGGCTCGGCACCAGCAGGCGGGGGCGGGGGTGTGGTGTCAGGGGGGTGGGGGCGGGCGCGGTGGGCGGCGACGCGGGCGCGGGTGGCGCAGCGGGTGCCGCAGTAGCGGCGGGGACTGCCGCCGCCCAGGTCGAGGTACGGCCGTCCGCACCCCGCGGCCGCGCACAACCCGCCCGGAACGCGCTGATGGTCGGCGACCAGCACGGCCAGGGCCATCGCCGACGAGGCCAGGAACCACTCGGCCCACGGCGCTTCGTCACCGCTGTCGACGTGCAGGTGCCAGGACGTCGTGCCCCGGTGGCTGGTCAGCCGGGGCGGCCGGGCGGTCTCGGCGAGCAGGCGGTTGAGCAGGCCCGCCGCCTCCCCTGCGTCGCGGGCGCCCAGGACGTCGCGCAGCCGGGCCGCCGCCGCGCGCATGGCGGCCACGTCGGACTCGTCGAGGCCCAGGTCGCCGTGCTCGCCGTGGCGGCGCAGGACGTCCGTCACCGAGGCGGGCGTCGGCTCTTCGTGCAGCAGCGCCACGCACAGCTCGACGGCTCTGACGGCCATCGCCCTGGTCGAGTGAACCTCCACCCGGCAAGCGTATCCACGGCGGGGCTCCCCCTGCCCCGCCGTGGACAGTGCCTGACCGCGGACCGTGCCTGACCGCGGACCGTGCCTGACCGCGGACCGTGCCTGACCGCGGACCGTGCCCCGCCGTAGACGCTGTCCCGCCG
>NZ_JBFAOM010000047.1:0-75678 GCF_040675235.1 Nonomuraea sp. NPDC049637
ATCCAGCCCCGTGACCCACTCCTGAAGATCAGCAGTGGTTAAGTCATCTGGCATGCCTCCACGTTACAGATCACAAAACCTCGCTGCAGTACTAGGCGTCAGTCCTCCAAGGGCACCAGGGCCTCGTCGGCCTCGGGGAGCCAGGAGCCCGGCGGGCGGCGCAGCCAGTGGCGGGCCCGTCCCAGCTCGGCGACGGCGGCCAGGAGCGCGGCGAGGCCCGGGTGCCGCAGGCCCTTGGGATGCACCAGGTTCTGCAGGCCGAGCGGCACGGGCTCGGCCAGCGGCCTGTTCACCGCGCCCGGGATCCCGCCGATCCCCACACTGGCCAGCACCGGCTCGCGATGGCGGCGCAGGTAGTGCCCCATCTCCGCGGCCCCCTCGGGCGCGGCGTGCGGCCGGGCCAGCCGCAGCCCGAACGCCTCGGCCAGCCGCTCCCCCAGGTCGCTCCACTCCCGCGTGCCGGCGTTCCCGGCCATGACGTCCAGCGGGAAGGCGGCCAGCGCGCCGAGCGGCACGGCGTCCAGCTCCGCCAGCGGGTGGTCCCGCGGCAGGAGCACGGCCAGGGGCTGCAGGCGCACCGGGACCTGGGCCAGCCGGGCGCGCACGTCCGCGGGCAGCCCGGCGAAGCGGCCGAACGACACGTCGAGCCGTCCGTCCAGCATCGCCGCCGCGCCCGCGGCCAGGCCGCCGTGGAAGCGGGCCAGCATCTCGGCGCCGGGGGCCAGTTCCCGGGCTCTGACCAGCGGCTCGGGCAGGTCGGGGCCCTGCATGGTGACGTCCACGAGCAGCGGGCGACCGGCGCCGGCCACGTCGGCGACGACCTCGTCGTGCAGCGCCAGCAGCCGCCGTGCCCCGCTCCGGCCCAGGTCCGCGCGCTGTTCGGGCTGCCGCAGCCGCCCGGCGCGTGCGGCTGCCTGCTCGACCTCCCGCACGACCCTTCCGCCCACCCGCCGGGGCCCTGAGCCCGGGGCGGAACGCGGGAGCCCGTCCCGTTCGTTGGCCGGGCATGGCTGACATCCCCTACGACCGTAAAGAGCAGTTCAAGCAGATCGAGAGCGGCCTGCTCCCCGGCGAGCAGATCATCGCCGTCTACGACGCGATCGGGGCGGGCACCGGGTTCCTGGGGCTCACCGACCGGCGGGTGATCGTGCAGGACAAGTCGTTCGTGGGCAAGCGGATCGCGATCACCAGCATCCCCTACTCCAAGATCTCGGCGGTGAGCGTCGTCAGCAACAAGTCGCTGGCCGGCGGGTTCTTCTCCTCGGGCGCCATCGCCATCCACGTCGGCACGCACACCTACGAGGTGGACTTCCGCGGCGACAACAAGGCCCACCACGTGCACAACGTCATCCTCCACTACATTTCGCAGGGCTGATCGGCGTCACGCGTGGTCTCCTGGGCAGGGTGAGCGTATTCTGCCGATGATCACGAAGGGGGCGAGGTGCGGCGTTCCGTACGTGCCCGCGTGGCCGGTCTCGGCGTGCTGCTGACGCTTCCGGCCTGCGCCGGGCCTCCCGGGCGGGACGTCCCGTCCGCTCCGGCGGTGAGTCTCACGGTCCAGGCCCGCTGCCCCCGGCCCGGCGGCGACGACCTGCGCGCCGAGCCCGTACGGTCCCCGTGGCGGACGGTCCCGGCGGGCGACGGGCACGGCACGCTCGACCGGCTCGCGGTCGCCCCCGACGGGGCGGTGTGGGCGGTGCGTTCCGTCCAGCGCGAGACGTCCGCCGGGATGGAGACGACGTCCGGCGGGCTGGGCCGGTGGGACGGCGCGCGCTGGCGCACGTACGCGCTGCCGTCCCGGATGACGGTCACCGCGGTCGGGGCGGTCTCGGGCGAGCGGGCGTGGGCGTTCGGGACCGGCGACGACGAACGTCCCGGCCTGGTCGCCGCCGTCGCGGACGGCGACGTGAGCGCCGCCACGCCGCTCAAGGAGGGCTCATCGGCCATCGGCCTGCACGGCACCGCGGCGAGCGGCCCGTGGGCCGTGTCCGGGCGCGACGCGCTGCGCTGGGACGGCTCGGCCTGGCGCGCGTACCGGCTGCCCGCCCCGGCGCGGGCTCTCGGCGGCGAGGGCGCGGACGTGTGGACGGTCGGCCAGACCGCGCACGACCCCGCCGCCCGCTGGAACGGCGTCGCGTGGCAGGCGGTGCACCTGCCCGAGCCGGGCGCGCCCGACGGCGCGCGGTCGGCCCGCACGGAGCTCGGCGACGTGGCCGTGCTCGGGCCGGACGACGTGTGGGTGGTCGGCGGGGTCTCCTGGTTCCCGCCCGACGAGTACGACGAGCAGGGCGAGCCCCTGGAACGCCGCCGCCCGCTGGCGCTGCACTGGGACGGATCGGCCTGGCGGTGCCGCTGGGGCCCGGAGGGCGCGGCCTTCACCGAGGCCGAGCCCGACGGCCGGGCGGGCCTGTGGGTGCTCGACTCGACCCGCTCCCGGCTGCACCACTACGCGGCCGGCCGCTGGACGACGACGACCGTGCGCGGCACGGTCACCGCCCTGGCCCGCCGCCCCGGCACGACCGAGGTGTACGCGGCGGGCTGGACCGGCCCCGAGGGCGACCTGACCAGGCCCGCCCTCTGGCTCACCCGCTGACCCGCCGCCACCCCCTACATGCAGGTGAAGCCGTTGGGGGCGGCCCGGCAGAAGTCGCGCAGGTCGCGCAGCCAGGAGGCGGTCGCCGAGTAGTTGAGCGCCAGGTCGTCGCGGTGGAGGCGGTGGTCGTCGGGCTCCTCGGTCACCTCGCCGTCGAGCCGGACCCGCCCGTGCTCGGGCAGGCCGTCGAGGTAGTCGTCGAGGAAGGCCGCGATGCGGCTCGCGTCGGCGCCGGTGAGCGTCATGCGGCCGTTGAAGCCGAGCAGGCACGCGGTCTCGGGGTCGAGCACCCGCGCCTCCTCCAGCAGGGACAGGGTCGGACGCCAGTTCCAGGCGTTGACGCTCAGGCAGCCGCCCTCGGGGGTCTCCAGATCCCAGCCCAAGACGTTCAGTCCCGGCGCAGCGAGGCGTAGAGGTCGAGAGTGCGCCGGGCGATGCGCTCCCAGGAGAAGTGCTCGACGGCCCTGGCCCGCCCGGCGCGGCCCATCTCGGCGGCCCGCGCCGGGTCGGCCAGCAGCGCGTTGACCCGCTCGGCCAGGTCGGCGGCGAACGCCTCGGGGTCGTGCGGGGTGCCGTCGGGGCCCTGGTCGATCGGCACCAGCAGGCCCGTCTCGCCGTCGGCGACGACCTCGGGGATGCCGCCGGTCGCGGTGGCCACCACCGGCGTCTCGCAGGCCATGGCCTCCAGGTTGACGATGCCCATCGGCTCGTAGACCGACGGGCAGACGAAGACCGAGGCGTGCGTGAGGAGCTGGATGACCTCCGGCTTGGGCAGCATCTCCGAGATCCACAGCACGCCGTCGCGGTCGAGGCCGCGCACCAGCCCGGTCACCTCGGCGGCGATCTCCGGCGTGTCCGGCGCGCCCGCGCACAGGACGAGCTGGGCCGCCGGGTCGAACGAGCGGGCGGCGTGCAGGAGGTGCACCAGGCCCTTCTGCCGGGTGATGCGGCCGACGAAGATCGCGTAGGGCCGGTCGGGGTCGACGCCGTGCTTCTTCAGCACGTCGAGGCCGGGGTCGGGGGCGTACTGGGCGGTGTCGATGCCGTTGTGGATGACGATGACCCGGCCGGGCGGGATCTCGGGGTAGGCGGCCAGCACGTCGCGGCGCATGCCCTCGCTGACCGCGATCACCGCGTCGGCGGCGGCCAGGGCGGTGCGCTCGGCCCACGACGAGACCGTGTAGCCGCCGCCGAGCTGCTCGGCCTTCCACGGGCGCAGCGGCTCCAGGCTGTGGGTGGTGACGACGTGCGGCACGCCGTGGAGCATCTTGGCGACATGCCCGGCGAAGTTGGCGTACCAGGTATGGGAGTGGACGACGTCCGCGCCCTCGCAGGCGGCGGCCATCTCCAGGTCGACGCCGAGCACCTGGAGGGCGGCGTTGGCCCGCTCCAGGCCGCCGGGCACCCGGTAGGCCGACACGCCGGGCTCCTCGCGATCGGCTCCGAAGCAGCGCACCCGGACGTCGGCCAGCTTGCGCAGCTCCCTGGCCAGGTACTCCATGTGCACCCCGGCGCCGCCGTAGACGTCCGGCGGGTACTCCCTGCTGAGCAGATCAACACGCATGCCCACGACCTTACGACGCGCCGGGCCCGCCACCCGCCAGCGAGCGGCATGTTTTGCGCCGACCATCAACTCCGGCACCGCACTTGTGAACCGTCGCAAGCATAGGGAACACATCGATACAGCCCAATGTCGGTAAGTCCGGCCCCTGCTCAACGCGGATAAGTCAGGACACGGCGGCACAGCACAGTGCGCGGTTTCGTCGATAGATCGGCCATTTACGGGTAGCGTCCTGGACATGAGGTCCCGGAGGGTGCTTGCGGTTGTGCTGGCAGGTGGAGAGGGCAAGAGGCTCATGCCGCTCACGGCGGATCGGGCCAAACCGGCGGTGCCGTTCGGGGGGATGTATCGGCTGATCGACTTCGTGCTGTCGAACCTCGCGAACGGCGGCTTCCTGAAGATCGTGGTGTTGACCCAGTACAAGAACCACAGCCTCGACAGGCACGTCTCCCGTACCTGGCGGCTGTCGGCGATGCTGGGCAACTACGTCACGCCCGTGCCCGCCCAGCAGCGGCTCGGGCCGCGCTGGTTCTCCGGTTCTGCGGACGCGCTGTTCCAGAACCTGAACCTGATCTATGACGAGATGCCCGAGCACGTGATCGTGTTCGGCGCCGACCACATCTACCGCATGGATCCGCGGCAGATGGTCGAGCAGCACGAGGACTCGGGCGCGGACGTGACGGTGGCGGCGATCCGCCAGCCGCTGTCGCTGGCCGACCAGTTCGGCGTGATCGAGACCGATCCCGAGGGCCGCCGCATCGTGGCCTTCAGGGAGAAGCCGAAGGACGCCGTGGGCCTGGCCGACTCCCCCGACGAGGTCTACGCCTCGATGGGCAACTACGTCTTCAAGACCCAGGCCATGATCGACGCGCTGCGCGAGGACGCGCTCGACCCGACCAGCAAGCACGACCTGGGCGGCAACATCATCCCGATGCTGGTCAAGTCCGGCGGCGCGGACGTCTACGACTTCAAGAACAACATCGTGCCCGGCTCCAGCGAGCGCGACCGCGGCTACTGGCGCGACGTGGGCACCCTCGACGCCTACTACGAGGCCCACATGGACCTCATCTCCGCCCACCCGATCTTCAACCTGTACAACGACAAGTGGCCGATCTTCACCGGGCACGACCCGCTGCCCCCGGCCAAGTTCGTGCACAATGACGGCGACCGGGTGGGCCGGGCGATCGACTCCCTGGTCTCCCCCGGCGTGATCGTCTCGGGCGGCATGGCGATGCGCTCGATCCTGTCGCCGAAGGTCGTGCTCCACTCGCACTCGCTGGTGGAGGACTCCGTGCTGATGGAGAACGTCAAGGTGGGCCGGGGCGCGATCGTGCGCAAGGCGATCATCGACAAGAACGTGGTGATCCCCGACGGCGCGCGCATCGGCTTCGACCTCGACTACGACCGCACCCGCTTCGCGCTGACCCGCGGCGGGGTCGTGGTCATCGGCAAGAACGAGATCGTCGACCGTTAGGGCGCGGGCGGGCCGGTCCCCGCCCGGGGCCGGCCGGGTACCGGGCGGCGGCGGTCCGGATCAGCCCCGGCCGCGCGCGAGTGTGCTCATCGCGTGGGTGGACGGGGTCCGGGCCCCGGCCGGTCGGCGGGGGCGTGGCAGCGCCGGGCGCCGCGGGGCGCCCGGCAACGCAGGATCCCGGGCCGCGCACGGCGCGGCCCGGGTCAGGAGATGCGACCTCAGATGCCGGCGCCCACGCCCAGGCCGTACGCCCAGCCGCCCGGCCAGTAGCCGCGGCCCGGCCAGTAGCCCCAGTTGTAGCCGTCGTGGGGACGCCCGTAGTAGTCCCTGTGGTGCTCGCAGGCGTCGGCGTCACGGTGTCCGGCGGACACGCCCCACGGCGTGATGCGCAGCGCGGTCGAGTCGTCGGACGTGCTCAGGTCGCACTTCTCGTGGTGGACGTTGGCGTTGGCCGCCCCCGCCATGCCGAACAGCGCGGCGACGGCGAAGCCGCCGGCCACGATGAGCTTGGCTTTCATGATTCCCCCTGGATCACGAAGTGACATCGCTGATCACTGTACGTAATCACCTCCGTACCGCCGTGTAACGCCACGCCAGGAAAGGACTCGGCGCTTTCCGGTGCCACCCCGGCGAAGTCCGGCCTTCTCCGGCCACTCCGGAAGTCCCGCCGCGGCGCCAGAACCCGGCTTTCTCCGGCGGAAGCCCCGCCGCGCCCCCTGGAAGGCCCGTCGGCGGGCCGGGACGCGTAGTGTGCTCCGCACGCCCGTCCGTTCGCGGCGGGGTCGCCGTGAACCGTCCGGAGAGGACCTCATGCCGCCCACACCGCCCGGCCCCTTCACCGGCCGCTCCGTCACCGACCTGGCCCGTGACCTGCGCGCCGGCCGGACCACCGCCGCCGAGCTGGCCAGGCTGGCGCTCGACGCGGCCGTCACCCTGGACCCCGCGCTCGGCGCCTTCGTCACCGTGGACCCGGTGGGCGCGGCGGCCGCCGCCCGGCGTGCGGACCAGGAGCTGGCCGCGGGCGCCGACCGCGGCCCGCTGCACGGCGTGCCGGTCGCCGTGAAGGACCTCATCGACGTCGCGGGGCTGCCCTGCACGATGGGGTCGCGGCACTTCGCCGGCCACGTCGCCGAGTCCGACGCCGCCTGCGTGACGCTGCTGCGCCAGGCCGGGGCGGTGATCGTCGGCAAGACCACGACCCACGAGTTCGCCTACGGCCCCACCGGCGACCGCTCGGCCAACGGCCCCTCGCGCAACCCGCGCGACCCCGGGCGCATGTCCGGCGGGTCGAGCGGCGGCAGCGCGGCGGCCGTGGCGGCGGGCATGGTGCCGCTGGCGATCGGCACCGACACGGGCGGGTCGGTGCGCATCCCGGCCGCCCTGTGCGGGATCGCCGGGTTCAAGCCCGCCTACGACGCGATCCCGGCCGCCGGGGTGTTCCCCCTGTCCCGGACGTTCGACCACGTCGGCGTGCTGGCCGCCGGCCCGCTGGACTGCCTGATCGCCTACCGCCAGCTCGCGACCGGCGGGCCGCCGCCCGCCCGTGACGGTGCCGGTGAGGCGGCGGCGGTGCGGGTGGGGTGGCTCGACCCCGCCGTCCTGTCGCCCTGCGATCCGCGCGTCGTGGAGGTGGCGCGGGCGGCGGCGGGCGCGGGACCGGCGGAGGTCCGGCTGCCCGGGGAGCTGGCCGAGGCGCTGCGGGAGACGTACGCGACGGTGCAGGGCGCGGAGGCGTCCGCCGTGCACGCCGACCGGATGGCCAGGGCGCCCGAGCTGTTCGACCCCGAGGTGCTCGACCGGCTGCGCGCGGCCATGGACCTGCCCGCCTGGGCCTACGTCAAGGCCCTGGACGAGCGGCCCGCGCTGGCCGCCGCGGCGGAGTCGCTGTTCGACGACCATGACGTGCTGGCGCTGCCGGCCGTGCCGCTCGTCGCGCCGCCGCTGGAGCAGCGCCAGACCGAGCTGGACGGGCGGGCCGTCGCCGTCCGGGCCGCGCTGCTGGCCCTGACCAGCCCGTGGAACGTGCTCGGCCTGCCCGCGCTGACCGTGCCGGCCGGCTCGGTGGACGGGCTGCCGGTCGGGTTGCAGCTCGTCTGCCGGCCCGGCCGGGAGGAGCTGCTGTTCCGGGTGGCCAGCTCACTGGCCGGCTGAGGAGAAGGGTGGGCCCCGGGCCGGCCCGGCGCAGGCCGGACCCGGGGGCGGGGGCTCGTGTCCGGCCGGGGGGCGCCATTCCCGTCGGCCAGGCCGAAGCCCACGGCCCTTTTCTTTCAGGGCCGTACGTCCGAGTGGCAGGATTCGAACCTGCGGTGCTCCTGCTCCCAAGGCAGGCGGGCTGACCAAACTGCCCCACACTCGGCCATGAAATCAACGAAGCCGCCCCGGCGGAGGCCCGGGACGGCTTTCCTGGTCGATTCTCCGCGGAATCACCGGAAAAGCCTTGGCCGCAGCTCAGGCCGGTTGCCGGACGGCCTGGAGTGCCGAGGTCCGCGCATGGCCGCCGCCTTTCTCGTGGTTTCGTCGAATGTCGCTCCGGAACGAGATCAACGGTAGACCGGGGGCCGCCGGAAATGCCACGTATTTATCGCCGGTCGCGGTCCTGGTCGTTGGTCCAGGCCACCCCGGCGCGCGTTTCCGGGGCCTCGACGCGGAACCGGGGAAGGGCGTCCGGGTAGTTGTCGCGGACGAAATTGACGAGGAATTCGCGGACGTCGCACTTGAGGTCCCAGGAGGAGGGCGAGTCGGCGGCGCTCATCAGGGCGCGCAGCTCGACCAGGCCGTTGGGCAGCACGTCGGTGACCTGGAGCGTCCAGTCCTTCTGGTCCCACAGCGGGTTGCCCTGGAGGAACTCGTACAGGGCCTCGCGCAGTTTGGGCACCGGCACCGCCCAGTCGACCCGCAGGAACACCACGGCGAGCACCCGGCTGCCGTGCCTGGTCCAGTTCTCGAACGGGTTCTGGGTGAAGTAGGAGACGGGCAGCACCAGCCGCCGCTCGTCCCACAGGCGCAGCACCACGTACGTGAGCGTGAGCTCCTCGATCCTGCCCCACTCCTCCTCCACCACGACCACGTCGTCCAGCCGCAGCGCGTCGCTGAAGGCCAGTTGCAGCCCGGCCAGCATGTTGCCGATGGTCGGCTGGGCCGCGATGCCGACGATGGCGCCGGCGATGCCGGCCGAGGCCAGCAGCCCGGCGCCGAGCGCCCGCACCTGCGGGAAGGAGAACAGCATGGCCCCGAGCGCGATGACGATGATGACCGCGGCGGCGATGCGGCGCACCAGCGCGATCTGCGTCCTGATCCGCCGCGCCCGGCGGTTGCGCTCGCCCTCGACGAGCACCAGCCGGTCGAGCACGACGTCCGTCAGCGCGTACGTGGCCTGGATGATCAGCCAGGTCACCGTGCCGATGGTGGCCAGGCCGATGACCCGGTCCACCGACTGGGCCAGGCCGCGCTCGTCGGCGGTGTCGCCGAAGATGCCGGGGGCGAAGACCAGGTTGCAGGCCACCGTGGCGGCCACGCAGAACGCCGGCCAGGTGCAGTGCTCGACCAGGTGGCGGGCCAGCGCCCATTTTCGTCCGACCCGGATCAGCACCCGGCGGACCACCTCCACCAGGAGCACCGCTCCGATCACCGAGATGACGAGGATCGGCCAGGCTGCCGGCGACTGCACGTTTCGCGCCCCCTATGTCGTAGAACGTCGCTTCAAGGTCACATTGCCCTCAAGCGCCACTCCATACGCACGGACACGCCGTTTCGGCTAGTGGCCGTTGCCGCAACTGCCCCAGCACGTCGTGGCTCTGGTGCTGGCCAGCAGCCCGAGATCGCGCAGCACGGCCTGGGTGCGCTCGACCTCGGAGGTCAGCCAGAGCCGGAAGTCGTCCCCGCTGAGGGGGATCGAGATCCACCCCGCCCTCCGGCACGCCCGCCGCCACGAGGCCGAGGAGGTCACCTCGTCGCACATGCGCACGGCCGACTCCCTGCTGTCCTCCGGCATGTTCTCGGGCCCGACGGCCGCGGCCCAGTCCGCGAAGTCCACCCGGACGCCCGACTCCAGCAGGGTCGGCACGTCGAGCCCCGGCACCCGGCGGGCGCAGGAGACGGCCAGGGCCCTGACCCGGCCGCCGCCGATGGCCGCGCGCCAGTCGCCGAGCAGGCCGGCCGCGGCCGCCGCCTTGCCGCCGAGCAGCGCCGAGACGGCTTCGTGGCTGCTGGGGTAGCCGGTGTAGTCCATCTGCCTGGTGTCGGCCCCGAGCCCCTTGGCGATCAGGCCGAACAGCAGGTGGTCGGGCTCGCCCTGCGGCCCGCCGGCCAGCATCGTCCCGCTCGGGTCGGCCCGCAGGTGGGCGCCGAAGTCGTCGAAGTCGGCGAAGCGGGAGTTGGCGGGCACGACGACGACCTCGACGTCGCCGGTGAGCCTGGACAGCGGGGTCGAGGTGTCGAGCAGCGTCTGCCCGTTGTTCAGCTCGGAGGCCGCCAGCGCGGGCAGGCCGGTCACGGTGATCCGCGTGCCGGTGGGCGACGCGCCGACGCCCGAGGCGCGCGCCGCGGCGGCGAACGCCTCGCCGACCCGGGCCCAGCGGTCGCCGCCCGCGACGATCGAGAACCGCCCCCTCGCGCCGGCCGGGCCGCCGGCGACGTGTTCCGTCCCGCATCCGGCCGCGCACGCCGCCGCGCCCAGGGTCCATGCCAAGAACCGCCGACGGCGCATCCGCCCTCCCCCGACCTTCGCGAGTACCGCCATTACCTGAAGTTATTGACAGTTCACTCGCTGTTACACATCGGGATACGGTTAACCGAAATTTCGGCCTATACCGGAGTCAGTCCTGCTTCGTGGCCACCCCGGCCATCAGGGACGACGGCAGCGACCAGTCGCCCACCAGCTTGGGCCGGTCCGGCCGCCAGTCCACGGCCTGCACCAGTCCGGGCGGGTCGAGCACGAAGCCGCCGAAGAACGCGCGGATCTCGGCCGGGCTGCGGTCGGCCCCGCCCGAGCCGGACGAGCCGCGCCGTTCCCTGCGCGGGCTCTCCTCCTCCGACAGGCGTCCCATCGAGGTGGCGTGGGAGATCACCAGACGGCTGCCGGGCGCGACCGCCTCGCGCAGCGCCGCCACCGCGCCCTGCGGATCGGCCGCGTCGGGCAGGAAGTGCAGGATCGACACCAGCACGATCGCGACCGGCCGCGACAGGTCCAGGAACCGGCCCGCGCGGGCCAGCACCTCCTCGTGGTCGAGCAGGTCGGCTTCCAGGAAGGCGGCCCGGTCCGTGCCGGCGAGCAGGGCCCTGGCGTGCGCGGCGACGACCGGGTCGTCGTCGACGTAGACGACCCTGGCCGACGGCGCGACCTCGTGCACGCTGCCCTGCGTCGGCAGCCCGCTGCCCAGGTCGATGAACTGGGTGATCCCCGCGGCGGCGACGTAGCGCACGGCACGCTGGAGGAAGGCCCGGTTCGCGCGGGCCAGCGGGACCGCCTCCGGGACCAGCTCGGCGAGCTGGTCGATCGCCAGGCGGTCGACCGCGAAGTTGTCCGTCCCGCCGAGCATGTAGTCGTACATGCGTGCGAGATTCGGAGTGTGGGGGTCGAACTGCCGCACAGTAATGAATTTATGTGGTACGCAGCCAGATAACACTACCCTGCGAGGATTGTGGCGGAATTTATTCCACAGTCACGCTCTTGGCGAGATTGCGAGGCTTGTCCACGTCCCTGCCGAGGGCGACCGCCGCGTGGTAGGCCAGCAGCTGGAGCGGGATCGTCAGCAGCAGCGGGTCGAGCTCGATCTCGTTCTTCGGGATCACGATCACGTCGTCGGCCAGCTTGGCGTCGGGCTCGCGGTGACCGACCATGAGCACCTGGCCGCCGCGGGCGCGGATCTCGCCGAGCGTGGTGAGGTTCTTGTCGAGCAGCTCGTCGTCGGGGACGATCGCGACCGTCGGCATGTCCGGGCCGATCAGCGCGAGCGGGCCGTGCTTGAGCTCGCTGGCCGGGTACGCCTCGGCGTGCACGTACGAGATCTCCTTGAGCTTCTGCGCGCCCTCGCGGGCCACCGGGTAGCCCCTGACCCGGCCGACGAACATCATGCTCGGGTGCTTGGCGTACTTCTGCGCCAGCTCGGCGATCTTGTCGCCCTGGGCGAGGATCTCCTCGATCTGGCCGGGCAGCCGGCGCAGGCCCTCCACGATGCGCCGCCCGTCGGCCGGCGACAGGTCGCGCACCCGGCCCAGGTGCAGCGCCAGCAGCGCGAAGGCGACCGAGGTCGAGGTGAACGCCTTGGTCGAGGCGACCGACACCTCGGGCCCGGCGTGCAGGTAGATGCCGCCGTCGACCTCGCGGGCGATGGCGCTGCCCACGGCGTTGACGATGCCGATCACCCGGCCGCCCTTGCGCTTGAGCTCCTGGACGGCGGCCAGCGTGTCGTAGGTCTCGCCCGACTGGCTGATCGCGACGTAGAGGGTGTCGGGGTCCACGACGGGGTTGCGGTAGCGGAACTCGCTGGCCGGCTCGGCGTCGGCTGGGATGCGCGCCAGCTCCTCGATGAGCTGCGCGCCGATCTGCCCCGAGTAGTACGCCGACCCGCAGCCGATGATCTTCACCCGGCGGAACGAGCGCGTCTCGCGGGCGTCCATGTTCAGGCCGCCGAGGTGGGCGACGTGGAAGCGCTCGTCGAGGCGGCCGCTCATCGTGCGGGTCATCGTCTCGGGCTGCTCGGAGATCTCCTTGAGCAGGTAGTGCTCGTAGCCGCCGGTGTCGTAGTGGCCGGCGTCCCAGTCGACGGTCAGCGGCTCCTTGGCGGTCTCGCGGGCGTCGCTGGCGAAGGTGTGGAAGCCGTCGGCCTTGAGCACGGCCAGCTCGCCGTCCTCCAGGTGCACGACCTGGCGGGTGTAGCGGACCAGGGCGGCGACGTCGGAGGCGGCGAACATCTCCTTCTCGCCGATGCCGAGCACGATCGGGCTGCCGTTGCGCGCCACGACCACCTCGCCCGGCCGCTCGGCGTCGATCACCGCGATGCCGTACGTGCCGACGATGGTCTTGAGCGTCTTCCTGACCGCCTCCTCCAGGGAGTCGTTCTCGTCGGCGGCGCGGGCGATCAGGTGGGCCAGGACCTCGGTGTCGGTCTCGGACAGGAACTTCACGCCGTCGGCCTCAAGCTTGGCGCGCAGCTCGCCGGCGTTCTCGATGATGCCGTTGTGCACGACCGCGATGCGCTGGTCGGCCGACAGGTGCGGATGGGCGTTCTCGTCGCTGGGCACGCCGTGGGTGGCCCAGCGGGTGTGGCCGATGCCGTGGTTGCCCTTGAACCGCACCGGCACGACCTTGGCCAGGTCGGCGACCCGGCCCTTGACCTTGCGGACCTTGAGTCCCTTGTTCGACACCACGACCCCGGCGGAGTCGTAGCCCCGGTACTCAAGCCGCTGCAGCCCTTCCAGCAGGATGGGCGCCGCGTCCTTGGGGCCCACGTAGGCCACGATTCCGCACATCGAGGTCTCCTCTTTATCCGTAGACGATCCTGCGGAGCTGCCGCAGCGACAGCTCTGGTGCCGCTACCCGGCGTGCGGGTAACTCGGCGGCGATCCGGGGGAAGATCTCGTCGTTGGTCAGGCCGCGGGCCTTGAGTTCGCCGTGACGGCGGCGTACGAACTCCTCGACCGGCTCGGAGAAGTACGACAACACGTCGGCGACCACGCGGGCCGCCTCTCCTGGGTCGAGCGCGCTCGTCCGGGTGAGATGGGCGATGAGGTCTTCGTAGGGATGCCGCGCCGTGGACACAGACGAGGACATTACGCACCTGGAGCGAGACACGCCAACATCCTGCCCGGAATCGGGCAGGATTTAACTTCAGGACGCTTCGCTTCTCCCCCTGCCGATCTCCCGGGCGGCGGGCCAGCGATTCTCATCCGTATCATCCGACCCGTCTGACACATCCCTTTCTGGGAATGGTTACGTTCGGTGATCGAGCAGTGCCGTTCCGTGGGGAGATGTCATGCAGCTTCGGCTTGCCGCCGTCCTGGCCGCCAGCTTGTCCGCCGGGGTGGGCGTCGTCGCCGGCGGCCCGGTCGTTCCGGCCGCGCCCGCCGTCACGGGCGGCGCGGGCGGCGCGGGCGTCCGTGAGCAGGGGCGGCAGGCCGACTTCGCGGCGGCCGCGGCGGAGTTCGGGGTGCCGGTGAGCGTGCTGCTCGGGGTGTCGTACCTGGAGTCCCGGTGGGACGCCAACGGCGGCCGTCCCAGCACGGCGGGCGGATACGGCCCGATGCACCTGGTGGACGTCGTGGCCGCCGAGCAGGCGGGCCCGGCCCCGGAGGGCTTCGCGCCGGGCGACGCCAGAGGCGACGACAGCCGCCCGCTCCCCCGCTCGGCGACGCGGTCGGCGGCGCGGTCGGCGGCGCGGTTGATGGCGGGGGCCGGCACGTCGGCGGGCGTGGTGCCGGAGGCGACGCTTGCCCTGGCCGGGCGGCTGGCCGGGGTCGCGCCGCGGGCGCTGCGCGCGGACCCGCGCGCCAACATCAGGGGCGGCGCCGCCCTGCTCGCCTCCTACCAGCGCCGTCCCAGCCCCGACCCGGCCGACTGGTACGGGGCCGTCGCCCGCTACTCGGGCACGCGCGACCCGCTCGCCGCGCGGTCGTTCGCCGACGAGGTGTTCGCGGTGCTGCGCGAGGGCGTCGCGCGCCGCACGGACGACGGCTTCGACGTGCGGCTGGACGCCGTGCCCGGCCTGCGCCCGCCCGCGGCCCCGGCCAAGAGCGCGACCGGCGACGACTCCGACGAGGACGACGACCCGTTCTTCTTCTCCGACATGGAGCCCGAGGGCGACGACGACTCGGAGTCGGCCGACGAGTCCGACTGGGACGTGCCCGCCCAGGACGAGCAGCCGCTGACCGCCGCCGACTCCGCCGGATCGTCGGCCGAGTGCCCGAGCAGCCTCAGGTGCGAGTGGATGCCGGCCGCGCACGAGAGGTACGGCAGGAAGAAGGACCGCGGCTACGGCAACCACGACCGGGTCGCGGGCCGCCGCCAGGTCGACTACATCGTCATCCACGACACCGAGGGCGGCTACCAGGGCATTCCGTCGATGGTCGGCAACCCGAGGTACGTGAGCTGGCACTACACGGTCCGCTCCCGGGACGGGCACGTCGCCCAGCACGTCCCGACGAACGACATCGCCTGGCACGCCGGCAACTGGGACTTCAACGCCCGCTCGATCGGCATCGAGCACGAGGGCTACCTGGCCAGGGGCTCCTGGTACACCGAGGCGATGTACCGGTCGTCGGCCAGGCTGGTGCGCTACCTCGCCGGCCGGTACGGCATCCCGCTCGACCGCGCCCACATCCTGGGCCACGACAACGTGCCGGGCGCCACGGCCCAGGCGGTCGCCGGCATGCACGAGGACCCCGGCCCCTACTGGGACTGGGCGCACTACTTCGAGCTGATGAACCACCCGATCAAAGGCGACGGGACGGGCTCGTCGGTGATCATCCGGCCGTCCTACGAGGACAACCGGCCGTACTACACCGGCTGCGTCAGCACCAAGCCCGGCCGCCGGTGCCCGGAGCACGGCGCGGCCAGCGTGTGGCTGCACACCCGGCCGAGCGAGAGCGCCCCGCTGGTCACCGACGCCGGCAAGCACCCCGGGAAGCCGAGCACGTACAGCGTCTACGACCACAGCGCGCGCGCCTCGACCGGGCAGCGGTTCGCGGTGGCCGGACGGCAGGGCGACTGGACGGCGATCTGGTACCTGGGGCAGCGGGCCTGGTTCCTCAACCCGTCCTCCGCCCCCACGGCCGTGCCGGCGAAGGGCCCGCTGGTCACGCCGCTGGCCGCGGGCACCAAGGTGTACGGCCGCGCCTACCCGGAACGGTCGGCCTACCACGGGGGCGGGGTCCAGCTGCTGACGCCGCTGCAGTACCGGATCGGGCCGGGGCAGTCGTACTCGCTGGGCGGCACCTTCACCGGCTCCTTCTACTCGGCCGGCGCCTTCAACCCGGCCAGGCACGTGCGGGTCACGGGGTCCGTCCGGTACCACCAGATCCAGCTCGGGCATCGTGTCATGTTCGTCCAGGCCAAGGATGTGCGCGTCATCCGCTGAATTTCGCCCCACGGGGCTCGGGCTGCGCACGGGCACTCCGCGAAGACGATATGGTTTTCCCGTGGCCCCGCGAGTTCGCGGGGGATTCACGCGGAAGTGGCTCAGTGGTAGAGCATCACCTTGCCAAGGTGAGGGTCGCGGGTTCGAATCCCGTCTTCCGCTCGGAGTCATACTCCTGGTGGAGTGGCCGAGAGGCGAGGCAGCGGCCTGCAAAGCCGTCTACACGGGTTCAAATCCCGTCTCCACCTCGGTGGTACAACGGACTCTCCTGGGTCCGGTAAAGTTAAGTGCGCCATGCGGAAGTGGCTCAGTGGTAGAGCATCACCTTGCCAAGGTGAGGGTCGCGGGTTCGAATCCCGTCTTCCGCTCTGAGTGACAACTCAACAAGGACGATTAGCTCAGCGGGAGAGCGCTTCCCTGACACGGAAGAGGTCACTGGTTCAATCCCAGTATCGTCCACTCACGCTCTTCGGAGTCAGGCCGGGTTTCGGTCCGGTCCGGACAGCGGTCAAGCCCCAGCGGACGGCAGATGCCGGACGACTGGGGCTTCTTCGTTTCGACGACCGGGCCGCCGGCCTCCTCCCAGGCACCAAGACCACCCTGCCTTTCCGGGCGAAGCCCGCCCGCGGCTGCGGAAGCCCGTCCCCAGGCCGTCGGACCGCCGGCCCCGGGGACTGTACGGAGTTCGGACCTCCAGGCCGGCCGGCCGCTCGTCCTCGCCCGGCAGGTCACGTCCCCCAGGTCGTCGGTACGAAACCGCCGCGTCACCGTGTTGCCCAGCCGGCGCAGATCCGGCCTCGGGCCGCGCTCGCCCAGCGGTGAGCGCGGCCCGATCAGGGACCGTTCTTCGTCGGCGAGGTCTCCCCCATGTTCGACGGCCTGCCAGGGCCGCCGGCCACAGCCCCAGGCTGTCGCGCGGCCTGCGGCCAGTGCCCTGATGTCGGGAATTCGACGTATCGCGGACGTATCGAAAAGCGCATACGCCACCGCAACAGTCCTCCCTCTTCAGTAGTGCCACCGGCCACATGGTGGTGATCGGCTGCCGACGGCGGGCGCGGTCAGACCTGCAGCGGTCGGTTCGTCGTCAGGAAAGGACCGTGATCATGGACTCTGCAGGTGGCGTCGGCCGGCGGCGGCTGCTCGGGTGGAGCGGGCTCGCGGCGGCCGGCGCGGTGGCGGCCGGCGCGCCGCTGGCAGGCGGGCCGCCCGGCAACCGGCAGCGCCGTCCGGCCGCGACCGGCCCCGGCATCCCGCCGGACACCCGTCCCGGCGGAGCCTACGACCGGTACGTGGCGAAGCTGGCCGCGGACGGCAGGTTCTCCGGCGTGGTGCTGCTGTCGCACCGGGGCCGGACGGTGCTGTCCCGCAGCTACGGCATGGCGGACAAGGAGAAGGGGATCCGCAATCACGAGGGCACCGCGTTCAGCCTCAGTTCGGCGGGCAAGCCGTTCGGCGCGGTGGCCGTCCTGCAGCTGGTGCAGCAGGGCAAGGTGAAGCTGTCGGACACGGTGGGCACCCACCTGACCGGCTACGCCAAGGACGTCGCCGAGCAGGTGACCGTCCATCACCTGCTCTCCGGCACCTCCGGGCTGAGCACCCCGGAGGAGGACCCGCAGCGCATCTTCCGGAGCCGGGAGGAGGTGCACGAGTTCTACGAGCGGTGGGCCCGGAAGGCGAAGCTGGTGGCCGCCCCTGGCACCCCCACCGACCACTCCGGCGCCGACGTCGTCATTCCGGCGCTGATCGTGGAGGCGGTGACCGGCAGGACGTACTGGGACTACGTCGAGGAGAACATCTTCAAACGCTGCGGCATGACCGGCTCGGCGTTCTACACCAGGCGGCAGTGGCTCACCGATGCGCACATCGCGCACCCTCACATGACGCTGGCTGACGGCAGTGTGGTGGACGCCGTCCGCAACCTGGGCAAGAGCAGCTCGAACCGGTCCACGCCGGGCAAGAACCCGGGCCGCGGCTTCATCGACGCCCCAGGGGACGGGGGCTTCGCCACCGCACCGGATCTGGTCCGGTTCGCGCACGCCCTGAGCGAAGGCACGGTGCTGGAACGGCCCTGGGCCGAGGTGCTCACCGCGCCCAGGTCCCCCCACGGGCCGCAGTCGTTCGGGGCCTACCACATGCCGGTCCGCATCGTCAGCGGTCAGTGGGTGCACGGGCGCGCCGGCGCCAACCCCGGTGTCGGCGCCAGCTGGAACATCTACCCGTACACCGGCTGGGTCGGTGTCATCCTCAGCAACACCGACGGCGGGACGCTGCAGGAGCTGACCGGGCGGGAGATACAGGCTGTCACCGGCGGCACGCCTGGCGGGGGCGGGGGCGGGGGCGGCTGAGGTGGTCCGGCGGTCGACACGAGGAGAACGGAGCTCCTGACGTTTCCTGTGGCCACCGCAGCCCGATGCCGGCCGGTCACGGCGCAGGGGACGTCGCCGCCAGGTGATCGACTCCGCGGCCACACCTTTGAGAGGCCCTTCGAGCGAGCGAGGAGTTGGTCATGGATCGCATGGTGGAGATCGCCATTCCGGTCTACAACGAGCAGCATGTGCTGGCGTGCAGCGTGCGCAGACTGCACACCTATCTGGCAGAGACGTTCCCTTACCGGTTTCGGATCACGATCGCCGACAACGCCAGCGTCGACGAACGTGGCAGGTCGCGCAGGAGCTGGAGAACTACGTGGCGTTCAGCTTCGCCAAGGGGGTGTTCCACCCGTACTACACCACGTCGCTGGCCCCCGCGATCGTCGCACTGGCCGGAGTGGGCGGGATGTTGTTGTACGGCGCGTACCGGGGGCCGGTCCGGTGGTCGTGGGTGCTGCCCGGGGGCGTCGCTGTCACGGGGGCGTGGTCGTTCGCGCTGCTGAACCGGACGCCCGACTGGATTCCATGGCTGCGCTGGGTGATCGTGGCGGGGAACGGTCAGGCCGGGAACGGTCAGGCCGGGAACGGTCAGGCGCCGCCCCAAGGGCGGGGCGGCATGCTCGTGGTGACGACCGGCGAGCCGGTGATCGCGATGGGCGGCTTCACCGGGCAGGACCCGGCGATGACGGTGGCCAGGCTGCAGGAGTACGTCCGCCGAGGCGAACTGCGCCACATCGTGATCGGCGGGCCGGGCCGGAGCGGCCCCATGAGCGGCGACCCCGCCATCGCCCAGTGGGTGCGGCAGCACGGCACGAGGGTTCCCGCGAGCACGTACGGCGGCACGTCCGGCGAGGGCGGCGGTGAACTGTACCGGCTCGGCTGAGGGAGCAGGATGAAGCCCCGGCGACCGGCCGTCCGGCGGATCAGTCAGCGATCGGCGCCCGCGTCGAGTGATCGCAGGGCCGCCCGGGTTCTGGCGATCAGCTCGAGGTCGCCTCCGGCCGTGCGCAGGGCGAGGGCCTCCTGCAGCACCTCGCGTGCCTCCTGCGTGCGGCCCAGGTCGGCCAGGGTCTTGCCGAGATGCTGGAGCGAGAAGCACACCATCTCCGGCACCTCCTTCCTGGCGAGGGCGAGCATCGCGCGGCACAGGGCTTCCGAGGCTGCCGCGTCCCCTGCGTACCGATGGGCGTCGGCCAGGTTGAGCGACGCGGCGATCCGCCTGCCGCTCGTGTCCGCCAGGTCGAGCGCACGGTTCAGGTGGCGGATCGCGTCGCCGTACTCGCCCAGAACCAGCAGCCCGATCCCGAGCGCGCGCAGCGTGGTGTGGTCGGCGGGGTCCCGGGCGCGGGCCGCGTCGACGAGTGCGGTGAGCAGGCCGCGGTCGCGGGGGACCATCCGCTGGCGTTCGTCGTAGGTGACGAGCCGGTTGACTGCCTGGAACAGGCCTGGGTGGCTCACAGGTACTCGTGGGGGCCGGTGGGCACGGGTTCGGCGGCGGGCGGGTCGTCGTCGGACAGGCCGGTGAGGATGACGGCGAGTTCGGCGCGGGTGTGGATGCCGAGCTTGCGGTAGATGCGGGCCAGATGGGTGTCCACGGTGCGCTTGCTGATCGACAGCGTCGTGGCCACCTCCAGGTTGCTCATCCCGCGCAGCACCAGGTCGGTGACCCGGCGTTCGCCGACGGTCAGCACGTGGTCGTCCTGGCCGGGGGTGAGGGTGGCGACGCGGGCCGGGGCGGTGGCGGCGCGGTGCTTGTCGGCCAGCGCGGCCAGGCGGCCCGCGCCGCAGTCGGCGGCCAGCCGCAGCGCCAGGGCCAGCGTCTCGTGGGCCTTGCCGTCGTCGCCGGCCTGCCGCTGGGCGATGCCGAGGCGCAGCAGGGCCCTGGCGTGTTCGAGCCGGGCGCCCCGGCTGCCCAGCAGGGCGACGGCCTCGTGCAGCATGTCGAGCCGGACCCGGCCCTCGTGGGCGAGGCTGCCCGCGCTGAGCGCGCGGGCGACGACGGTGGGCGCGCCCCAGGCGCGGGCCAGCTCCAGCTCCCGTTCGGCCACGATGCGGGCCGCCGAGCGCTCCCCGGACAGGACGTAGGCCAGGATCGAGTTCGTGCCCCAGGGCACGCAGGCCGGGTTGGTGATGCCGGCGGCGGTCAGGCGGCGGCCGCACTCCAGCAGGGTCAGCAGGCCGTCGCGCGGGCGGCCCTGCGCGAGCCGGAGGCGGCCCAGGGCGTCGAGGGCCTGTCCGGAGATCAGGGGGTGCCAGTCGCCGTAGGGGGCGACCGACTTCAGCGCGGACTCCGCGGCCTCCAGGTCGCCGAACTCCACCAGCACCCGGGCGGCGCAGGCGGCGGCGGCCACGTGGAAGCCCTCGGCCTGGCACTCGCGCGCGCTGGCGACGGCGGCCTCGGCGTCGGCCAGCCCGGCCTCCAGGCTGCCGAGCTGGTAGCGCACCTCGGCCCTGGTCAGCAGCGCCAGCGCCAGGCCGGTGCCGGAGCCGGCCTCCTGGGTCTCGCTGACCAGGCGTTCGGCCCAGTAGGAGGCCTCGTCGAGGCGGTCGCCCCACACCAGCGGCAGCACGGCGGCCGCCGGCACCGGGCCCTGGCCGTCGAGGCAGCGCCGGGTCTGGGCGAGCGTGCGCGGCAGGCTGCGGCCCCGCGCGCCGGTGGCCAGGGCCAGCACGCTGAGGAACTCCCGGGCCGCCGGGCTGACCAGCGTGCCGAGGGAGCGTCCGAGCCGGCGCAGGCCGAGCCGTCCGGCCGAGCGGCCCCACAGCAGCGCCTGGGCGGCGAACACGAGCAGCAGGTCGGCCCCGCCGAACTGCGGGGCGGCGGCGGCGCTCTCGGCCGCGCCGGCGAAGACCTCGGCGGCCTCGGCGGAGTTCGCGGTGACCAGGATGTCGGCGAACGGCGCCAGCGACATCAGGGCGTGCGGGGCCGTCCTGACCCGGCCGTAGGCCGTGCGCAGGTGGCGCAGGCAGGCGGGCAGGTCGCGGTGCTTCTCCACGGCGCCCAGCTCGGCGGTGACCTCCAGCACGGTGTCCTGGTCGTCGCTCTCGGCCAGCGCGCGGTGCAGGTAGCCGGTCGCGTCCTGCCACGAGTGCCTGGCGGCGGCCTCGCCGGCGGCCTCGCGCAGCACGGTGACGGTGAGCGGGTCGCCGGTCGGGCCGGCCGACATCAGGTGGCGGGCCGAGCGTCGCAGCGGCGCGCCCAGCCGGTACAGCAACGCCGCGGTACGGCGGTGCAGCCGGTCGCGCTCGCCCGGGTCCATCCCGGCCAGCACCGCCTGCTGGATGCGCGGATGGGCGAAGCGGTCGGGCGGCGTGCCGGTGACCAGCCCGGCGCGGCGCAGCGTCTCCCCTGCCGCCCTGGCGGTGTCCTGGCCGTGCCCGGCGATCATGGACGCGACCTCCATGCCGTCCTCGGGCGCCACGATGGCCAGGCTGCGCAGCAGGTCGACGCCCGCGGCGTCCACGCCGGAGCCGCTGCCGGACAACCAGCCGAGCGCGGTCTCGGTCAGCGCCAGCGCGCCGATCTCCAGCACCCGGGGCAGCTCGCCGGTCACCGGGCGCACGCCGGACCGGCCGAGCCGCCCGGCCAGCTCCCGCAGCAGCAGCGGGTTGCCCTGGGTGAGCCGGTGGCAGGCGGCGGCGACGTCCTCGCCGATCTCCTCCCCGGTCTCCCTGCCGCCGCCGAGCACGGACTCCATGAGCCGGGCGGCGCACTGGGCGCACAGGGGCGCGGGCCGCAGCAGCCGCGTGTACGGCAGCGCCGCCAGGTCCCTGACCAGGTCGTCGGGGCCGCCGGAGTCGGCGCCGGCGGTGGTGAGGACCATCGCGATGGGCAGGCCGTCGAGCCGCCGGGCGATGTAGGAGCACCACTGGGAGGACTGCGGATCGGTGTGGTGCACGTCGTCGACGGCGATGATCAGCGGCCGGTCGCCGGTGAAGGAGCGGGTGGCCCGGTAGAGGCCGTGCAGCAGGTCGGGGGTGACGGGGTGGCCCCGGTCGAGCCCGCCGCCCAGGTCGGGGCCGACGACGGCGCTCCCGCCGGACGGCGGCGCGCGCCCGGCGGTCATGAGCGGTTCGAAGAGCTGGCGGACCACGCCGAACGGGTGGTCGCGCTCGGTGGGGTGGCCCCGGGCCATCAGCAGCAGCGCCCCCACCTCGCCCCTGGCCGCCAGCGCGGCGTTGAGCAAGGTCGTCTTGCCCATGCCCCGGGCCCCCTGGATCAGCAGGACGGAGGGGCCGCCGGCACGGACCCTCGACAACGCCTCCCGCATCGCGGCGGTCTCGACGTCACGGTGTAGCAGCGGCTGTCCCGAAGACATCGCCACTCCCCACAGTTCGGCCCCCCTGAAACTGTCCACCAGGATCATGCCGCCTCAGGCGGGCGGGCTGTCAATACCTGGGCGCACGAATCCGACTAATCCGGACTATTGGCACCAGGTTCAACAGTCGGCCCATGCCGCGGCACATGCGCATTCCCGACGGACCAATACGTATTTTCGCCCGTCGTACCGGTGAAATGCGTACGCCGGAATTACGTCTTTACACCGGATCCGGCCCGATGCGACTCTGCGATCAACCGATATGGACCCGACACGGGGAGGGCCATGGACCGCCCACGTCTCAAGGCGCACTTCACACCCCAGGTCATCGACGGGTCGAAGGTGTTTCTCCTGGCCGAGGGTCAGCACTACCTCGTCCGGTCGGCGGGGGCCGGGAAACTCCTTCCCTACCTGGACGGACGGCGTACCGTCGCGGAGATCGCGAGCGCGCTGAGCGACGAAGTGCCGCTGCCGCAGACGCTGATCGCCATTCGCAAATTCGCCGCATTCGGCCATCTCGCCAATGGCCGCCCGGATTGGCCGGACAGCACGCTGGCATTCTGGGACGCGCAGGGAATTGACCCGGTCCACGCCCATGAGGCGCTCTCCCGCGCCGAATTCACCGTCGTGCCCTGCGCGGGGGCCGACGCCGCGGCGCTGCTCCCGGTGCTGCGCGAGCACGGACTACGCATGCGTACGGCGAGCGTGGAGGAGGCGGCCGCCGAGCCCGGCGGGACGATGTCGGTCGTGGTGGCCGGCGACTACCTCGATCCGGCGCTCGACCGGCTCAACGCCGCCTACCTGGCCGCCGGGCACCCGTGGGCGCTGGTGAAACCGGGCGGGATCACGCTGTGGGTCGGCCCGGTGCTCCAGCCGGGACGTACCGGCTGCTGGGCCTGCCTGGCGCAGCGGCTGGCCGGGAACCGGCAGGTCGAGCGGTACCTGGCGGGCAAGCGCGGCGGCGGGGCGCCCTTCCACCCGGCGCGGGAGTCGGCGCCCGCCGGTCCGGCCGTGGCGGGCGGGCTGCTGGCCGTGGAGCTGGCGCGGATCGCCGCCGGGGCGGCCCCCTCGCGGCTGGAAGGCCGGATGACCACCGTCGACCTGCGCACGCTCGGCGTCATGGAGCACACCCTGGTCCGGCTGCCGCAGTGCCCGGCCTGCGGCGATCCCACGCTGATCAGCCAGCGCAGCCCCAAGGTCGCGCTGTCGGCGCGCAGCGCCCGGCACGTCACCGACGGCGGCTACCGCATCGAGCCGCCCGCGCGCACGTACGCCCGGCTGGAGAAGCACATCAGCCCGCTGATCGGCGCGGTCACCCGGCTGCACACGTTCGCCGAGCAGGACAACGGCGTCACCTACAGCTTCACCGCCGGCCACAACTTCGCCATGATCGGCGACAACATGGACCTGCTGCGGCGCAACCTGCGGGGGCAGAGCGGCGGCAAGGGCCGGACCGAGGTGCAGGCCAAGGTGAGCGCGCTGTGCGAGGCCATCGAGCGCTACTCGGGGGTCTGGCGCGGCGAGGAGCCGGTCACCGAGGCCGCCTACGCCGACCTCGACCCTGCGGTGGCCGTCCACCCCGAGTCGCTGCTGCACTTCTCCGACGCCCAGTACGCCGGCCGCGAGGAGTGGAACAAGGACCCCGCGCACCGGCTGCACCTGGTGCCCGAGCGGTTCCGTACGGATCTGCCGATCGACTGGTCGCCCGCCTGGTCGCTGACCGAGGAGCGGGAGCGGCTGGTGCCCGCCGGCTACGCCTGGTACGGCCACCCCGACCTGGAGCGCCACTTCTACTGCGTGGGCGACTCCAACGGCAACGCCTCGGGCAACTCGATCGAGGAGGCCGTCCTGCAGGGCTTCTGCGAGCTGGTCGAGCGCGACGCGGTGGCCCTGTGGTGGTACAACCGGGCCCGGCGGCCGGCCTTCGACCTGGACTCGCTGCGCGACCCGTACGTCGACACCGTGCGCGAGTTCTACCGCGGCATGGACCGCGACCTGTGGCTGCTCGACATCACGACCGACCTCGGCATCCCGGCGTTCGTCGGGGTCTCGCACCGGCTTGGGCACCCGGTGGAGGACGTCATCGTCGGGTTCGGCGCGCACCTGGACCCGCGCATCGCCGCCATCAGGACGCTGACCGAGGTCAACCAGTTCCTGCCCTCGGTGGAGCGGCGCGACGAGCACGGCGAGACGCTCTACCTGGACGACGACGTCGCCACGCTGGCCTGGTGGAAGGAGACCAAGCTGGCCGCGGAGCCGTGGCTGGTGCCCGACCCCGCCGCGCGTCCCCGCACCCTGGCCGACTACGCCCGCTCGGACGGCGGCGACCTGGCCGGTGACGTGCAGACCTGCGTGGCCAGGGCCGCCGCGGCCGGGATCGAGGTCATCGCGCTCGACCAGAGCCGTCCGGACCTGGAGCTCAGCGTGGTCCGGGTGATCGCGCCCGGCATGCGGCACTTCTGGCGGCGGCTCGGCCCCGGCCGGCTGTACGACGTGCCGGTCGCGCTCGGCTGGGTCCCCGAGCCCCGCGCCGAGGACGAGCTCAACCCGACCAGCGTCTTCTTCTGACCGGTTCGCGGGGCCCCTGGGTGACGGAGAGGAGCGGGCCATGGACGAGACCAAGCTGCGGCTGCGGCGGGACGCGGAGCTGACCGAGGCGGACGGCGAGGTGCGCGTCTCCACGCCGGCCGGCTCGCTCGGCCTGCGCGGGCTCGACGCCGGCGCCGCGGCCGCCCTGCGGATCCTGGCCGGCGGCGACGCCGGCGAGACCGCCCTGGCGGCGACGGTGGGCGAGGCCGGGCTGCTGCGCTGGAACCTGCTGGTACGCCGCCTGTCCAGGGCCGGCCTGCTGGAGTACGCCGCGGCGGGGGCCCGGCTGCGCCCGGTCGGCGCCGGGAACGTGGAGCCCGCGCCCGCGCCGGCGGCGGACACGCCGATCAGGTTGTCGCGCTTCGCCGTCGTCACCGCCGGGGAGGGCGTGCTGACCGTGCGCTCCCCGCGCAGCCCGGCGGCGGTCGAGCTGTCGCCCGCCGCCTGCGGGCTGCTCGGCGCGCTGGCGTCCTGGACGACCCCGGCGGAACTGGCGAACGACGGCGGCCAGGGGCGGGCGCAGGTGCTGCGGTTCCTGGCGGCGGCGGGCGTGCTCGCCACCGGCCCGGAGGACGACGACCTGCGCCAGGCCCAGTGGCACCCGCGCGACCTGTGGCTGCACGCCCACAGCCGCGGCCCCCGCTGCACCGGCCGCTACGGCGGCACGTACGCCTTCACCCCCCGCTTCGGCCCGGTGCCCGCCGATCCCCCGCCGTTCGCCGGCGAGCGGATCGAGCTGCCGCGCCCCGATCTGGAGCTGCTGGCCAAGACCGACCCCAGCCTCACCGACACGCTGGAACGCCGCCGCTCCCTGCGCGAGCACGACCCGGACGCGCCCATCACCCTGGCCCAGCTCGGCGAGCTGCTCTACCGGACGATGCGGCGGCGGGCCGTGTTCACCTCGCCGGACGGCCAGGAGCTGACCGACCGGCCCTACCCCTCCGGCGGCTCGGTGCACGAGCTGGAGGTCTATCCGCTGATCGTGTCCTGCCAGGGGGCCGAGCCTGGGCTGTGGCACTACGACACCGCCGGGCACGCGCTGGAACTGGTCTCGCCGCCCACCCCCGCCGTGCGGGCGCTGGTCGAGCGCGCCAGGTCGGCGGCCCAGCTCACCGGCGACCCGCAGGTGGTGCTGACCGTCACCGCCCGCTTCGGCCGGGTGATGTGGAAGTACGAGACGATCGGCTACTCGCTGGTCCTCAAGCACGTGGGCGTGCTCTACCAGACGCTCTACCTGGCCGGCACGGCCATGGACCTGGCCGTGTGCGCGCTGGGCGGCGGGGACGCCGCCGACTTCGCGCTGGCCAGCGGCCTGGACTACCTGACCGAGGGCAGCGTCGGCGAGCTGATCGTCGGCAGCCGGCGGTGATGGGCACATGACGGCACGACGGCGGCCCGGCGGCCGCTCCCAGGGGACGGCGTGATGAAGTTCCGGTTCAAGGCGTTGCAGCGCATGCGGGAGCCCGACGAGCTGGACTCGCCGACGCTGCTGGCCTCTCCGCGCGGGTGGATCGCCACGTTCGTGGTGCTGATCATCGTGATGGCCGCGGGGGTGTGGTTCTTCGCCGGACGGCTGCCGGTCACGGTGCCCGCGGCGGGGCTGCTGACGCATCCCGGCGGCACGGCGCGGCTGCAGAGCCCGTACGGCGGGACGGTGCGCTCGATGCTCGTCCAGCCGGCCGAGGCGGTGCGGCAGGGCCAGGCGGTGGCGGTCATCGCCGCCGACGGCGGGTGGGAGCAGGTGGTGCGCAGCCCGTTCGGCGGGCGGGTGGTCGCCGGCTCCGCCGTGCCGGGGCACGTGGTCAGGGAGGGCGAGGAGCTGCTGCTCATCGAGCGTACGGACGCGCCGGGCGACCGGCTGGTGGCGATGTTGTTCGTGCCGGTCGACCGGGCGATGGGCGTGGTGCCGGGCAAGCCGGTCGATCTGGCGGTCTCCTCGGCGCCGCCCGGCGCGTACGGGCTGCTGCGCGGCCGGGTCGCGTCGGTCAGCGCCTACCCCGTGATGACCGAGCAGGCCGCCGACCTGGTGGGCGGCGAGGACCCGGCGCGCGGCTACCTGCGCGGCACGCCGTCCAGGCTGGTGATCGTGGACCTGGTGCGCGACGCCGGCACGCCGTCCGGCTACGCCTGGTCGACCAGGACGGGGCCGCCGGTGGGCCTGCAGTCGCAGGTGTCCGTCAGCGGCGCGATCGGGCTGGGCAGCCAGACGCTGTTCGACCTGCTGCTCGGGCGTTGAGGTGGGCCGCGTGAAGTGCGCCGCCGCCCGGCCGGAGGAGGGATGCGTGACCACGACCAGCGCCCCCGGGAGGGACGTGTGACCACCACCGGCGTCCCCGAGCAGGGGCATGCGGACCGCCCCGGGGAGGCCGCCGCGCCCGCTCCCCCGGCGGCCCCCGTACGGCGGCGGCGACGGTGGAGGTGGCGGCGGCGCACGCCGACGGTGATCCAGATGGAGGCCGTGGAGTGCGGGGCCGCCTCGCTGGCGATGATCCTCGGCTACCACGGCAAGTTCGTGCCGCTGGAGGAGCTCCGCTCGGCCTGCGGCGTCTCCCGCGACGGCGCCAAGGCCTCCAGCGTGGTGGCCGCCGCCCGCCGGTACGGGCTGATCGCCAGGGGCTTCCAGATGGAGGCCGCGGACCTGCGCTCGCTGACCGAGCCGGCCATCGTGTTCTGGGCGTTCCAGCACTTCATGGTCCTGGAGGGGGTGCGCAGCCGGTTCGGCAGGAAGGCCGTCGCGGTCAACGACCCGGCGAGCGGCCCCCGGATGATCGACTGGGACGACTTCGACTCCGGCTTCACCGGCGTGGTCCTGACGTTCGAGCCGGGGCCGGACTTCCGGCCCGGCGGCCGGCCCGCCCGGGTCGGGCAGGCCCTGCTGGCCCGGCGGATGCCGTCGGGCCGGGCGCTCCCGCTGGTGCTGCTGGCCAGCCTGCTGCTGGTCGTGCCGGGCATCATCGGGCCGGCGTTCAGCCGGGTGTTCATCGACCGGATCCTGACCGGGCGCGACCCCGGCTACCTGGTGCCGCTGCTGTTCGCGATGGGGGTCACCGCGGTCGTGGTGTTCGTGCTGACCTCGGTGCAGCGGCACTACCTGCTGCGGCTGGAGATCCGGCTCGGCCTGGTCAGCTCGGCCCGCTTCTTCCGCCATCTGCTGCGGCTGCCGGTGGAGTTCTTCCTCCAGCGCCGTCCGGCCGAGGTGGCCAAACGGGTGCAGGCCAACGACGGCGTGGCCGAGATCCTGTCCCGGGACCTGGCCGTCACGCTGGTGAACCTGGTCCTGGTGCTGTTCTACGCGGCCGTGCTCATCCGCTACGACCTGCTGCTCGGGCTGGTCGGGGTGTCGATGGCGCTGCTGAACATCGCGGTGCTGCGCCAGGTGTCGCGGGCGCGGACGGACGCGGTGGCGGCGCTGCGGGCCGACCTGGGGAACCTGACCTCCACCACGTTCAACACGCTGCAGCTCGTGGAGACCGTCAAGGCGACGGGCGCCGAGCCGACGGCGTTCCAGCGCTGGGCCGGGTTCCTGGCCAAGGCGGTCACCGCCAAGCAGCGGCTGGGCGTGGCCACGGCGACGCTGACCGTCGTGCCGCCGCTGCTGGCCGGCGTCAACAGCGGGCTGATCCTGCTGATCGGCGGGCTGCGCGTGGTGGACGGGGTGATCAGCGTCGGCATGCTGGTGGCGTTCCAGACGCTGCTCACCGCCCTGTCCAGGCCGGTCACCCAGCTCACCAACCTGGGCGGCCAGTTGCAGGACATCTCGGCCGACATCTGCCGCTTGTACGACGTCGAGAAGTACCCGATGGCCAGGACGTTCGAGCGGGCCGCCGGCGGCGGCGAGCAGGCCGACCCGGGCGGGCGCCTGGACGGGCGGCTGGAGTTCGCCGACGTGACCTTCGGCTACAACGCGCTCGCCGCCCCCGTGATCAGGAACCTGTCGTTCACCGTGGTGCCGGGCCGCCGGGTGGCGATCGTCGGCAACTCCGGCAGCGGCAAGTCCACCGCCGGCAAGCTGGCCGCCGGCCTGTACACGCCGACCGGCGGCCGGGTGCTGCTGGACGACCGGCCGCGCGACGACCTGCCGCGGGCCGTCGTGGCCGCCTCCGTCGCCTACGTGGACCAGGACATCACCCTGTTCGAGGGCACCGTGCGCGACAACCTGACGTTGTGGAGCGACGACGTGCCCGACGAGGTGGCGGTCTCGGCGCTGCGCGACGCGGCGCTGTTCGACCTGATCGCGGCCCGGCCCGGCGGCCTGAACAGCCGGGTGCTGGAGGGCGGCAGGAACCTCAGCGGCGGCCAGCGGCAGCGGCTGGAGCTGGCGCGCGCCCTGTCGATCCAGCCCACGCTGCTGATCCTGGACGAGGCGACCAGCGCCCTGGACCCCGAGACCGAGCGGACCATCGCCGACAACCTGCGCAGACGCGGCTGCGGCTGCCTGATCATCGCGCACCGGCTGTCCACCGTGCGCGACGCCGACGAGATCATCGTGCTCGACCGCGGCGAGGTGGTCGAACGCGGCAGGCACGCCGAGCTGCTGGCGCTCGACGGCCACTACGCCGAGCTGCTCAGGAGCTCGCGCAAGAACGGCGACGCCGGATGACGGGACGGATGACAGGGCGGATGACACGGCGCATGACACGGAGGGTGGCGCAGTGCTGAAGGTGGCCGGTTTCGCCCCGTTCTTCACCGACGCCGCCACGCCGGTGGACTACTCGGCGGAGAACCTGTTCGTGGTGTCGGGCGTGCGCGAGGTGCTGCTGGTGGAGGAGGGCGCGGTCGACCTGTTCGCGGTGCGGCTGGAGGGCGGCCGTCCGGTCGGCCGGTGGCACTACCTGTGCCGGGTCCGGCAGGGCACGCTGCTGCCGGGCTCGCCCAAGGGGCCCCGGCACGGCATCGTGGGCCGTCCGGTGCTCGGCACCCGCGTCTCGCGCCTGCCGCTGGCCAGGCTGGGCGAGCTGTCGGGCACCAACCGGTCGGCGACGATGTCCACCGCCGAGTACGGGCTGGCCGTGCGGCAGTTCGTCCGCGGGCTGGAGGCGGGGATGATCGCGCTGGCCACCGCCCTGCGCGACGCGCTGCCGCCGCGCGAGTTCGTCCCGCTGCTGCCCGACGCGGTGACCGAGCTGCCCGCCGGGCGCGCCGCCCGGTCGGTGGACGGCGTGCGGTGGATGACCGTCGAGGCGGGCGCGGTCGAGATGCCCGACGGGGTGGCCGGCGTGCTGACCGCGGGCGCCGAGCTGGCGGTGACCGAGCGGGACTGGCTGGTCGCCGACGCGCCCGCCCGGCTGCGTGCCCGTTCGACCTGGCAGTTGCTGGCCGACGAGACGATCTGGGCCCGCTGGGTCGAGCACGCCATCCGTTTCCTCTACACCGTGGACCGCCGGGTCGAGCGGCGGCGGGCGCAGGAGCTGGAGGCGTTGCGGCGGCGCAAGGAACGCGAGGCCGGCACGACGCGGGCGGCCCGCCGCGGCTTCGACACGCTGCTCCGCGACACCGAGGCCAAGGTGCGCCTGGCCGACGTCACCGCCGACCCGCCGACGCTGGCCGCGGCCAGGCTGGTGGCCTCGCACGGCGGGTTCACCGTGACCGCGCCGCCGCCCGGCCAGGCCAGGGGGGCCGACCCGCTGCAGGCCGTCGCGCTGGCCTCCGGGGTGCGCACGCGCTCGGTCCGGCTGGACGACGGCTGGTGGAAACGCGACATCGGGCCCATGGTGGGCTACCGGTCCGACGACGGGACGCCGGTGGCCCTGCTGCCGATCGGCTCCCGGTACGTGGTGGCCCAGCCGGGCCACAGCCGGGTCACGCCGGTCACCAAGGCGGTGGCCGCCACGCTGAGCGGCAAGGCCGACGTGCTGTACCAGCCGCTGCCGCGCGAGGTGCGGACCGTGGCCGGGCTGCTGCGCTTCGGCCTGGCCCGCAACGGCCGCGACCTGTGGGTGCTGGCCTCCCTGGGCACGCTGGTGGCGGTCATCGGCCTGCTGGTGCCCGCGATGACCGGGCTGGTGCTGGGGACGTTCGTGCAGCGGGCCGAGCGCGACCTCATCGTGCAGGGCGCGGCGCTGGTGATCGGCGGCGCGCTGGTGGCGGGGGCGCTGTCGATCGTGCAGAACGTCGCGGCCCTGCGCATCGAGGGCCGTTCGTCGGCCCGGGTGCAGGCGGGCGCGTGGACGCGGCTGCTGTCGCTGCCCGTCACGTTCTTCGGCCGGTACTCCACCGGCGAGCTGGGCACGACCGTGCTGGGCGTGAGCGCGGCGCAGGAGACGCTGTCGGGGGTGATGACCACGGCGACGCTCGGGCTGTTCGGCGGGCTGGCCAACCTGGCGCTGGTGTACTTCTACGACGTCGGCCTGGCGCTGCTGGCGACCCTGCTGGTGCTGGCCGGCGTGCTGGTGTGCGCGGTCGCCGGCTTCTTCGAGGTGCGCCTGCAACGCCGCCTGTACGAGCAGGAGCAGCGGCTGTCCTCGCGAGTGTTCCAGCTGCTGTCGGCGGTGCCCAAGCTGCGCGTGGCGGCCGCGGAGGACCAGGCGTTCGGCGTGTGGACGCGCGACTTCATGGCCACCAGGACCACCTCGGCCGCGGCCCGGCGGCTGCAGAACGTGGTGACCACCTTCAACGCCGGGTTCCCGCTGGTCTGCTCGGTCGTGATCTTCGCCGTGGCCGCCGGGCCGCTGCGCGGGCAGCTCCCGATCAGCGCGTTCCTGGCCTTCTTCGCCGCGTTCAGCCTGCTCATCGCCTCGGTGCTGCAGTTCACCGGGGCGGCCATCACGGCCATGGGCGTCGTGCCGATGCTGGAGAAGCTGGCGCCGGTGCTGGAGGCCGAGCCGGAGGACCACGCGGGCAAGGCCGACCCCGGTGACCTGTCGGGCCGCGTCAGCCTGTCGCGCGTCTCCTTCCGCTACGGCGAGGACGGCCCCGCGGTGCTCACCGACATCGACCTGTCGATCGAGCCCGGCGAGTTCGTCGCCATCGTGGGCCCGACCGGCAGCGGGAAGTCCACGATCCTGCGCCTGCTGCTCGGCTTCGAGCAGCCCGACGTCGGCTCGGTCCTCTACGACGGCCAGGACCTGGGCGAGCTGGACCTCGGCGCGGTGCGCCGGCAGTGCGGCGTGGTGCTGCAGAACGGCGCCCTGCTGGCCGGCGACATCAGGCAGAACATCGTCGGCAGCACGAACCACACCGTCGACGACGCCTGGGAGGCGGCGGCGATGGCCGGCATCGCCGACGACATCACGGCCATGCCGATGGGCATGCACACCGTCCTGTCGGAGGGCACGAACACGCTCTCCGGCGGCCAGCGGCAGCGCATCATGATCGCCAGGGCGCTGGTCTCGCGGCCCCGCATCGTCTTCTTCGACGAGGCGACCAGCGCCCTGGACAACCCCGCCCAGAACGTCATCGCCGAGAGCACGCGGCGGCTCAACGCCACGCGTGTGGTCATCGCCCACCGGCTGTCCACCATCCGGGACGCCGACAAGATCCTGGTGCTCGACGGCGGGCGCATCGTCCAGCAGGGCACCTACGACGAACTGCTCGCCGAGGAGCAGGGGCTGTTCGCGCGGCTGGCGCGGCGGCAGATGTGAGCGCACGGGAGGAGCCGTCATGGAGTTCGCGCTGCTGATCCACGGGCCGGAACGGGCCTGGGCAGAGCTGCCGGAGCAGGACCGCGCCGCGCTGTTCGCCGCCTACCTCGACTTCGGGCGGCAGCTGCGGGAGTCCGGCGTCACGGTGCTGTTCGGCGCGCGGCTGGCCCGCCCGGACGCGGCGAAGGGGGAGCCGCGCGAGGACGGCCGTCCGGAGCTGGGCGGCATGTGGATCCTCGACCTGCCCTCGGAGGAGGCGGCGCTGGAGTGGGCCGGACGCCTGCCGGCCGGGCCCGGCGACCGGGTCGAGTTACGGCGCTGCGACCGTGGAAGGATGTCACGATAGTGCCGACCGGGGCTCTGCCCGCACCCCACCACGCCTTTGGGGCAGAACCCACAGGGAGGTAGACGACTCATGGACTTCGTGCTGCTGATCCACGGCGACGAGACGCTCTGGGACGCCTTCAGCGAGAGCGAGCGGGAGCGGATGGCCGAGGCCCACCGCCAGTTCGGCCGGGCGATGGCGATGGCGGGGGTCAAGGTGAAGTACGGCGCGGGGCTGACCAGGTCCAGGGAGGGCAAGCTGGTCAGGCCGGACGGGCCCGCCGTCGACGGGCCGTACGCGGTCGGGCGGGAGCAGATCGGCGGCATCTGGGTCATCGAGGTCCAGTCGGCCGAGGAGGCCGAGTCGTGGGCGCGCAAGATGCCCTACGCGCCCGGCGACATCGTCGAGGTGCGTCCCTGCGACCCGGCCTCCTGAGGGGCCGGGCCCCGGGCCGCCCTCAGTAGCGGGCTCTGCGGCTGAGCAGCACGCCCACGGCCAGGAACAGCAGGCCGGCGGCGCCGTACACGATGGCCAGCGAGGTCGAGGGCGGCTTCTCGCTGGCGTTCACGACGGCCAGCCCGAGGCCCACGATCGCGCTGATGTAGCTGAAGATCGCGATGAAGATCTTCCAGAACGGACTCATGACGTGCTTCCTTCCGATGGGTGCTGAGCCGGTCCGTACGGTGCGGTCCCGGCGACGACGAAGCCGAGCAGCATGACCCACGCGTCCGGGTCGGCCAGGAAGCGCCGCCAGCGGTCGGCGGCCAGGGCCAGCCCCGCCATCGGCAGCGCGCCCGAGGCGACGAGCGGCGCCAGGCGTTCGGGCCCCAGGTGCGGGGCGAAGGCCGCGGTGGGGTGGGTGTCGTTGGTGGTGGCGAACGGGCGCAGCACCACGTCGGCGAACCCGCCGCGGCGCAGCAGCCGGGTGAGCTTCCTGCCGATCCGCCGGTCGCCCCCGGCGCCGCGCTGGGCCTGCGCCATGGTCGCGTGGACGGAGGCCAGCTCCGGGTACATCGGGTCGGTCAGCCCCCACAACATGCTGTCCACCTCGACGACCACGATCCGGCCGCCGGGACGCAGCACGCGCAGCGCCTCGGCCAGCATCGGCGCCGGGTCGCCCACGTGCTGCAGTACGTACCGCAGCAGCACGCCGCCCACGCTGCCGGTACGCAACGGCAGCCGGGCGCCGTCGGCGGTGACCAGCGGCGCGCCGCAGCCGCCCGCGTTGCGCAGCAGGGCGGCGTCCACGTCGAGCGCGATGACCGGCAGTCCGGGCTCGGCGGCGCGCAGCCTCCGGGTGACCGCGCCGGAACCGGCGCCGAGCTCCAGCAGCGGGCCCTGGCCGGTCAGGCCGAGGTCGCGCATGATGCGCAGCTCCTCCTCGAAGGAGAGCGCCGCCTGGGCCTCCAGCCGGGCCAGTTCGCCCGCCACGCCGCCCCAGGTGGTGTTGGCGGCGTCGTAGGAGCCGGTCGGGCGGTCCTTCAGCGGGCCCTTCACCGGGGCCTCGGGGTCATCATCAGGCCGTGCCGGGGCCGCAGCGTGACCAGCGCCTCCGGCTCGACGGGGAAGCCCGGCACCAGCTCCATGCGCAGCCCGCGCAGGATCACCGCGAGCACGAGCGTGGCCTCGGCCAGCGCGAAGTGCCGTCCGACGCAGATGCGCGGGCCGCCGCCGAAGGGCAGGTACTGGTGGCTGAGCAGCCGGGCGGCCCGGTCGGGGTCGAACCGCTCCGGCCGGTACGCCTCCGGCTCCGCCCAGTACCTCGGATCCCGGTGCAGCACCCACGGGCTGACGCACACCAGCGACCCGGCCGGTACGTCATAGCCGTCCAGGACGTCGCCGGCCGTCCCGCGGCGCGAGATCAGCCAGACCGGCGGGTAGAGCCGCATGGCCTCCTGGACGGCCTGCCGGCATTGCCGCAGCCTGGGCAGGTCGGCGGCGGTGGGCGAGCGGCCGGCCAGCACCTCGTCGATCTCGGCGTGCACGGCATCGGCCGCCTCCGGGTTGCGGTCGAGCAGGTGGAGCGTCCAGGTCAGCGACTTGGCGGTGGTCTCGTGCCCGGCCATGACGATGGTCAGCACCTGGTCGCGCAGGTCGGCGTCGGACATCGCGTGCCCTTCGGCCAGCAGCGCGCCGAGCAGGTCGTCGCCCGCGCCGCCGGCCCGGCGGGCGGCGATGATGAGCCTGGTGACCCGGTCGAGGAAGGCCCGCGCGCGCAGGAAGCCGGCGTGCCGGGCGGCCGTGTCGGCCGGATCGGGGTCGTCGCCGGGCACGTAGTGGCCGATGAACCGGTTGACCGCGTCCACGGCGCGGCCGAAGCCCGCGCCCGCGACGCCGATGTCGGTGCCCAGCATGGCCTTCACGATCACGGTGAGGGTGAGCGAGGTCAGATCGTGGTCGACGCGTACGGGCCGGCCGCCGGCCCAGTGGGCCACCAGGTTCTCGGCCGCCTCCACGATGACCCGGTCGAACCGGTCCACCTCCGCGGGCCGGAACGCGGGCGCGCACATCCTGCGCTGGGCCGCCCACTCGGCGCCGTCGCTGGTCAGCAGGCCGTTGCCGAGCAGGGGGCGGAGCATGTCGTCGTCCGGCGTGCGTTCCTTGGTGTAGGCGGCGCCGTTCTCCTTCAGCACGTGCCTGGCCAGGTCGGGGCGGTTGAGCATGTAGACCGGCTCGCCGTCGGCGTCGTGGCGGGTGACGTCGCCGAGGGCCGCCATGGCGGTGACGAACTCCAGCGGAGCGTCGCGCATGGCCCTCAGGCTCTGGGTTCCGGCGGGTCCCGGCGGCACCCGGGGGGATACGTACGTCCCGGACATGGGTTCTCCCGATGGCTTACGCAAACAAGTATTCTCGATACGCATTTCCGGCCATCGAATACGTATATCGCTTCGTATTGTTCCGGTCGGCGTATTTGCAGAGTACCTTTTAAGCAGAGGGCTCTCAATACTTAATCCAGGGCCCCGGAAATTAAGTCTAGGCACTGCGAATTCGGCTGTGTAAGACTCCGTTCCGAGACGGCGCACCGCGCCGAAGGGGAAAAGCTCCAGGAGGACGCAATGGCCCTGAACCCCAGAGAGCGGACCGAATTCGTCAACGCCTACACCCGAGTCCTGATCACCGCGTGGTCGAGCGAGGAATTCTCGGCGAAACTGGACGGCAACCCCCGTGAGGCGCTGGCCGAGGCCGGCCTCGAGGTTCCCGCGGGCGCCCAGATCACCCTCGTGCGCAACGTTCCCGACGGCCACCACGACACGAACCTCGACGTGCAGGTCTCGCTGTGGGAGCGCGGGCTGGAGACCGGGACGTTCGAGTTCCACATCCCCGAGACGCCGCAGATCGACATGGCCGAGCTGAGCGAGGGCGACCTCGACTCGATCGCGGCCGGCGTCGACGTCAACTGCTGCTGCTGCCCCTGCTGCTGCTGCACCTGACGCCGGGAGCCACGCACGCCAAGAGGAGGTAGAGGAGATCATGTCCGACGACCAGGCGAACCCCGTCCACGTACGGGGGCTGCGCAAGCAGTACGGTCCCGCTCTCATCCTGCAGGGTGTGGACCTGGACGTTCGTCCCGGAGAGGTGTTCGCCTTACTCGGCCCCAACGGCGCGGGCAAGACGACCACGGTCGAGATCCTCGAAGGCGTGCGCAGGCGTTCGGGCGGCGACGTGCGAGTCCTCGGCCGTGACCCGGCCGAGGACGCCCCGCAGTGGCGGGCGCGGCTCGGCATCGTGCCGCAGACGACGGGCGCCTACGCGGACCTGACCGTCCGCGAGGTCGTCGAGCACTTCGCCGCCTTCTACCCCGCGCCGCTGCCCGCGGCGCAGGTGATCGGCATGGTGGGCCTCGGCGCCAAGGAGCGCAAGCAGGCCCAGACCCTCTCGGGCGGCCAGCTGCGCCGCCTGGACGTGGCCGTCGGCGTCGTCGGCGACCCCGACCTGATCTTCCTCGACGAGCCGACCACCGGGCTGGACCCGGAGGCCCGGATGGAGGCGTGGGACCTGGTGCGCTTCTTCGCCGACCAGGGCAAGACGACCGTGCTGACCACCCACTACCTCGACGAGGTGGAGGCGCTGGCGCAGCGCGCGGCCGTGATCGTGGCCGGCCGGATCGTCGAGACCGGGCCGGTGAGCGAGCTGGGCGGCCGGCGTGACACGCCCGCCGCGGTGAGCTTCACCCTCACCCCCGAGCTGAGCGCGGCCGGCCTGCCGGACCTGCCCGCGGGCACCGCGCTCGACCCGTCCTGCACGCCCGGCGTGCCCGGCGGCACGCTCACGCTGCTCACCCACACGCCCACGCGGGCCCTGGCCGCGCTGCTGCCCTGGGCCGCGCACGCGGGCGCCGACGAGCTGCCCGACCTGCGCGTCCACCGGCCCACGCTGGAGGACGTCTACCTCAAGCTGATCCGCGAGAACCAGGGGGCCCAGGCATGACCAGCTCGAACGCGATCGTGGCCGAGCAGGGCCGTCCCGTGCGCGCGCCGGGCGGCGGGTCGGGGCTGTGGCGGGCGTCGGCGGCCCGTTCGTCGGTGGAGCTGAAGTCGTTCTTCCGCAACCGGCAGTCGTTGTTCTTCACGCTGCTGCTGCCGATCGTGCTGCTGCTGGTGCTCGGCTCGATCTTCTCCGGCACGGTCCCCGGCACGCACACCGACTTCAAGCAGATGTTCGTGGCCGGGATCATCGCCTGCGGCATCATGAGCGTCAGCTTCAACGGCCTGGCCATCAACATCGCGATCGAGCGGGACAACGGCATGATCCGCCGCCTGGCCTCCTCGCCGATGCCGAAGACGGCGTACTTCGTCGGCAAGATCGTCCGGGTGGTGGTGACCGGGGTGCTGGAGGCGGCGATCCTGCTGGGCGTCGGCGTCGCGCTGTTCCGCCTGCCGCTGCCGCCCGACGCCGGGCACTGGCTGACCTTCGCCTGGGTGCTGCTGCTCGGGGCGACGTCCTGCTCGCTGCTGGCGGTGGCCTTCAGCGCGATCATCCCGAACGCCCGCTCGGCCGCGGCGATCGTCACGCTGCCGTTCCTGGTGCTGCAGTTCATCTCCGGGGTGTTCTTCCCCTACAGCGAGCTGCCGGCCTGGATGCAGAGCCTGGCGGCGTTCTTCCCGCTGAAGTGGATGACGCAGGGCCTGCGCTCGGTGTTCCTGCCGGCCGACTTCGCGGTGGTGGAGCCCGCCGGCGCGTGGGAGCTGGGCAGGACCGCCGCGGTGCTGGGCGGCTGGTGCCTGGCGGCGCTGCTGCTGAGCCTGCTGACCTTCCGCTGGCGCGGCGCCAACGTCCGCTGACCGGGGAAGGGGCTCAGATGGCGAGGGTGAAGCCGGTCAGCCTCCTGGGCACCAGGCCCGGCGCCCAGGCGGGCGGCTTCCCCGTGCGGCGCAGCCCGGGATACCGCTCCAGCAGCCCGCTCAGCAGCAGCCCGCCGGCCTGCCTGACCAGCGGCGCGCCCAGGCACAGATGGGTGCCCGCGCCGAAGGCCAGATGGGGGTTGGGCGAACGGGTGACCAGCAGCTCGTCGGGCCGGTCGAAGACCGCCGGATCGCGGTTGGCCGCCCCGACCAGGGCCAGCACCCTCGCCCCGGCCGGGATCACGCCGCCGTCCAGCGGGACCGCCTCGGTGGTCACCCGGGCGGTGAACGGGATCGGCGACTCCAGCCGCAGCAGCTCGTCGACGGCCGCCTCGGCCGCCTGCGGGCCGCCGTCCCTGATCAGGCCGGCGGCCTCTTGGCGCGGCAGCAGCCAGTGGAGCGCGTTGCCCACCATCTCGGCCAGCGGCTTCCATCCGCCGACGACCGTGAGCGCGGCGATGCCGAGCATCTCGGCCCTGGTCAGCCGGTCGTCGGCGGCCAGCCGCCCGAACGGCGAGCCGCCCGGCCCGTTCCCGGCGGCTCCCGCGGCTCCGGCGGCTTCTGCGGCCTCTGCGGCCTCTGCGGCCTCTGCGGCTCCGGCGGCTTCTGCGGCTTCTGCGGCGGCGTCGGCGCGCTCGCCGAGGAAGCGGGTGAGCTCGCCCATCGCGGCCCGCCCGGCCGCGGCGGCCTGCGGCCCGGCCAGCGGGTCGAGGTTGACCGACACGCGGGCGGCCAGCCCGGCGAAGGCCGGCACGTCGGCGGCCGGCAGGCCGAACAGCCTGGCCAGCACGCCGGTGGCCAGCGGCTCGCCGAGGTCGGCGGTGGCCTCGAACTCCTCCCGGCCGGCCAGCCCGTCGAGCACCGCGCCGATCCCGGCCTCGATGTCGCCGGCGATGCCGCGGATCGCGGCCGGGCCCATCAGCAGCGCGCCGGGCGAGCGCAGGCGCTGGTGCTCGGGAGGATCGGTGGTCAGCATCGACGGCGGCAGCTCGTCGTCCCTGACCCGCTCCCGCTGCCCGAGCGCGGCCGAGAAGCGCGGGTCGCGCAGCGCGAGCGCGCAGTCGGCGTGCGCGGTCAGCAGCCACATGCGCGAGGTGACGTCGAAGTGCACGGGATCGTGCTCGCGCAGCCAGCGGTACGCCGGATACGGGTCGAGCCGCCCGCGAGGAGAGAACGGGTGCGCCAGGTGGCCGGGCAGCGTTCGGGGTGCCGTCATGGCGTCTCCTCGTGATCAGGCCGAGGACAAACTACTACAGAGGATGTGCCGGTGGCAGAGCTTGACGTCGTCGTGATCGGCGCCGGGGTGAGCGGGCTGGCGGCGGCCGCGCGGCTGGCCGCCGCCGGGCTGGCGGTCACGGTGCTGGAGGCCAGGGAGCGGGTGGGCGGCCGGATCCGCACCCACCGGCCGACCCTGCTGGAGCTGGGCGCGCAGGTGATCCACGGCGACCGCAACCCGATCGCGGCGCTGCCCGGCCTGGCGGCGCCGGTGCCGGTGCCGCGGCGCGCGGCCCGGGTGCTGCTGCCCGGCGGGCCGCGCCCGCTGACCGCGCTGCGGCCCACGCCGCCGCTGCTGGAGGAGCGGCTGACGTCGGGCGCGGCCCGGGAGCCGCTGCGCCGCCTGGCGGGCGCGAGCCCCTGGGACGTGCCGGTCGCGACGTGGCTCAAGGAGGAGACCGCGCAGTGCCCGCAGGCCCTGGAGCCGGCGGCGGAGTGGTTCCGGCAGAACTGGGCGGCCGAGCCGGAGGCGCTGAGCGCGCCCGCGCTGGCCGCGCTGCGCCGGGCCGACCGGTCGGGGCGGGGCGAGTTCGCGCTGCCCGGCGGCTTCGACCGGCTGCCCGCGCGGCTGGCCGAGGGGCTGCGGGTGCGGCTCGGCGACGCGGTCGTCCGCCTGTCCTGGAGGCCGGGCCGTGTGCGGGCGCTGACCGCCGCGGGGCGGGCGGAGAGCGCCGCCGCCGCCGTGGTGACCGTGCCGCCGCCGGTGGTCGCCGAGGGGCGGCTCGTGCTGGACGACCTGCCGGTGCGCAAGCAGGCGGCGGCCTACGAGCTGCGGCCCGGCGACGCCTGGTGCGGGCTGGCCGTCCATCCCGTGGCCGCCCCCGAGTCCGTCGTGGTCTTCGACGCCGGCGGCCGTCTGGGGTTCGTCAGCACGACCGCCGGGCGGCCCGAGGTGCTGGTGATGGCCAAGGGCCGGGCCGCCGCGGCGGCCCGGAGCGCGTGGGCCGAGCCGGGCGGCCTGGCCGCGCTGCTGGCCCGCGCCCTGCCGTGGACCAAGGGGCTGAAGGCGGAGGTGGTGGTGTCCGACTGGGGCGCCGACCCGTGGGCGGGCGGCGCGTACACCTACCCGGGTGTGGGGACGTTGTGGGCGTCCCCGGCCTGGGCCGAGCCGCTGGGCGGGACGGTCTTCTTCGCCGGGGAGGCCACCGTCGGCCTGTCCGGCCCGCCCATGGCGCACATGGCGATGGCCAGCGGGGAGCGCGCGGCCACAGAGGTGATTGGGGCGCTGGAGAGATGACGGCCGGAAACGGGGAGCTGCACGGCGGGTGGTTCCTGCTCGCCCTCGACGACGAGATCGGCCCGGGGATCACCCCGCTGCGGCTGGGCGGCGCGCGCCTGATGGCGGTGCGCGACGGCGAGCGGATCCGGGTGTTCGAGGCCACCTGCCCCCACCGGGGCGCCCATCTGGCCCACGGCGGCAAGCTGGACGGCGACTGCGTGATCTGCCCCTTCCACGGCAAGCGCGTCTCGCTGGGCGACTCCGGCCGCCGCTGGTCGGTGGGCGAGCTGCGGACGCTGCGGGCCGGGGCGGCGCTGTTCGCCCGGCTGTCCGGCGACCCCGGCGACGACCGCGGCTTCGAGCAGGTGATCAAGCAGGCGGCCGAGGACCTGGAGATCGTGGCGGCGGTGAACCAGCCGGTGACGGTCCCGGCCGAGTACGTCGTCGAGAACGCCTTCGACGCCCAGCACTTCGGCGCCGTCCACCTGGTGCCCTCGGTGCGCGGCATGCGGGTCAGCATGGGCGGGCACGACGAGCTGGTCATCGAGGGCGAGTTCCGGACCAAGGCGCCGCCGTGGGAGCGGGAGCGGCGGCTCGACTTCGCCTCCCGGTTCGTGGCCCGCGCCTACAGCCCGCACCTCGTGGTGACCGAGCTGGGCACGGAGTCGGCGCCGTACACGATCGTCACCGGCGCGGTGCCGGACGGGACGGGCTGCGTGGGACGGGTGGCCATCGGCGTGCGGCCGGACCGGCGGGACTCGCTGCCCGCGCTCGTGCACGGCGCCCGCTACGCCTTCGACCAGGACCGCGTCGTCTGGGACCACCTGGACACCGGCGCCCCGCAGCGGCTGGACGCCGGCGACACCCCGGTCATCGCCTTCCGCCGCTTCTGCCAGGGCTTCGCCCCCGTCCCCGCTTCCGCCGGAGCGTCCTCATGAGCCTGTACGTGCGCTCGACCGGCGAGGGCCGGGCCGTGTTGTGGATCCACGGCTACACGATGGACGCCTCGGTGTGGGAGCCGCTGTGGAACCTGCTGCCCGGCTGGCGGCACGTCGGCGTGGACCTGCCGGGACACGGGCGGTCCGGGCCGCTGCGGCCGGGCACGTCGCTGCCCGCGCTGGCGGCCGAGCTGGCCGGGCTGGCCAGGGCGGAGTCGGCCACGCTGGTGGTGGCCGAGTCGATCGGCTCGATGATCGCCCTGCAGCTGGCCGTCGACCACCCCGGCGACGTGCGCGGGCTGATCGTCGGCTCCCCGACCATCGCCGGCGCGCCTCCCGAGCCGGGCACCGCCGAGCGTTACCGGGCGCTGGCCGGGCTGGCCCGGATGGGCGCGGACGGCGAGCAGCTCGCCGACCTGTGGATGTCCTCGCCGCCCGACATCTTCCGCGGCACCGAGGACCATCCCGGGCTGCGGGCCGGGCTGCGGGCGATCGTGGCCCGGCACTCGTGGCGGGAGCTGCGCGACGGCGCGATGCACGGGCTGAGCAGGCACGTGCACACGGTGGAGGACCTGCGCGGCATCCGGGCGCGCACCCTGGTGGTCGTGGGCGACCGGGACATGCCGACGTTCCGGGCCGGCGCGGCGCTGCTGCGCGAGTCGGTCCCCCGGTGCCGCACGGTCACCGTCCCCGGCGCGGGACACCTGTGCCTGATCGAGCGGCCCGAGGTCGTGGCGCCGCTGGTCGCCGCGCACCTGCGGCTGTCGGCCCTGGGAACCGACGAGACGGAGGAGGCCGGGCGTGCCGATTCACGAGCACTATGAGCCGGGCGAGCCGTGCTGGGTGGACTACGGGGCGCTCGACCCGGCCGGCGCGCGGGCCTTCTACGGGGAACTGTTCGGCTGGACCTTCCGCGAGGAGGGCGGCTACTCCTTCGTCGAGCTGGGCGGCCGGGTCGTGGCCGGTTTCGGCCGGGTGCCGCCGGGCCTGCCCGCCTCCTGGAACACCTACCTGGCGGCCCCGGACGTGGACGCCCTGGCCGTACGGGTGAAGGAGCTGGGCGGCAGCCTCGTCCTCGGCCCGATGGCGGCCGGCGAGGACGGGCGCGTGCTGTTCGCGACCGACCCGGCGGGGGCGGCCGTCGGCTTCTGGGAGGGGCGCCGGCCGGCCGGGATCGTGCTGGCCGGCGAGCCCGGCACGTGGTGCGCCCACGAGTTGTGGTCGGCCGGCGCCGCGTTCTACCGGGACCTGCTCGGCGCCGCGCCCGCGGTCCGCGAGGGGACGGGGGCGCGGCCGCGGTGGATGACGTTCTTCGCGACCGCCGACCGTGCCGCGACCGCCGCGGCGGCGGCCCGGCTGGGCGCCACGACCGCCCCCGGGCATCCCCGGGCGACGATCGTGCGCGACCCGTGGGGGGCCCTATTCGCGCTGACGTGACCGGCCGGACAACACGAAGAACAGGGCCACCAGGACGGCGCCGGCGATGACGACCACCGAGCCGACCGTCTTGCCGATCAGGAAGGCCACGACCACCGCGGCGGCGTAGACCAGGGGAACGACCAGCCGGAGGTTCAATCCCATGCGCGCTCCTTGCAGAAAGACGGAACGGAACTCAGACGCATCATCGGACAGGCCGGGCCGGCGGTCCAGAATAACGCCGGAATATACGTATCGGCCTACGTATTGGGCCCCGCACGCCGGGCCCGTCGCTGCGTAATACGTATCGATTATCGGAAGGGCTCGTGATGACCAGGGTATTAGTGATCGGCGGCGGCCCGGCGGGCTCGATCGCCGCGACTCTGCTGGCCCGTAATGGAATGGACGTCCGGCTGCTGGAACGCGAACGTTTTCCGCGTTACCACATCGGCGAGTCCGTCTCGCCGTCCTGCCGGACGATCATCGACTACGCCGGGGCGCACGAGAAGGTCGAGGAGCGCGGCTATCCCGTCAAGGAGGGCCTGCTGCTGCGCTGGGGCGCCGAGCGCGACTGGACGGTGAACTGGGCGGCCACGTTCGGCCCCGAGGTGCGTTCCTGGCAGGTGGACCGGGACGACTTCGACCAGGTGCTGCTGGACCACGCCGCCTCCCAGGGCGTGGAGGTGATCCAGCAGGCCAGGGTCAGGCGCGTGCTGTTCGAGGACGGCCGCGCCTGCGCCGCCGAGTGGGACCGCGGCCTGGAGCGCTTCGATCACCTGGTCGACGCCTCCGGACGCGCCGGGGTGCTGTCGGCGCAGCACTTCCGTGACCGGCGACCGCACGACGTCTTCAGGAACGTCGCGATCTGGGGCTACTACCAGGGCGGCGGCCTCCTTCCCGGCACGCCGGGCGGCGGCATCAACGTGATCTCCGCGCCGGAGGGCTGGTACTGGGTGATCCCGCTGCGCGGCGAGGTGTTCAGCGTCGGCTTCGTCACCCACCAGACCCGCTTCCTGGAGCGGCGCCCCCACCACCGGTCACTGGAGGAGATGTTCCACGCGGTGGTGGCCGAGTCGCCGGCCGTGGCGGGGCTGATCGGCAGGTTCACCGGCCCGGTGCGCGTCGAGCAGGACTTCTCGTACGCGGCCGGCTCCTTCTGCGGCCCCGGCTACCGCATCGCCGGCGACGCCGCCTGCTTCCTCGACCCGCTGCTGTCGACCGGGGTGCACCTGGCCATGTACAGCGCCCTGCTGGCCGCGGCCTCGATCACGGCCGCCGAACGCGGCGAGGTGAGCGAGCAGGAGGCCCTGGGCTTCTACGAGTCCCTGTACCGCAACGCCTACCAGCGGCTGCTGACCATGGTCTCGTCGGTCTACCGGCAGTACCGCGGCCGGGCCAGCTACTTCTGGCTGGCCCAGCACCTGGTCAGGGGCGAGCGGTCCGGCCACGCGTTCGCCGCGATCACGGCCGGGCTGTCCGACCTGACCGACGCCACCACCGCCGGCGGCACCGCGCCGATGAGCGAGCTGGTGGCCGCCGCCCACGACGCTGGGCTGCGCGCCCTGCGCGACGTCACGCCCGCCGGCAGCACCCTGGCCCCCATGCTCATGGACGCCAACGACCTGTACGACGCCGCCACCGGCCTCTACCTGACCGCTCACCCCCGGCTCGGCATCAGCCGCTCACTGACGAGGACGCCTCGATGAAGTCACTGGTCCGCCTGCTCCTGCCGCTCGCCTTGCTGGCGGCCCTGCTCTCCCCCGGCCCTGCGACGGCGGCCGCCCGCACGTCCACCGCGCCGGTCGGGCAGGCGGAGGCCATGCGGCGGCTGTCGTTCATGATCGGCACGTGGGCCGGGACGGGGTGGACCGTCACGCCGTCCGGCACCCGGCAGGAGTTCCTGCAGACCGAGCGGGTGCGCTGGCAGGCGGGCGACCTGGTGATCTCGGTCGAGGGCCAGGGCCGCGACATGGCCGACCCGCGCACGATCGTGGACAGCGCCCTGGCGGTGATCAACTACTCCGAGGCGACCGGCCAGTACCGCTGGGAGGCGTTCTCCCGCGGCCACGTCACCACGGTGGTGCCGGTGGTCGGCGACGACACCTTCCAGTGGAGCCTCCAGACGCCCGGCTACACCAGCCGCTACACGCTGACGTTCACCGGCACCGCCTGGCACGAGATCGGCGAGACCACCGTGGACGGCGGCCAGACCTGGCACCAGAACTTCCAGATGGACCTGCGCCGGCTCTCCTAACGCCTGCGCACACTTGTACAAATGTAACACTGAGCGAAAATTTGGTAGCAATGAGTGCATAGTCCCAGTTCAGCCGGGTACCGCGACTCCATGAGCTCCTCGTTTTGGAGGAAACCGTGGACATCAATATTGGCCAAGGCCTGACGGACGCCTGGCGACAGGTCGCCACGTTCGTGCCCAGGCTGGTCGCGTTCCTGGTGATCCTGATCATCGGGTGGATCGTGGCGAAGGCGCTGCAGAAGCTCGTGGACAAGATCCTCGACCGCGTCGGGTTCGAACGCGCGGTGCAGCGCAGCGGCGTCCAGCGCTGGCTCGAAAGCAGCCGGTACGACGCCAGCGGGCTGCTCGCCAAGCTCGTCTACTACGCGATCCTGCTGATCACCCTGCAGATCGCCTTCAGCGTCTTCGGGCCCAACCCGATCTCGGCGCTGCTCAACGGGGTGGTGGGCTGGCTGCCCAAGGCCGTGGTCGCCATCGTGATCATCGTGATCGCCGGGGCGATCGCCCGGGCCGTCCGGGATCTCGTCGACGGCGCGCTCGGCGGGCTGTCCTACGGGCGCTGGCTCGGCATCGCGGCGGCCGTCTTCATCTGGGCGCTGGGCATCATCGCCGCGCTCAACCAGATCGGCGTCGCCACGACCGTCACGACCCCGGTGCTCATCACCGTCCTCGCCACCATCGGCGCGATCATCGCGATCGGGCTCGGCGGCGGGCTCGTCCGCCCGATGCAGCAGCGCTGGGAGCGCTGGATCGGCCGGATCGAGGCGGAGGCGCCGCAGGCCAGGGCGCACGCCGAGGCGTACCAGCGGGGGCGTGAGGACGCTCGCACGATGGCCCGTCCCGCCGAACCGGCCCGCACCACACCCGGCGCGCCCGGCACGACCGGCCCGACCACGGGCCCGACCGGCGGGGCCACCCGCGCGGACCTCCCGCCGGAGACCTGAGCTCCGTGTGACCGGGACAAGCGCCCGGTCACGCGGACCCCTCACGGACGGCCGACCGGCGGGCCTGAGCCCGGCGGCCCTGCCGTGAGCGGCGCGGCCGGCGAGCGTGAGCCTCGCGGGCCGGCCGGGAGCGGGGCCCGGTGCCGGGTGGTGGCCGTCTGAGCGCGGGACGTCCGGCGCGGGGTCAGGCGGGTTCGGCGAGGAAGCCCTGTTCGCGGGCGAGCCAGCAGACCGCCGTCAGCCGCAGCGCGGGCGCGTCGTGGTCGCCGCTGAAGATCCAGCCGCGGTGGCGCAGCTCGTCGAGGAAGCCCAGCAGGTAGTCGCCGAGGGTCTCGCGGTCGAGCGGGATCGCGTCACGCAGCAGCGCCGCGTGCTGATCCACGGCCGCGACCAGCGCCGGCTCGGACTCCATCCTGGCGAGCTGGGCATGGCCCAGCGTGTCCATCAACCACCGCAGGGGCGAACGCGCCCAGCCCTCCTCGAAAACCACGCGCCAACCTTAAGGCATCGCCCGAGGTCAGCCCACCCAGGGGCGGTCGCGCGGCCGTCGCGCGGTCAGTCGAAGGGCAGGCCGACGTAGTTCTCCGCCAGCGTGGTCGCCGCCGCCTCCGAGGAGGTGACGTAGTCCAGGTAGGAGGTCTGGAGCCGCCGTCCGTACGCGTCGTCATCGTCGAAGGTGTGCAGCAGCGTCGTCATCCACCACGAGAAGTGCTGCGCCCGCCACACCCGCTTCAGGCACGCCGTCGAGTAGCCGTCGAGCAGCTCCGTCGAGCCGTGCTCGAAGAAGGCCGCCAGCGCCTCGGTCAGCACCCGGACGTCGGCCACGGCCAGGTTCAGCCCCTTGGCGCCGGTCGGCGGCACGATGTGGGCGGCGTCCCCGGCCAGGTAGAGCCGCCCGTACTGCATGGGCTCGGCGACGAACGAGCGCATCGGCGTGACGCCCTTCTCGATGATCTCGCCCGTGGCCAGTTGGAAGCCGGGGACGGTCTCCAGGCGGGCCTTCAGCTCGGCCCAGACGCGCTCGTCGGGCCACTGCGCCACGTCGGCGTCGGCCGGGACCTGGAGGTAGAAGCGGCTGACCGTGGGCGAGCGCATGCTGTGCAGCGCGAATCCGCGCTCGGTCCTGGCGTAGATCAGCTCCTCCGACGAGGGCGCCACCTTCGCCAGGACGCCCAGCCAGGCGAAGGGGTACTCCCGCTCGAACACCTCCAGGGCCCCGTCCGGGACGCTCGGCCGCGAGACGCCGTGGAAGCCGTCGCACCCGGCGATCACGTCGCAGTCGAGCCGCTGCCCGCCGAAGGTGAGGTACGGCCCGGACTCCGGGGAGTGCACCTCGACGTCCTCGACCTCGAACCGGAGGTCGCCGCCCGCCGCCAGCCGGGCCGCGATCAGGTCCTTGACGACCTCCTGCTGCCCGTAGACGGTGATGGCCCGGCCGGGGACGAGCTCGTCGAAGGCGATGCGGTGGCCCGCGCCGCCGTACCGCAGCTCGATGCCGTGGTGGGGCAGGCCCTCGCGCAGCAGGCGCGCGCCGACGCCCGCCTCGACGAGCGTGTCCACCGTGCCCTGCTCCAGGACGCCCGCGCGGACCCGCCGCTCGACGTAGGCGCGGCTGCGCTTCTCCAGCACCACCGAGGAGATGCCGCGCAGGTGGAGCAGATGAGACAGCAGCAGGCCCGCGGGGCCCGCGCCGATGATCCCGACCTGAGTTCGCATGAGGGAAGTCTGCTGCCTGCCGGCCTCCGGAGCCGAGTAGCCTCTTCCACTGAGTGGAAGATGTGCGCAGGAGTGTGGTCATGTCCGGAGGAGCCCGGCGTCCGGGGCAGACGGTGACGTCCAAGGTGCTGGCCATCCTGGGCGCGTTCGACGCGGCCCATCCGCAGCTCACGCTGACCGACCTGGCCAGGCGGAGCGGGGTGCCGCTCAGCACGGCCCACCGGCTGGTGGCCGAGCTGGAGGAGTGGCAGGCGCTCAGCCGCTCCCCCGACGGGCGGCTGCGGGTGGGGCTGCGGCTGTGGGAGCTCGGCCAGCTCGCGCCCGGCAGCCTCCAGGGCCGCGCGCACCCCTGGCTCCAGGAGCTGTTCGCCACCACCGGCGAGAACGTGCACCTCGCCGTCCGCGACGGCCTGGAGGTCCTGTACGTGGACAAGGTGTACGGCAGGCGGGCCGTGCCCATCGTCTCGCGCACGGGCGGGCGGCTGCCGATGCACCCGACCGGGGTGGGCAAGGCGCTGCTGGCCCACGAGCCGGAGTGGTTCGTGCAGGCGTACCTGGCCCGCGCGCTCGAACGGCCCACGCCGCACACCGTCACCGAGCCGGGCCGGCTGGCCAGGGAGCTGGCGGCGGTGCGGGCGCAGGGCTACGCGCTGACCCACGAGGAGATGACGCTCGGCTCGTGCTCGGCGGCGGCGCCGGTCGTCGTGGACGGGCGGGCGGTGGCGGCCGTGGGGATCGTGCTGGCCTCGCGGCGCGCCCGCGAGCTGCCCCGGCTGGTGGACCCGCTGCTGGAGACCGCCGCCCGGATCGCCGCCGCCTGCCGGTCCTCGTGACCGGCCCCCGGCGGGCGGTCAGTCGGTGAACTTCTGGATGCGGTCCTTGAACAGGGTGGTCGCGATGGCCGCCTTGTGCGGCTGCCCCTTCAGGAACGCCTGGGCGAAGCTCTTGGCCTGGTCGTAGGAGACCTTGCCGGGCATGGGCGGCTCGTTCGGGTTGACGTCCACGTCCACCAGGGCGGGGCCGTCGTGGGCGAGCGCCTGCCTGATCGCCGCGGCCACGTCCCCGGACTTGGTGACCTTGGCGCCGAACCCGCCGCACGCCCTGGCCCAGACCGAGTAGTCGGCCTCCGGCTGGGCGAAGCGCACGCCGTGCTCGGGGTAGCCGAGGACCATCTGCTCCCACAGGATCTGGCCGAGCGAGTTGTTGTTGTTGATGACGACCTTGACCGGCAGCCGGTGCTGGGCGGCGGTCAGGAACTCGGCCATCAGCATCGCGAAACCGCCGTCGCCGACGTAGGCGATGACCTGCCGGCCGGGGAAGGCGTGCTGCATGGCGATGGCGTACGGCAGGCCGGGCGCCATCGTGGCCAGCGTGCCCGACAGGTAGAACTCGCGCCCGCCGCGGATCGTCCAGTGGCGGGCGGCCCAGGTGGCGATCGTGCCGCTGTCGCAGGTCAGGATGGCGTCGTCGGCGGCCAGGTCGTCCAGGACGGACATGGCGTACTGGGGGGCGATCGGGTCCCTGTCGGGGTTCTCCAGGCTGTCCATGTCGGAGCGCCACTTGGCCATGAGCTTCTGGTACTTGGCCAGGTGCCCGCCGCCGTCGCGCCGGGTGAGCAGCGGCAGCAGCTCGCGCAGGCCCTCCTTGGCGTCGCACACCACGGGCACGTCGGTCGGCACCCGCGCCCCGGCCCTGGTCGGCTCGGCCTCGAACTGCACCACCCGCGCCTTGCCCGGCTCGGGGAGGAACTTCGAGTAGGGGAAGTTCGTGCCGATCATGAACAGGACGTCGGCCTCGTCCATCAGCTCCTCGCTCGGCTTGGTGCCGAGCAGCCCGATCCCGCCCGTCGTGTACGGCGAGTCGTCCGGGACGACGGCCTTGCCGGGCAGCGTCTTGACCACCGGCGCGCCCAGCGCCTCGGCCACGGCCAGCACCTCCTGCCGGGCGTGCAGCGCGCCCTGCCCGGCCAGGATGGCGGGCCGTTCGGCGGCGTTGAGCACCTCGGCGGCCCGTGCCAGGTCCTCCTGGCGCGGCAACCCCGGAGGCCGCAGGTAGATCGGCGCGGTCTCCGGCGCGCGCACCGGCGCGACCGTCCGGTACGGGTCCTCCCCCGCCTCGGCCACCTGGATGTCGTTGGGCAGCGTGAGATGGGCGACGCCGCGCCGCGCGTAGGCCGTCCGGACGGCCAGGTCCACCAGCGAGGGCAGCTGGGCCGGGTTGGTGATCATCATGTTGTACTCGGCCACGTCGGCGAACAGCTTGTCGAGGTGGACCTCCTGCTGGTAGCCGGTGCCGAGCACGGCGGTCTCCTGCATGCCGGTGATGGCCAGCACGGGGACGTGGTCGAGCTTGGCGTCGTAGAGGCCGTTGAGCAGGTGGATGCCGCCGGGGCCGGAGGTGGCCAGGCAGACGCCGATCCGTCCCGTGGCCTTGGCGTAGCCGGTGGCCATGAAGGCGGCGGCCTCCTCGTGGTGCACCAGCACGAACCGCACCCGGTCACGATGACGGCGCAGCCCCTCCATGATGCCGTTGATGCCGTCGCCCGGCAGGCCGAAGACGGTGTCCACGCCCCACTCGGCGAGCCGTTCGATCAGGGATTCGGATGCGATACGAGCCATATTGGCGGCTCTACCCCGCACCGCCGTCCACAGACCTCGTCACGAAAATCATTGTCATCTCTGGGGATTCGGGGGTATGGACCGGGCATGCGCATTCTGGTCACAGGAGCCACCGGCACCCTCGGCAGGGCCCTGGTGCCCGTCCTGCTCAAGGCGGGACATCGGGTACGGGCGCTCAGCCGTACCCGGCACGAGGACCGCGGGGGCGTGGAGTGGGTGTGGGGCGATCTGGCCTCGGGCAAGGGCGTCGCCGAGGCCGTCCGGCAGGTGGAGGCCGTCGCGCACCTGGCCACCGGCGGCCGGCAGGGCCGCGCCCAGGTGGACCTGGCCGGCACCCGCACGCTGACCGCGGCGGCCCGCGCGGCCGGGGCCGCGCACCTGCTGCTGCCCTCGATCGCCGGCGCGGACCGCGCGCCCGGCCACCGGCACAAGCTGGAGGCCGAACGGCTGGTCAGGGAGAGCGGCATGGCCTGGACGGTCGTCCGCGCCACCCCGTTCCACCAGTCGGTGGACCGGCTGCTGCGCGACCTGGCGGCGCTGCCCGTGCTGCCCGTGGACCGCTCGCTGCTGTGGCAGCCGGTGCACGTGGACGACGTCGCCGCCCGCCTGGCCGCGCTGCTGGCCGGCGGCCCGGCCTGCGCCGTCGTCGAGTACGGCGGCCCGCAGGTCCTCGGCACCGAGGAGCTGACCAGGACCTGGCTGGACGCCCGCCGCCTGCGCCGCCTGTGCCTGCCGGTGCGCATCCCGGGCCGGCTGGCCGCCGCGCAGCGCGCGGGCGCGTTCACCGTCGAGGCCGATCCCAAGGGCCGGATCACCTGGCACGACTACCTGTTCCCGCCGCCGCCCGTGCCCTCCGACGACTTCGCCGAGGAGCACACCGCCTCGCCGACCAGCCCGGCCACGCAGCCCGAGCGGGACCCGTCGGTACGCGTCTACGGCGGCGACGAGGGCTACCAGCGGCCGACCCGCGGCTGACCCACAGCCGATCCGCAGCCGATCCGCGCCGGTCCGCGGCTGGGACCGGTTACCGATTCGTTAGGCACCCCCCTCTTGCTGGGCTTTCTCCGCCGTCGGTACCGTCACTGAACAACTTGTTCAGCCTGACCGATCGAGAGGTTCGATGACGGACCTGGGCACCCGCATCCGGGTCTACCGAGGCATGCGCGGCATGACCGTGCGCGCCCTGGCCGGCGAGGCCAAGGCGAGCCCCAGCTTCATCAGCCAGCTCGAACGCGGGCAGACCAGCGCGAGCATCGGCATGCTGCGCCGGATCGCCTCCGCGCTCGGCATCACCGTGGCCGACCTGTTCAACGAGGACGACGAGCCCGCCCACCGGGTGGTGCGCCGCGCCGAGCGTCCCGAGCTGGCCACCGCGCCGGGCACCCGCAAGTTCCTGATCTCCCAGCGCCCGCTGCGCACCGTGGAGATGTACGCCGGCGAGTTCGACCCCGGCGCCTCCACCGGCGACGAGCCGTACACGCACGGCGACTCGCAGGAGATCTTCCTCGTGCTGCGCGGCAGCCTCACGCTCTGGCTGGGCCCCGCCGGGTCCGCCGCCGCGCACCCGCTGGGGCCCGGCGACAGCGTGGAGTACCGCACGTCGGTCCCGCACCGGGTGGTCAACGACGGCGACGAGACCGCCGAGGTGCTCTGGGTGATCAGCCCGCCCACCCCGTCCGCCGGGGAGACAGCGGACGCGCAAGCAGCAGCCGTGGAGGCAGAACAGTCATGACAGGCATCCCGCTCACCGACGACTACGCCAACGGGGGCGTCTCGTTCTGGTACCGGCAGATCGGCCTGCCCGCCAGGCGGCCCGCGCTGCCCGGCTCCCGCGAGTACGACGTGGCGATCGTCGGCGGCGGCTACACCGGCCTGTGGACGGCGTACTACCTGAAGAAGGCCCAGCCCGACCTGCGGATCGCGATCCTGGAGAAGGAGTTCGCCGGGTTCGGCGCCTCCGGGCGCAACGGCGGCTGGCTGTCGGCCGAGTTCGCCGGCTCCCGCGAGCGGCACGCCCAGGCCCGCGGCCGGCAGGCCATGATCGACCTCCAGCACGCCATGTTCCGCGCGGTGGACGAGGTCATCGACGTCACCCGCGCCGAGGGCATCGACGCCGACGTGCACAAGGGCGGCCTCGTGCACGTGGCGACCAACCCGGCCCAGCGGCGGCGGCTCCGCGAGGAGGTCGCCGACCTGCGCTCCTGGGGCTACGGCGAGGACGACATGCGGCTGATGGACCGCGACGAGCAGCGCGAACGCGTCCAGGTGGCGGGCACGCTGGAGGCCGCGTACTCGCCGCACTGCGCCCGCGTGCAGCCGGCCAAGCTCGCCGTCGGGCTGGCCTCGGCCGTGGCCGCGCTGGGCGTGGACGTCTTCGAGGGCACGACGGTGACCGAGATCCGGCCGCGCGTGGGCGGCGGCAAGGCGACCGCGCACACGCCGCTCGGCATCGTCTCGGCCGACTACGTCATCCGCGCCACCGAGGGCTTCACCGCGTCGCTGGCCGGGCAGCACCGGCAGTGGCTGCCGATGAACAGCTCCATGATCGTCACCGAGCCGCTGCCCGCCGAGGTGTGGAAGCACATCGGCTGGGCCGGGCACGAGCTGCTCGGCGACCAGGCCCACGCCTACGTCTACGCCCAGCGCACGGCCGACGACCGGATCGCGATCGGCGGGCGCGGGGTGCCGTACCGGTTCGGGTCGCGTACCGACCACCGGGGGGCCACCCAGGCGCGGACGGTGGCGCTGCTGTGGCGGATGCTGGTGAAACTCTTCCCTGCGGCGGCCGACGCGCGGGTGCAGCACTCGTGGTGCGGCGTGCTCGGCGTGCCGCGCGACTGGTGCTCGACCGTGCACCTCGACCACGCGAGCGGGCTGGGCTGGGCCGGCGGGTACGTCGGCAGCGGCGTCACCACCACGAACCTGGCCGGGCGCACGCTGCGCGACCTGGTGCTGCGGCGGGACACCGAGCTGACGGCGCTGCCGTGGGTGGGCCGGCAGGTGCGGCAGTGGGAGCCGGAGCCGCTGCGGTGGGCGGGCGTGCAGCTCATCTACACGCTGTTCCGGGCCGCCGACCGCCACGAGAACGACCGCGGCACCGGCACCTCGCTCTACGCCCGCCTCGGCAACCTGGTCTCCGGCCGCTGACCTCCGCTTGTCGGTGAGAGGTCAGGAGCCGCCCGCGCCCTGCCAGGGGTCGTAGTCGGCCTCCAGCGGCTCCTGCGCCGGCCGCTCGCCCTCCGGCACGTGCTGGAGGTTGACCCGGATCCGGTACCACACGCTGCTGCGCCCGCGCATGCCGTCGACCAGCACGTCGGCGGGCTCCAGCAGGGCCGCGACCTCGGGGTGGCGGGCCTTCCAGCGGTCGAGCCCGGCCAGGGCCTCCTCCTTGTGCTGGGCCCTGGCGATCTCGATGACCGGCATGGTCTGCTGCCTGCGCCCGCTGCCCTTGGGCGGCTTGGGCGCGGGCCCGAGCTCCTCGGCCAGCTCCAGCAGGCCGTCGAGCGAGCCGGCGTGCAGGTCCATGTCCTCCCACGGGTCGCCGAGCTCGGCCAGCCGCTTCGGCACGCTGTCGAGGGTGAACTCCTCGGGCCGGCAGCCGGGCACCTCCTCCCAGCTCAGCGGGGTGGAGACGCGGGCGTCGGGCACCGCGCGCACCGAGTACGCCGAGGCCACCGTGCGGTCGTAGGCGTTCTGGTTGAAGTCGACGAACACGCCGTGGCGCTCCTCCTTCCACCACCGGCTGGTCGCCAGGTCGGGGGCCCGCCGCTCGACCTCGCGCGCCACGGTCTCGGCCGCCTTGCGCACCTGGGCGAACGACCACCGCCGGTCGATCCGGGCGTAGACGTGGAACCCCCGCGACCCGGACGTCTTGGGCCAGGCGACCAGCCCGTGGTCGGCCAGCACCTCGCGCGCCACCTGCGCGGTCGCCAGCACGTCGGCCCACTCGACGCCGGGGACGGGGTCGAGGTCGATGCGCAGCTCGTCGGGCCTGGCCAGGTCGTCGGCGCGGACCGGATGGGGGTTGAGGTCGACGCACCCGAGGTTGACCACCCAGAGCAACTGCGCCAGATCGGTGCAGACCACCTCTTCGGCGCTCAGCCCGGACCGGTAGCGCAGCTCGGCCACCTCGATCCAGTCGGGCCGCTTGGCCGGCGCGCGCTTCTGGAAGAACGCCTCCTGCTCGATGCCGTGGACGAACCGCTTGAGCACCATCGGCCGCCCGTGCACGCCGCGCAGCGCCGCCTCGCCGACCGCCTGGTAGAACCGGATCAGGTCGAGCTTGGTGTGGCCGGACCGCGGGAAGACCACCTTGTCGGGGCTGGTGACGCGGACGGAACGGCCCGCGACCTCGATGTCAGGCATGAGATCACGATACGCGGCGGGTCCGACAGTCAGCCGGGACGCCACCCCCGGCTGCGCGCCTCCCAGTACGTCAGCCCGAGCCGCCGGTGCAGCTCGACGGCGGCCTCGTTGTGCTCGCGCGCCTCCCGTCCGCGGCCGAGCCGCCGGGCCAGCTCGGCCAGCACGTCGTGCACCGAGCCCCAGGCGGCGCTGCCCATGCCCATGACGATGAGCTGGCCGGCGCTGGGCAGCAGCCGTTCGTACAGCTCGGCGGGGTCGGGCGTGCCGAGGCGGGCGGCCACCAGCCCCCAGACGGGGTGCAGGAAGTCCGCGGCCCAGTCCTCGCGCAGCTCCACCCCCCAGCGGCCGATCAGCTCCCTGGCCAGCTCCGGCCGACCGGCCTCCAGCGCCGCGAGCACGGCCAGTGGCCGCACCGGGCTCATCAGCGGCCGCTCCCCCGCCGCCACCAGCTCCTCCAGCAGCTCCGCGCCCCGGCCCTGGCCGCGCCAGCAGGTGTAGAGGGCGGCCAGGCGGCGCGCCTCGACCCCCCACAGGCTGCCGCCGAACGCGAGACCGGGGAAGCGGCCGAGCAGGGCCTCGGCCTCGTCCCAGCGGGCGTGCAGGGTGTGCGCGGCGGTCTGGGAGACGCGGACCATGGCCTCCAGCTCGGGCCGGGCGACCTCGTGCAGGAGCTGCTCGCAGCGGTCCAGGTCCCTGGCCCACTCGGCCAGGTCGCCCGCGCGCAGCAGGCACGACATGCGCAGGACGCGCCCGACCAGCCGGGCCTCCCTGGGCAGGCCGGGCACGGCCAGCATCTCCTCGGCCGCCCGGCGCCGGGCGTCGTTGCGGCCCGGGACGAACCCGGCGATCAGGTAGTTGTTCAGCGCCCTGGCCAGCAGCATCGGGTCGTCCAGGCCGCGGGCCAGCTCGACGGCCTCCAGCGCCAGCCGCTCGCCCTCCGCGCGGCGCGGGCCGTAGTGCAGCTCGATGCCGAGCGTGCCGAGCAGCGCCGCCCTGGACGCCGGGTCCAGGCCGCCGGCGAGCAGGTCCTCCAGCACCGCGACCATCGTCTCGTCCACGACGCCGTACGGCCGCCAGTTCCACACCGACAGCCCGCCGAACACCGAGACGGCGGCCACCAGCGCGTCCCTGTCGCCGAGCCGCTGGGCCTGGGCGACGGCCTCGTCCAGGTCGCGGTGGGCGCCGGCGGCGTCGCCCAGGCTGCGGCGGGCCCGGCCCAGCTCGGTGAGCAGCCGGCAGCGCCGCGGCGAGTCGCCGGGCGGGAGGTGGGCCAGCGCCAGCTCCCACAGCTCGACGGCCTCCTGGTGACCGTGCCGGGCGGCGGCCTGGGCGGCGGCCTCGCAGGCGTGCGTGACGGCCTTGGGCGCGCCGCCCAGCCTGGCCGCCGCGGCGAAGTGGCCGGCCAGCAGCGCCGGGTCGGCGCCGGGCACGCTCTCCAGGTGCAGGCCGGCGCGCAGGTGCAGCCGGGCGCGGGCGAGCGTGGTCAGCCCGGCGTCGAGGGCCTGGCGGACGAGGGCGTGCGAGAAGCGGTAGCCGGCGGCCTCGGTCAGCAGCCCGGCGGCCAGGGCCGGCTCCAGGCCGGTCATGACGTCCTCGACCGGCTGCTCCACGAGCGCGGCCAGCAGGTCCACCTCGACCTCGCGGCCCGCGACGGCGGCGGCCCTGAGCAGGTCCAGCGTCGGCCCGGGCAGCCTGGCGAGCCTGCGGTCGATCACGTCGCGTGCGCCGGGCGGGACGAGATGGCGTTCGCGTTCGGGCAGCCGCAGCAGCTCGGTGAGGTAGAACGGGTTGCCGCCGGAGCGGTCGAGCAGTTCCTCCGGGTCGGCGGTCACCTCGCGCAGGCGCAGGAAGTCGCGCACCCCGTCGGCGTCGAACGGCGCGAGCGGCAGCCTGCGGCCCTCCCTGGACAGGGCGGCCAGGGTCTCGCGGAGCTGGGCCGGGTGGCCGGCGGGCTCGGGCCTGAGCGTGGCCAGCACCAGAGCGGACGTGCCCGCCAGCTCGCCGGCGACGTGGCCGAGCAGCTTCAGCGAGGAGGCGTCGGCCCAGTGCAGGTCCTCCAGCACCAGCAGCAGCGGGCCGCCGCGCAGCGCGTCGAGCACGCCGTCGTAGAGGTCGAACAGCTCGGCGTGCGGCGACGGCGGGATCATGCCCGCGCGGGTCCACGGCCAGAACGCCGGGGCCCTGGCGTCGTCCAGGCACCTGCCCCACTCCACCCGGAAGCCGCGGGCGGCGGCCAGCTCGGCGGCGGCCCTGGCCAGGCTGGTCTTGCCGATGCCGGGCTCGCCGGTGACCAGCGCCAGGCCGCCGCGCCCGGCCCGCGCCGCGCCCAGCACCTCCTCCAGGGTCCGCAGCTCCGCCTCCCGTCCCACCAGCCGCTCCCCGGCGCTGCGGCCCGCCACCGGCGACGGCTCCGGGACGGCCTCCGTATGCTCCGTGCCCCGGTGCGCCGCCGGGCGGGCGGGCGTCGCGCCGGGGGCCTCCAGGGCCGGGGACTGGTCGAAGACGGCCTGTTCCAGACGTCTGAGCTCGGGTCCCGGCTCGATGCCGAGCTGCCCGGCCAGCAGGCCGCGCACCCGGCGCAGGGCGGCCAGCGCGTCGGCCTGCCGGCCCGCCCGGTAGAGCCCGAGCACCAGCAGCCGCCACGCCCGCTCCCGGTACGGGTACGCCTCGGCCAGCGCCTCCAGGTCGGGCACGGTGGCCTCGCCCAGTTCCAGCCGCGCCTCCAGCCGGTCCTCCTCGGCCGCCAGCCGAAGCTGCTCCAGCCGGGCCGGCACCTCGGGCGCGAGCCCGGGGAACTCGGCCAGCGGCTCGCCGCGCCACAGGCCGAGCGCCCGGTCGAGCACCCGCGCCGCCTCGCCGTGCCGTCCCTGCCGCACCAGCCGGGCGCCGTCGGCCGTCCAGGAGGCGAAGCGGGCGACGTCCGTCTGGCCGGGCGCGATGTCCAGCAGGTAGCCGGGCTCGCGGGTGAGCAGCACGCGGGGCGGCGTGCGCGGCCTGCGTCCGGGTTCGAGCACCCGCCGCAGGTGCGACACGTACGCCTGGAGCGTGGCGGTGGCCCTGGCCGGGGCCTCCCCCGCCCACAGCTCGTCGATCAGCCGGTCGAGCGGCACGATGCGGCCCGGTTCCAGCGCCAGCATGGCCAGCACCGCGCGTTGCTTGCGGGTGCCGAGGTCGAGGCGGACGCCGTCGGCGTCGTCCACCTCAAGCGGCCCGAACAGTTTGAACTCCACAGACCTCAAGTCAACCCCAATTCCCACGCAAGTGGGACAACGCATCATTAAGCACATGAACGAACTGCGGAACATGACGACCGGTCCGGTGCTGCTCCCCGGCGACGAAGGCTTCGACCAGGCGCGGCGCCCCTGGAACCTGGCGGTGGACCAGCCGGTGCGCGCGGTGGTCGAGGCGGCCGACGCCGACGACGTGGCCGCCGTGATCGGCTACGCCCGCCTGAACGGCCTGGCGGTGACCGCGCAGCCGGGCGGCCACGGCGCGTCCGGCGACACCGAGGGGACGATCCTGCTGCGTACCGGCCGGCTGGGCGGGGTGGAGATCCGCGACGGCGTGGCGCGCGTCGGCGCGGGCGTGAAGTGGGGCGAGGTGCTGGCGGCCGCGAGCCCGCTCGGGCTGACCGGCCTGGCGGGCAGCTCGCCGGTGGTGAGCGTGACCGGTTACACCCTGGGCGGCGGTCTGAGCTGGTTCAGCCGCAAGTACGGCTTCGCCGCCGACGCCGTGCGCGCCGTCGAGGCCGTGGACGCCGACGGCGGCCGGGTCAGGGTGACCGCCGAGCGCGACCCCGACCTGTTCTGGGCCCTGCGCGGCGGCGGCGGCGACTTCGCGATCGTGACGGCGCTGGAGTTCGACCTGCAGCCCGCGCCCTTCCTGTACGGCGGCCGCATCATCTGGCCGGCCGACCGCGCCGAGCAGGTCATGGCAGCCTTCCGCGAGGTCACCGCCGGCGCGCCGGAGGAGCTGTCGGTGTGGTTCCAGCTGCTGACGCCGCCCGGCGCCCCCGGCTTCGTCATGGCCGACTGCACCTACCTCGGGGCCGACCCGGGGGCGCTGCTGCGGCCGTTCGAGGCGGTGGGCGGGGCGATCGCCGACACCAGGCGGCGGCTGCCGGTGGCCGAGCTGGCCTCGATCTGCGACGAGCCGGTCGATCCGAGCCCGGGCGTGGGCCACACCGAGCTGCTGACCAGGCTGGACGACGAGGTCGCCGGCGTGCTGGCCGGCGAGCCGATCGAGCCGCTGCTGGCGGTGCAGGTCCGGCACCTGGGCGGGGCCGTGGCCAGGCCGGCCGAGGGCGGGGGCGCGGTGGAGCGGCTGGCGGAGCCGTACCTCGTGCACGCGCTGGGCCTGCCGTCGCCGGAGGTGTCGGAGCGGATGGAGCGGCTCGGCAAGTCGCTGGTGCCGTTCAGCAGCGGGCGGCGTCCGTTCACCATGCTGCACGGCGGGGAGCAGGCGGCGGCGGCGTTCTCGCCGGAGACGCTGGCCCGGCTGCGCGACCTCAAGCGCGCCCGCGACCCGCTGAGCGTCATCAGGTCCAACTTCCCGGTGCTGGGCTGAGCGGCCTACGGTTCGTCGAGGACCAGGTCGCACGTCGCCCGAGGCTCCAGGAAGGCGCACAGCCGGACGGCCTCGGCCAGCAGGGCGTCACGATCGGCACGGCGCAGCGGGGTGAGCGGCCGGATGCGCAGCGTCCGGTCCCGGATCCGCCAGGTGCCCTGCCACATGCCGTCGACCAGGAAGGTGCCGGTGGTCGCGCCGTTGCCCGGGGGGAGCGGGACGGGGCGGTCGCCGGGGATCACCCGGCTCCGGTCCTTGTGTGACAGCAGCAGATTGTCGTATTCGGGGAGGAATCTGGGCGGGGCGGGCACGTCCTCGGCCGGGCGGGGCGCGTCGGGCAGGTCGTACAGCACCTGCCGCTCCTCCCCGCGGAACACCCGCAGGGGCAGCCGTTCCACCACCTCGCGCAGCCGGGTCAGCCCGGACCACAGCTGGACGTCCGCGACGCTCGCCGGGCCGAACGCGCCGAGAAAGCGCAGCACCAGCGCGTCCACCGGCGCCGGGCGCAGCGGCGCGCCCAGCCAGCTCTCCACGGGCGTCCACACGGCGGGGCCGGTGCCGCCCCAGACGCCCCGCGGCGGCACCTGGCACAGCGCGAGGTGATGCGTGACCGCGTAGGCCAGCGCGCTCGGATCGGCGCCCGGCCGGCTCCGCGCGAGCAGCCTGCCCAGCTCGCCGCGGGTGCGCGGCCGCTCGGCCAGCAGCCGCCCGGCCTGTTCGAGCAGCGCCTCGCGGTCCGCGTCGCCGAGGCCGTCACGGAAGTGCGCGCGGAAGCCGGCGGCGTGCAGCGGACCGAACAGCGCGCGCCAGCCCAGGCAGTCGCGCGCGCTGACGAGGTGCACGGTGTTGCGCATCAGGTGCAGCCGCACCACCTGGCGCCGCTCGGTCAGCGCCGACAGCTCGTCCGGCGCGAAGCCCTGCAGACGCGTCCACAACCCCACGTACGGGGCCAGCGGCGCCTGGGACTGCATGCCGGCCAGATGCTCGATCGCGTCGATCGCCCGCTCCGGCGCGCGTTCCAGCAGGTACTGGCGGGCCAGCGTGGCCCGGTTGAGGCGACGCCGGCTCAGCACGTCGCTCATCGCAGCGGCCCGAAGAAGGCCCGCAGGTCGGCCGCCAGCAGGGCGGGGGCCTCCATCGCGGGGAAGTGCCTGCCGCACTCGAACTCGCTCCAGTGCGCGCCGGCCGGCGCGGGCACCAGCCTGCGCACGGTCTCGTCGGCGCCGAAGACCGCGAACCCCTGCGGCATGGCGGGCGGCGCTCCCCAGTCGGCGGAGTGGGCCTGCTCGTACAGGGTGTGCGCGGCGGAGGCGCCCGAGCCGGTGAACCAGTACAGGCTGACCGTGGTGAGCAGCTGGTCGCGGTCGACCGGCAGGTCGGTCCACTCGTGGACCTTCTCGGCGATCCAGGCGAGCTGCAGCAGCGGCGAGTCGGCCAGGCCGTAGCCGATGGTCTGCGGCCTGGTGTTCTGGATGGCCAGGTAGCCGGAGCCGTCCTGCTGGAAGGCGTGCATCCGGCTCAGGATCAGCTTGTCGACCGGGTCGCCGGCGTCGAGCCGGTCGGCGATCCCCGGCATGAAGGTGGCGACGTTCGCGGCGGTGAACGGATCGGTCACCACGTGCACGCCGACGACGTGCTCGCCGTCGAGGCCGGCGACCAGGCCGGACACGCCCGCGCCGACGTCGCCGCCGTGCACGCCGTACCGCTGGTAGCCGAGCCGGGCCATCAGCTCGGCCCAGGCGCGGGCGGTGCGCCCCATCGACCAGCCGGTCCCGCTGAGCGGCGTGGAAAAGGCGTAGCCGGGCAGCGACGGCGCGACGACGTGGAAGGCCGGGCCCTCGTCCGGGTCGACCAGCGGCTCGATCAGGTGCAGGAACTCGGCGACGGAGCTCGGGTAGCCGTGGGTGATCAGCAGCGGCCTGGCGTCGGGGCGGTCGGACCGGACGTGCAGGAAGTGGATGCGCTGGCCGTCGATCTCGGTGGTGAACTGCGGGTACTGGTTGAGCCTGGCCTCCTGGGCGCGCCAGTCGTACTGCGTGCGCCAGTGTCCGGCGAGCTCCTTCAGGTGGCCGAGCGGCACGCCGCGGGTCCATCCGACGCCGGGCAGCTCGGCGGGCCAGCGGGCGTGGGCGAGCCGGTCGTGCAGGTGGTCGAGGTCGGCCTGGGGGATCTCGACGCGGAAGGGCTGGATGTCGTCGCGCACGGCGCTTCTCCTCGTGAACGGCTCGGCCATGAGTGCTCTTGCGCTCATGCGGAGAACACTAGGAACATTCGCGGAAAGGATCGTTCCTAGATTGTCGTCAGGATCGAAGAATGCTGGAAACCTCGGCGCGGCTGCTGCGCCTGCTGTCCCTGTTCCAGGCCCGGCGCGACTGGACGAGCACCGAGCTGGCCGCCCGGCTCGGCGTCACCACCCGCACCGTCCGCAACGACGTCGGCCGGTTGCGCGCGCTCGGCTACCTGGTCGACGCGCGGCCGGGCGTGGCCGGCGGCTACCGGCTCGGCTCGAACGGCGCCCTGCCGCCGCTGCTGCTGGACGACGACGAGGCGGTGGCCGTCGCGATCGGCCTGCGCACCGCCGCGAGCGGCTCGATCGCGGGGATCGAGGAGACCTCGATGCGGGCGCTGGCCAAGCTGCAGCAGGTGCTGCCCGCGCGGCTGCGGCACCGGGTGAGCGCCTTCCAGTCGTACGCGCTGCCGATGCCGTCGCGCGGCTCGCAGGTGGATCCGGACGTGCTGACCGTGATCGCGAGCGCGTGCCGCGACCATGAGCGGCTGCGGTTCGACTACCGGGCGCATTCCGGGGCGGCCGGCAGGCGCTCGGTGGAGCCGTACCGCCTGGTGCACGACCGGCGGCGCTGGTACCTGGTGGCCTGGGACCTCGACCGGGACGACTGGCGCACCTTCCGGGCCGACCGGATCGAACCGCGGACGCCGACGGGCCCGCGTTTCACGCCCCGCGAGCTGCCGCCCGACCACGAGATCACGGCGCGGGTGGCCCGCGGGGCCGGCGAGGCGACCTGGCGCTACCGCGCGCGGGTGATCGTGCACGCGCCCGCCTCGCACGTGCGCGACCGGCTGCCGATCCCGGTTGACGTGCGGCCGCTGGGCGAGGACCGGTGCGTGTTCGAGCCGGGCTCGGACCACCCGGAGATGCTCGCCCTCCACCTGGGCATGCTGGAGGCGGACTTCACGGTCGAGGACTCGCCGGAGCTGGTGGCCGCGCTCCGCACGCTGACGACCCGCTACCAGCGCGCGATCGACGCCGCCGACCAGCCACCCGGCACGCCTTAGAAGGCCGCGCCCGGCCAGGCGACGCCCGCCGGTACCGTGTCAGGCGGGGGCGCCGTGGTGGCCGGCGCCGGCGGCGAATCTGGCGGCGCCCTCCGCCGCGTCCGGCAGCGAGACCAGGCCGTGGCGCAGCTCGTTGCGCATGGCCTCGTCCTCCGGCAGGCCGTGCTGCTCCAGCAGCGACATGCGGTCGCCGCGCAGGCACGCCTGCGGGAACGCGGCGATCCGCGCGGCCAGCTCCTCGGCCTCCCGCCGGGCCGTGCCGGTGGGCACCAGGCGGTTGACCAGGCCCATGTCACGGGCCTCCGGGGCGCTCACCGCGCGGCCGGTCAGGATCATGTCCATGGCGCGGGAGGCGCCGACGAGCCGGGGCAGCCGCACCGTGCCGCCGTCGATCAGCGGCACGCCCCAGCGGCGGCAGAAGACGCCGAACACCGCGTCCTGCTCGGCCACCCGCAGGTCGCACCAGAGGGCGAGCTCCAGCCCGCCGGCCACGGCGTGCCCGGCGACGGCCGCGATCACCGGCTTGGACAGGCGCATCCTGGTGGGCCCCATGGGGCCGTCGCCGTCCTCGCCGACGTGGTTGTCCAGAGCCTTGAGGTCGGCCCCGGCGCAGAACGTGCCGCCCTCGCCCCACAACACCGCCACGGCCGCGTCGGAGCGCTCGAAGCCGGCGAACGCGTCGGTGAGCGCGTCGGCGGTCTTCCTGTCCACCGCGTTGCGCGCCTCCGGCCTGCTGATGACGACGGTGGTGACGGGCCCCTCGCGCTCGACGCGTACGGTCATGCGACCCTCCTCCGGGGAACGTGCGGCTTCGCCTCGGGGAAACTCGGGGAAACTCCGGGAAACCTGCCGAGCGTACCCTCAGGCGAGGGCCCCGGCCAGCAACGTGTCGAAGTGGTCGGCGGCCGGGGCGTCGATGCCGCGCAGCGGGCCGCGCTCGGCCAGGTGCGCCTCGGCGTACAGGCGGGCGACCAGGGCCTTGCGCCCGTCGTCGAGGCCCCAGCCGGCCTGGTCCTCCAGCAGGGCGGCGGCGTAGACGTCGGCCATGAACTGGGCCAGCGGGTAGAGGCGTTCCTCGGCGAGCGCCGGGTCGAGCCCGTGCCAGGCCGCGACGGCCTTGGACAGGTCGTCGATCCGCGCGTGCACCAGGTCGGAGGTGGCCAGGGCACGCAGCCGGGCCAGGAACGGCACGTGCGCCTCCTCACGGAGCATGGCGCGGCGCACGTCCAGGCACAGGATGTTGTCGCCGCCCTCCCAGATCGGGTTGACCTGGGCGTCGCGCAGCAGCCTGGCCACCGGCCACTGCTCGATGTAGCCGTTGCCGCCGTGCACCTCGATCGCGTCGCTGGCCGCCGTCAGGCCGAGCCGGGCGGCGCGCAGCTTGATCAGCGCGGGCCCGAGCCGCAGCCGGGGGCCGACCAGGCCGTCGAACACCATCGCCTGGGCGGCCTCGACCTCGACGATCAGCTCGGCCAGCTTGCGGCGCATCAGGGGCTGGTCGATGAGCGGACGGCCGAACGCCTCGCGGGAACGCGCGTAGCAGACGGACTCGACCAGGGCCCGCCTGGCCACGCCGACGCCCATCATGGCCACGCCCAGGCGGGAGGCGTTGGTGAGCTTCATCATCGTGCCGAGCCCGGAGCCGGAGCCCCGGCCGGCCAGCAGGAACGCCTCGGCGTCGGTGAACTCGACCTCGGCCGAGGCGACCGAGCGGGTGCCCAGCTTGTCCTTCAGCCGCCGGATGCGCACCCCGTTGCGCGAGCCGTCGCGCCGCTCCCACAGCGCCAGGAACGGCGCCACCGACCCGTCGGGCGTGCGGGCGAGCACCACGAACGCCGAGCCGTTGGCGTTGGAGGCGAACCACTTGAACCCGGTCAGCCGCCACGCCTCCCCCTCGGGCTCGGCCCACGCCTCCAGGGCGGCCAGGTCGGAGCCGCCGGTGCGTTCGGTGAACATCTGGGCGGCCTCGCCGGAGTAGTAGCCGTCGGCGAAGATCTCCCGGACCCGGTCGCGTACGTCCGGCGGCGCGTGCTTCTCGGCCAGCGAGACCACCATGTCCCCGCCGGTGCCGAGTGCGCAGCCCATCCCGATGTCGGCCTGGTCGAGCAGGTACGTCCAGGCCGCCGCCAGCGCGGCCGGGTCCGCCCCGTTCGCCCGTGCCTCCTCGGCGAACGCCGGCGAGGTGAAGTTGTCCTCCATGAGCGCCGCGCGCGCGGCCTGGAAGGACGGCGGCATGACGACCCGGCTGACGTCCCTGCCCCACTTGTCGTACTTCTCCAGGCGGGGCGGGTTACGGTCGGTCTCCTCGGCGCACTCGGCGACCAGGCCGCCCATCAGCGCGCCGAGCCGTTCGAGGCGGGGCTCGGCCCAGGCGAAGCCGTCGCCGAGGTGGCGCCGCATGAGCAGGCGCAGCGTGGGGTCGCAGGTCCACCAGTTGCGCCCGGCCGCCCCCTGGTAGCGCTCGGTGGCGTAGCGGTCGCTGTGGTCGAAAGGTTCGATGAGATACCGGCCCATACTCGCGAGTGTTACATATAATCAACACGCGATGGAAGACCGTAACACCTCACTCAGCGCCCGGTCGGCGGTGCTGAGCGCGCTGCTCGGCAGCCACCCGCCCCGGCTGCCCGCCCGTCACCTGGTGCGCATCGGCGCGCTGTTCGGCATCGCCGAGGGCACGGTCCGGGTGGCGCTGTCGCGCATGGTGGCGGCCGGCGACCTGACGCAGCAGGGCGGCCGCTACACGCTGTCCGAGCGGCTCGTCGAGCGCCAGGCCCGGCAGGACGAGAGCCGCGACCCGCACACCAGGCCGTGGGACGGCACCTGGGAGGTGGCGGTGGTCACCGCCGAGCGGCGCGCCCCGGCCGACCGGGCCGCGTTCCGGCACACGATGTCCGCGCTGCGCATGGGCGAGCTGCGCGAGGGCACCTGGCTGCGTCCGGCCAACCTGGTGCGCGAGTGGCCCGAGACCGTCACCGCGCAGTGCACCCTGATCGACGGCCGCCCGCACGGCGACCCCACCCCGCTGCTGTGGGACCTCGACGGCTGGGCGGCCGAGGCGGCCCGGCTGGAGCGGGCGCTCGATCGGGCCGACGGGCTGGCCGAGGGCTTCCTGGTCTCGGCCGCCGTCCTGCGCCACCTGCTGGCCGACCCGCTGCTGCCCGCCGAGCTGCTGCCCGCGGGCTGGCCGGGAGCCGCCCTGCGGGCCCGCTACGACGCCTTCGACCGCCGCTACCGCGAGGTCCTGCGCGCCCACATGGAAGGCTGAGCCCTGCTGAATCAGAGCTCGACGCCGAAGACGATGCGCTTGTTCCTGAACTCGGTGACGCTCCACACCTTGCCGCCGCGCACCGTCAGGTCCTCGGGCCCGATCGGGTAGGGCCTGGTCAGCAGCGTGTCGCCGCTGTGGACGAGCAGTTTGCCGTTGGTGGCGGCGTCGGCCGCCTGGCTCAGGTACCACTTGCCGCCCCACGAGACCGCGCCCTGGATCTTGGGGTGGCCCATGACGAAGGCGTCCTTGGGCGTGCCGTCCGTCAGCGGCAGGTTCCAGCGGGCGACCCACCCGCCGGGGTCGTTCTCCCGGTACTCGCCGGCGACCAGCGCGGGCGTGCCGCCGCTGCGGTCGACCGACAGGAACGAGAAGTGCGGCCCGCCGCGCACGAGCTTCCAGCAGTCGGTCTGCGGGAGCAGGTAGCGGTAGCCGAAGGCGTGGAACCGGCCGCCGGAGCGCCCGATGCGCGCGGAGTCGCCCAGGTCGGGCTGGGCGGTGCGCAGGTCGAGCAGGTTGCCCAGGTCGAAGACGCGCAGGCCGTTGAAGGTGTCGGCGACGTAGAGCAGGTCGCCGTGGCAGGCCAGGCCGCCCGCGTGCACGTCGATCGGCCCGTACGAGCCGTCGGGCCTGGCCTCGACCAGCAGCGCGTGCTGGTACTTCAGCGTCCGGGGGCTCAGGAACGACACCCTGATCCCCCGCTCGCCCGCCGCCGGCTTGAAGTACCAGCTCACCAGCAGCACCGGCACGCCGATGGCGCCGGACTCCTCGCCGCAGGTCACGCCCTGCGGGTACCAGTCGACCGTGTCCTGGTCCTTCGCGTCGAAGGCGTACCAGTCCGCCGGCCTGGGCCGCATCGAGCCCAGCGCCGCCGTCGCGCCCTTGTGGACGGCGGTCCTGTTGGCGTGCGCCAGCAGGGCCTCGACCCCGGTCGCGCCGATCTCCCCGGCCAGCTTCGCCGCCCCCGTGGCCAGCGTCCCCGTGGCCCGCGTTAACGCGTAGGGCGCCTTGTCGGCCGGTGCCATCCCCGTCGCCGCCATATCTGCCTCACTTCGTCCGTCTCTCGGAGTAGTTTGACGGACGTGCGGCGGCATTTGTTGGCGTTCAGTGCCAGTTCAGTCCCGTTCAGTCCCACAGGTGCACCGGCAGGCCCGACAGGGCCAGCTCGCGGTAGCGGCGCACGAGCCGTTCCCGGTCGCCGCCGAAGCGCGCCAGCGCCTCGCGCTGCCAGACCGCGCCGGTGCGCCGCAGCCGGGTGCGCTGGGCGATGACGTCCAGGGCGGTGTCGGCGTCGTGCGGGGTCACCCCGGCCGCCAGCAGCGCGGCCCGCGCCTCGGGCAGCAGCCTGAGCACCAGGTCGGCGGCCTCGAACTCGCCGTCCAGGCCCGGCCAGGTCAGCTTGGCCTCCAGCCCGTCCTGGGCGGCGCGGTAGAAGTTCTGGTACGCCTCGGCGAACCGGTAGCCGGTCAGGTCCCGCTCGGCCTGCGACAACGTCAGCCCCAGCAGGAACGCCGTGTTCGCGGTCATGTCCGCGCACGAGGGCCCGGCGGGCAGCGCGCGCATCTCGACCCGCAGGTGGCCGCCGTCGGCCGGGTCGTAGACGGGCCGGTTCCACTGCCAGATCGTGCCCTGGTGCAGCCGCAGCTCCGGCACCTCGTGCGGCTCGGCGTCGTCGGACAGGTCGGGCACGATCGGCTCGTAGTCCTGGACGTACCGCTCGAACAGCTCGTGCGCGCCCTCCCGCACCCAGTCCGAGCCGAACGTGACCCGCCCGTCCCTGCGCCCGCGCCGCTCCACGTCACGGTCGTCGGCCGCCTCCTCCATCAGCGCGATCCGCGTCTCCGCCCACAACTGCCTGCCCAGGAAGAACGGCGAGTTGCCGCACGCGGCCAGCACCGGCCCGATGGCGAGCTGGGCGGCGTTGAACAGCCGGGCGAAGCGGTCGGGCGGCGTGCGGATGTGCACCTGCCAGGAGGTGTTGGCGCTCTCCAGGATCACGTCCTCCACCGACAGCTCCAGGTCCTCGATCTTGACGAGGAACGGTTCCAGCCGCAGCCGCCTGATGCCCCTGCTCATGGCCCGGTAGCGGTTCTGGTCGCTCATCGCGCCGATGGTGAAGTCCTCGGCGGCCAGCGTGGGCAGGATGCCGATCGGCAGGGCGCCGCCGCCCTCGACGGCGGCGTCCACCTTGGTCACCGTCTCCTGGATCTCGGCCCCCATGCGCTCGAAGGGCGACCCGGCCAGCGGCATCGGGGTGAGGTTGACCTCGATGTTGAAGCGGCCCAGTTCGAGCACGACGCGCGGGTCGTCGAGCCTGTCCCGCACCTCGTCGTTGCGCGGCAGCGGCCGTCCTTGCTCATCAATGAGGAACAGCTCCAGTTCGGCCCCGATGGTGGCCGGCCCCTGGCCGAAGCCAGGGGTTTCGAGCAGCTCGCGAAGAGTGCCGAGCTGCTCCCGGATGCGTTCTCCGAAGCGCGCGTACTCCGCCTCGGAGAACCGCTCTTTGTCCAGATCTCGTCCCATCGCCCCCTTCTGTCCAGTACGCAAGTGTCCACACCTCACCAGCCGATCGATCCCGCGTCCTCCAGGTAGGCGCCGGTCGGGCCGTCGGCGTCCAGGGTCGCCAGCCGGACGACGATGGCCGCGCCCTGCTCGGCGGTGCGGAAGCCGGTGGGGGCGTTGAGGTCGGTTTGGCGCCCGTGATCAGGGCAGTCGTCGTCATGGCCCAACGTTCTCCCAGGCCGCAGCGGGGACGGGAGAGACCCGCGGAAGCTGGGATCAGCGGTACCACCTTCGCGCGCCCGCTCACCTGGCCTCAGGACGGAGGATGGAGGCATGAACCGCGACGAACTGGCCGGCTTCCTGCGCAGCAGGCGTGCCCGCGTCACCCCGTCCGACGTGGGCCTGCCCGGCGGCGGGCGCCGGCGCACGCCCGGCCTGCGCCGCCAGGAGGTGGCCCAGCTCGCCGGGATGTCGATCGACTACTACATCCGGCTGGAGCAGGGCCGGGGGCCGCACCCGTCGCGGCAGGTGCTGGGCGCGCTCGGCCGGGCGCTCATGCTGGACCAGGACGAGCGCAACGTGATCCGCTGGGTGTTCATGTCGCCCGGCATCGCCGAGCACCTGTCGGACGAGGAGAAGGGCCGCTTCGCCCGCGCCTCGGTCGCCGACCTGCGCGTGGCCGCCGGCCGCTACCCCGACGACCGGGCGCTGCGGGCGCTGGTGGCCGAGATGCTGGCGCTCAGCCCCGAGTTCGCCGAGCTGTGGGCCCGGCACGAGGTGGAGGTGCGCAGGGAGCAGCGCAAACAGGTCATCCATCCGGTCGTCGGCACGATCGACGCCATCTGCCAGGTGCTCCCGGTGCCCGACCGCGACGACCTGCGGCTGGTGCTCTACACCACCGAACCCGGCTCGCCCTCCCACCGGGCCTTGCGCGACCTGCGGCGACTCACTCTAAGCTCATGAGATGCGAGCGGTTGCCTTTGACGTCTTCGGCGGGGAGCTCGACCTGCGCGAGCTGCCCGATCCCACCCCCGCGCCCGGCGGGGCGGTGATCCGGGTCGAGGCGACCGGGCTGTGCCGCTCCGACTGGCACGGCTGGCAGGGGCACGACCCCGACATCAAGGTCCTCCCCCACGTGCCCGGCCACGAGCTGGCGGGCGTGATCGAGGCCGTGGGCCCCGACGTGCGGGGCTGGCTGCCGGGGGCGCGGGTCACCGTGCCGTTCATCTGCGCCTGCGGCACCTGCGCGGCCTGCGCCACGGGCGAGCAGCAGGTGTGCGAGCGGCAGACCCAGCCGGGCTTCACCCACTGGGGCTCCTTCGCCGAGTACGTCGCCGTCGACCACGCCGACGTGAACCTCGTCCCGATCCCCGAGGAGATGGCCTACGCCACCGCCGCCGGGCTGGGCTGCCGCTTCGCCACCGCTTTCCGGGCGGTCGTCCAGGTGGGCGAGGTGCGTCCGGGAGAGTGGGTGGCGGTGCACGGCTGCGGCGGGGTCGGGCTGTCGGCGGTGATGATCGCGGCGGCGTCCGGGGCGCGGGTGGTGGCCGTGGACATCAGCGCCGACGCACTGGAACTGGCCGAGCTGGCCGGGGCCACGCACTTCGTCGACGGCTCGGCCGGCGACGCGGCGGCCCAGGTCAGGGAGCTGACCAGGGGCGGCGCGCACGTCTCGCTCGACGCGCTGGGCAGCCCCCGCACGTGCGCGGCCTCGGTCGAGAGCCTGCGCAGGCGGGGGCGGCACGTCCAGGTCGGCCTGCTGCCGGGCGGCGCGACGCCGGTGCCGATGGACCGCGTGATCGGCCACGAGCTGCGGCTGCTGGGCAGCCACGGCATGGCCGCGCACGCCTACCCGCCCATGCTGGAGCTGATCAGGGCCGGGATCCTGCACCCCGACCAGCTCGTCACCCGGACGATCGGCCTGGCCGACGCGGGCAAGGCGCTGGCCTCGATCGGCTCGGTCCCGGGCGTGACGATGATCCTCCCCCGGGCGGGCGCGTGAGGGCCGCGTACAGATGAGTGAGGGGGGCTCACTCCTCCAGCTGCACGCGGAACGCCCTGAGCACCAGCGCCAGCATGGCGTAGTGCGCGACCAGGACGACCAGCTCGATCCTGCGCACCTCGTCGTAGCGGTCGCACAGGGCGGCCCAGGTGGCGTCGGTGAGGTCGCCCGCGTAGTGGAGGTCGTCGGCCACCTGTAACACCAGGCGGTCCTCGACGGGCCAGAGGGCGTCGAGCTGGCGGACCGACTCGATCTCCACGTCGGTCAGGCCCACCTCGCGGGCGATGCGGGCGTGATGGGCCCATTCGTAGGCGCTGCCGCTGTGGAAGGCGGTGCGCAGGATGGCCAGCTCGCGGTCGCGGGCCGGCAGCGTGCCGTTGAGCAGCGCGCCGCCGAAGCGCAGCCAGCCCTGGTAGAGCGCGGGGTGCCGGCCCAGCGTCGTGAAGACGTTCTGGGGGTTCGCCTGCTGAAAGTCGTCCCATTCCGCAGGAGGCAGGGGCTTCACTCGAGGCTTCATGGCCTTGAGCATTCCCCAAATGAGCGTCCACTTGTCGGCGGCGGCTTTACCGTCACTTAGGAGGACTTTCCACAGTGCGGGCTTTACGTCAGGATTGAGTGGCCCGCAGGACGTTGCAAGCCTGGTCGACCGCAAGGACCCCATGGTGATTCGAACGTTGCTCGCTGAGGACATGAACCTGGTACGAGGGGCGCTCGTGGCCCTGCTGGCCTACGAGGAGGACATCGAGGTCGTCGCCGAAGTCGAGCGGGGCGACCGCATCCTGGCCGCCGCCCAGTCGTGCCGTCCGGACGTGGCGGTGCTCGACATCGCCCTGCCCGGCATGGACGGGCTCGCCGCGGCCGGCGAGCTGCACGAGAAGCTGCCCGGCTGCGGCGTGCTGATCCTGACCGGCGTCGGCACCCCCGGGCTGCTGAAGCAGGCGCTGGAGGTGCACGTACGGGGGTTCATGGCCAAGGACGCGCCGCCCGAGCGGCTGGCCGACGCCATCCGCCGGGTCGCCGACGGCGAGCGGGTCATCGACTCGGAGCTGGCCATCGCGGCCATGCGCCCGCCGGAGCCGCCGCTCACCCCCCGCGAGCTGGACGTGATCGGCGCGGCGGCCGACGGCGCCTCCATCGGCGAGATCGCCGCGTCGCTGTTCCTGGCCGAGGGAACGGTCCGGAACTACCTGTGCCGGACGACGGCCAAGCTGGGCGCGCGCAGCCGCATAGACGCCATCCGCATCGCCCGCGAGTCCGGCTGGATCTGACCTCCCGCCGCCGCCCCCGCCCGGCTCAGGCGCGGGTGTGGGCGGCCAGGAAGGCCAGGACGTCGGCGGCGAGCGCGATGGACCGGCTGACGGCGCGGGCCCCGTGGCCGACGTCGCGCTCGTGGCGCAGCAGGACGGGACGGGAACCGGCCCCCCTGCTCCCCTGGGCCCACTGCATGGCCGCGCACATCTTGCGGGCGTGCATCGGGTCCACCCGGGTGTCGGCGGCCGAGACGGTGAACAGCGTCGCCGGGTAGTCGGCGTCCGGCCGGACGTGGTGGTAGGGCGAGTAGGCCATCAGCCAGGCCAGGTGGTCGGGGTCGGCGGGGTCGCCGTACTCGCCGGTCCAGGACGGGCCGAGGCCGCTGAGGTGGTAGCGGGCCATGTCCAGCAGCCCCGCCGAGCAGACGGCGGCGGCGAACAGGTCGGGGCGCTGGGTGAGGGCCGCGCCGACGAGCAGGCCGCCGTTCGACTCGCCCCAGATGCCGAGCTGCTCCGGGGTCGTCCAGCCGTCGGCGACCAGTTTCTCGGCCGCGGCGACGAAGTCGTCGAAGACGTTCTGCTTGCGCTCCAGCATGCCGTCGCGGTGCCAGGACTCGCCCTCCTCGCCGCCGCCGCGCAGGTTCGCGATGGCCAGCACGCCGCCCGACTCCACCCAGGCCAGCGAGTCGGCCGCGTAGCCGGGCATGAGCGGGATGCCGAAGCCGCCGTACCCGTTGAGTATCGCCGGGCGGGGGCCCGAGCCGGCGGAGAGCGCGACCACGACCATGCGCACGGGGGTGCCGTCGGCCGAGGTGTACTCGACGTGGTGGCTCTTCACGTCGGGCAGCGCGACGCGGCCGGGCGGGGCGGCCCACAGGGTGGCGGCGCCGGTCCGGGCGTCGTAGCGCCAGATCTCGGCGGGGGTGACGGCGTCGGTGTAGGTGAACCAGGCCTCGTGGCCGCCTTCGGGCCGGGAGCTGAGCGAGGCGATCGAGCCGCTGCCGGGCAGGGGCACCTCGCCCAGCCGCTCGCCCGTCCTGGCGTCGTGCACGGCGATCTCGCCGACCGCGTGGCGGGTCCTGGAGACCAGCAGGCGGTCGCCGTCCAGCAGGGTGAACGCGCCGAGCACCGCCCGGGGGTCCTCGGGGACCAGCTCGCGCCACACCTCGGGCTCGGCCGGGTCGGCCACGCACAGCCGGCGCCGGGGGGCGTTGCGGTCGGTGAGCAGGTACAGGCGGCCGTCGGAGGCCACCGCGCCCGCCGTGCGCACGTGCGCCCCCTCCTGGACGACCCGCAGCTCCGGCCGGGCCGGGTCGCCGCCGGCCAGATCGGCCAGCCAGAGCGAGTTGCCGGCCGTGCCGCCCGCGGAGATCGTCAGCCAGCGGCCGTCCGCGCTGAGCTGCACGCCGTAGGAGACCGGCCCGCCGATCAGGACCGGGACGTCGTCGGGGACGCCGAGCCGGTGCAGGTGCACACCCTCGTGGAAGCGCACGTAGTAGAAGCCCTCGCCGCCGGGCAGCCAGGCGACCGGCGAGTAGCGGCAGCCGCCGATGGGGCCGTCCACGAGCTTGCCGGTGTCGACCTCCTCGACGTACAGGTCGGCCTTCTCGTCGCCGCTGCTGGAGATCTGGTAGGCGATCAGGCGGCCCTGCGGGTCGGGTTGCCAGTCGTCCAGGGTGGTCAGGCCGCTGGGGTCGCGCTCGGCCGGGTTCAGGAAGGGCCGGTCGTCGCAGTACAGGACCGGGTGCTCCTGACAGCCGGTCTGCCGCAGGTGGAAGCGCCGGCCGCCGCGCCACACGGGCGGGGTGACCAGGCCGGTGACGCTCAGCTCGGTGAGCCTGGCCAGGAAACGCTCGCGGTCCGGCAGGCGCGCGGCGGCCTCCCGCCACAGCCGGTCCTGGGCGGCCAGCCATTCCCCGGTCCGCGGGTCGAGGGGGTCCTCCAGCCAGCGGTACGGGTCGGGGACGTCCCGCCCGTGGAGGCGGTCGGTGACCGGTTGACGTTCGGCGGGCGGGTACTCGTCTGCAAATGTCATGACACGGGCTCCGGTTGCCAGTGGCCGGCCAGGTCGGCGTACAGGGGCGAGACCCGGATCAGCTCGTCGTGCGTGCCGATCGTGATCCGGGGTCCGTCCATGAGCAGGACGCGGCGGGCGCGCAGCGCGGAGGTGAGGCGGTGCGCGACCACGATGAGCGTGCCGCCCCTGGCCGCGAAGGCGTTCTCGGCCAGGGCTTCGGCGGCGGGGTCCAGGTGACAGGTGGCCTCGTCCAGGATGACCAGCGGGGCCCGGGTCAGGTGGGCGCGGACGAGGGCGATCAGCTGGCGCTGCCCGGCCGACAGCGCCGCCGGGTCCAGCGTGGCGTCGTACCCGCCCAGGCTCTCGACCAGGCCCGTGGCGCCCAGGGCGGCCACGGCCTCGTCCAGGCGGCCGGCCCCGGGCGCGAGGTAGGCGAGGTTGTCGCGCAGCGTGCCGCGGAAGACGTACGCCTCCTGGGGGATGAGCACGCGGGCGGCGGGGTCGGCCCGGTCGGCGGGCACGCCGCCGACCAGCACCTCGCCCTCGCCGGGGCGCAGGATGCCGCTGATCAGGGCGGCGAGCGTGGACTTGCCCGCGCCGCTCGGGCCGACGACGGCCAGGTGCTCGCCCTCGGGGACGGTGAGGTCGAGGCGGTCCAGGACCGGCGCCGAGTGCGGGCCGTAGGCGAAGGTGACCGACCGCAGCGTGACGTCGCCGCCGGACGGACGGACCTTCGGCGGGGCCGGCGGCTGGGGCGGCGCGGCGGCGGCGATGCGGCGCAGCGTGGCCACGAGCCGCACGCCGCTCACCCCGAGCCCCTGGACGAGCCCGCCGAGCGCGGGCGCCAGCGACTGGGTCACGTAGGCCAGCGCGCCGACGATCACGCCGGGCCGGGCGCCGCCGTCGAGCAGCCAGGGTGTGCCGGCGAGCAGCAGGACGACGGGCAGCCAGCCGCCGACGGCCAGCGCGGCGGTGCGCACCGAGGTCACCCTGGCCAGGGCGCGGGCGGCGTCGCGCTGCGCGCCGACCTGGCGGGACAGCCGCTCGTCCTCGCGGTCCTGCAGGCCGCACGCCTCGATGTCGCGCAGCCCGGCGGCCGTCGCGGTCATCGACCGGGCCAGCTCCTCGTCGGCCAGCAGGAACGCGCGCTGCCGCCGGGCCAGCGCGGGCAGCGAGGCCAGGAAGAACGCCAGCCCGGCCGCGAACGGCGGCAGCACCAGCACGAGCGTGCCCGGCGCCAGCGTCAGCAGCCCCAGCACCACGCTGACCAGCGTGAACGCGAACCCCCTGACCGTGGTGACGACGGCGGCGAAGGCGTCCCTGGCCAGCTCGACCTGGAGCCCGGCCCGCGCGGTGGCCGCGCTGTCGGGCCGCTCGTCGAGCGGGCGGCGCAGCGCTCCCTGCACCACCCGCGTCAGCAGGTCGTCGCGGAACGGCTCGGCCACGGCGGCCACGGCCAGCACCACCTGGCGGGCGCCGACGGCCGAGACCAGCCACGCCACGCCGAGCGCCGCCAGCCAGGCCAGCCCGGTCAGCGGCCGGGCGCGGGCGAAGCCGTCCTCGATGGCGCGGGCGACGGCGTGCCCGACGAGGAAGGCGGGCGCGGCCTCCAGCACCGACCAGAGCAGGATGGCGACCAGCCGCCGCGGGTCGCGGACGAGCGCCCGCCGGAACCCGGCCGGCGCGTCGGGGACCGCGGGGACGCCGGAGGCGCCGGGAGCCGCGGGGACGCCAGGGGCGGAGGTCATGGGCGGGCCTCCCGGACGGTGGCAGGGCGCGCGGGGGTCATGGGCCGGACGGTGGCCGGGCGCG
>NZ_JBFAOM010000048.1:0-72900 GCF_040675235.1 Nonomuraea sp. NPDC049637
GGCGCGGAGATCGTGTTCCCGCTTCAGGACGTGCCGACCGGAGCCGGTTTCAACGCCCGGCACCCCGACGGGACAGTGGTGGAGTACGTCCATCATCGTCCCATCTAGAACTGGCGAGCAGCGCGCTTCGGCTCGCGGCCCGGGACGAGGTGGCCTTTCCTGTGGAGGGTGCGGGACCCGGCTGGGCGCCCCCAGACGCGATCACGACCGCACCCGCGCGGTCCATGTCGTATCTCGCGGAGGACTCGGCCGCCCATCAACACCGGACATCCCCCGGCCAGGCCCGACGGAGAAGAATGATCACTTGCGTGGTCCTGCAGCACGTTCAGCACGGCAGCGGCGACCGGGAGCCGTTTGCTCGTCGACCCACGGCGTGCGCCCGTGCTGGTCGGCGGGAGAGTTCGCCGGTCACCGTGGCGGGGCCGGGCACGAGGATTGACTCCTCCTCGTACAGGTTCCGGTACGTCTCCTTCGGCAGCCCGTGCCGATCGAGCAGGTCCACGGCGTCATCCCGGGCGAGGTGACTCGATCGCATGCGGCTGGCCCTGGCAGCGAAGTCCTGAAGGACCGGCCCGGCGCCCGGTCAGCGGGCCGCGGGGAGGAAGGCGCGTCGCCACGCCTTGGCGGTCAGGCGGAGTTCTGTGAACACCTCTCCTGCCCTGCGCGCGTCGCCGGCGTCCCCGCCGATGTGGGCGCGCAGGGCCAGCGCCAGGCCTTCGTGCAGGCGGTACCCCGCGGTACGGGCCAGCGCCAGGGCCAGGTCGGCGTGGCGGAGCGCCGGTTCGCGGGCGCCGCGCAGGCTCTGGCCGGCGGCGAGGCCGAGCAGCGCCTTCGTCTCCGGATAGCGGTTGCCCGCCGCCCTGGCCAGCTCCAACGCCCGGCTGTGGTGGTCGAGCGCGGCGTCCACGTCGCCGAGCGCGAGGTGGATCAGGCCGAGGGTGTGCAGGGTGTCGGCGACGAGCCTGCGGTGCCCGGTCTGGTGGGAGGCCTCAAGCGCCGTGGTGGCCAGCCGGAGCGCTTCGCCGAGGTTGCCGTCGTCGCGTTCGACCGCGGCCAGGTTGCGCAGCGTGTCGGCCTCGTTGCCGCGGTTGCCGATCTCCCGGTGCAGGTCCAGCGCGGCCAGGAGGGTGTCGCGGGCCACGGGCAGCCGGTCCAGGCCGTGCAGCACCTCGCCCATGATCGCCAGGCCGTTCGCCTCGCTGGCCCGGTGCTCCAGCTCGCGGCACAGACTCAGCGAACGGGTCAGGCTGGCCTCGGCATCGTGCAGGCGGCCCATCTCCAGGTAGAGGCAGCCGAGATTGCCCAGGTTGATGGCCTTGGCCGGGGTGTGGGCGAGGTCCTCGTTGAGGGCGAGCGCGCGTTCGAGGTGATCGACGGCCTCGCGGAGCATGCCCAGGTCGGCGTACGTGGCGCCGGCGTTGCACAGGGCGGCGGTGAGCGCCTCGTGCCAGCCGGTCTCCTCCGCCAGACGCATGGCCTCCGCGTAATGGTCGAGCGCCTGCTGCTGGCGGCCCTGGAACCCGTTCAGCCCGGCGAGGCTGAGCAGCAGCGCGACCTGCGCCCGTCGCTCGTCGGCCGCCTTGGCCGCCGTCAGGCCGGTGTAGCCCATCGTGCGCCACTCCGCCACCTGGTGACGCAGGAAGAAGTAGCCGCGCAGGGTGTCGGCGATGAGCCAGGCCAGCTCGTACGGGCCGTGCTCGGCGGTGTGGGTCACCGTGGCCAGCAGGTTCGGCAACTCGGCGTCGAGCCACCCGGACGCGGCCGTGTGGTCGGGGAAGCGTTCGGCGGCGGGCGGCATGGGCAGCCGCAGGAACTGCGGGTACAGCGTACGTGCCGCCGCGTCGGCCCGGTCGAGGTAGTGGCGGTGCAGGCGGACCAGCTCGGCCCGCTCGTCGCGGGCGTACTCGGCGGCGCACAACCTCAGCAGGTCGTGCTGGGCGAACCGGCCCGGCAGGTGCTCATCCAGCAGGCTCGCCGAGCGCAGCGCGGCCGCCAGCGCCTCGGCCTCCTCTTCGGTCGTCTCCAGGAACGCGGCCATGGCCGGAACGGTGATGTCGGGGCCGGGGATCAGGCCCAGCAGCCTGAACAACCGGCGCGCGGGCGGCGTGAGCGCGGTGTAGGAGAAGTGGAACGTGGTCCGCACGGCCGATTCGACGTCCCCGGGGATCTGGAGCACGTCCAGCCGGTCACCTGCGCGCAACCGCTCGGCGTACCGGGCGATGGGCCGGGCGGCGGGCCCGGCGGCGGGCCGGTGTGCGGGCCGTACGGGCTGACTGGAGGCGGCGGGCGCGAGCGCGCCGAGCAGGTTGGCGGCGGCGATGCGCAGGGCGAGCGGGAGGTGGGCGCACAGAGCGGCCAGCTCGGCCACCGCCGCCGGCTCGGCCCTGACCTGCGCGCGGCCGAGCAGCCGGGCGAGCAGGTCGCGGCACTCCGCCTCGGTGAGCGCCGGCAGTGGCAGCACCCGGGCGCCGTCGAGCGCGACCAGCCCGGCCAGCGTGTCCCTGCTCGTGATCAGCGTGGCCGAGCCCGCCGTGCCGGGCAGCAGCGGGCGCACCTGGCCTGGGTCCGAGGCGTTGTCCAGCACGACCAGCACCCGCTTGCCTGCCAGCATCGTCCGGTAGAGGGCGGCGGCCTCGTCCGGGTCGGCGGGGACCTGCTCGGGTGGCACGCCGAGTGCGTGCAGGAAGCGGGCGAGCGCGTCGATCGGGCCGAGCGGGTGCGCGGCGGCGTAGCCGCGCAGGTTGACGTAGAGCTGGCCGTCGGGGAACCGGTCGCGGGCGCGGTGCGCCCAGTGGACGGCGAGCGCCGTCTTGCCGACGCCCGCCGTGCCGGTGAGCACCGCGATGGCCGCGCTCTCCCGCCGCCCCTCCAGGAGCCCGTCCAGGCGGCGCAGCGCGGCGGTACGGCCGGTGAAGGCGGCCACGGCGGCGGGCAGTTGCGCGGGCACGGTCACCGCCCGTTCCGGTTGCCGTCCGGCCGGGACCTCGGGCGGGCGGGTGAGGATGCGTTCGCGGGCCCGGCGCAGCTCGTTCCCCGGTTCCACGCCCAGCTCCGCGGCCAGCCTGGCCCGCATCTCGCCGTACAGGCGCAGGGCCGCCGCCTGCTCGCCCTGCTCGGCCAGCGCCGTCATCAGCCTGGCGGCCAGGCCCTCGTGCAGCGGCTCGTCGTGCACCACCCGCCACAGCGCGGCCACCACCTGCGGCCCGGCGCCGGAGGCGGCGTCGGCGTAGGCCAGGGCGGCGGCGACGCGCGTCCTGGCGGCGGCCACCGCGATCGGATGCTCGCGCAGACGGCCGGGCGATCCGGCGAGCACCGGACCGCGCCAGCACGCGAGCGCCGCCGCAAGGTCGTCCGCGGGCTCGTCGGGGAGGGTGCCGGCGCGGGCGGTCAGTGCCTCGAAGGCGGCCAGGTCCAGGCAATCAGCGGCGGACGCGAGGAGGTGGCCGGCGGACGTGCGCCGGATCGCCTCTGTGCCGAGGACCGCGCGCAGCCGGCCGGCGTACACGTGGATGAGGTTGTCGTACGTGCGCGGCGGCCGGTCCTCCCACAACACGTCCACGATCTCGTCGGACGGGACCGGCCGCCCGGCGTGCAGCGCCAGCAGGCCGAGCAGGGCCCGGGGCATCGCCGCGCCGACGTCCAGTTCGACGCCGCCCTGTCGGACGGCGAGGGGGCCGAGCACCCCGATCCACGGCGGCGCGGCGCGCTCGAAGCCGGCCAGCAGCTCGGCCCGGTCGGCGTCGGCCAGGGGCAGCGCGGCGACCAGGCGTTCCAGGGAGGCGCGCTGCGGGCGGCGTACGTGTCCCCGCTCGATGTCGCGCAGCGTGCGCACGCCTACACCGGCGCGGGTGGCCAGTTCGAGCTGACTCCATCCCGCCGCCACCCGCCTGCGCCGGAGCGCTTCACCGCCCGAGCTCATCTGGATTCCCGCCGCGATTCCTGCCGGTCGCCCCGCCTCAGACACCCCGTGTGCCTGGTGGACATACTGGCAAATAGTTAAGAAGCTTGCCAGTAAATCCGAGGCGCCGATTTTCTACGGTTCGGCGCATGGACCTTCTCGCCGTCGGATGTGGGGTCGCCCTCGTCGTGGTGTTCGGCGCCGCGGTCGCGGGCAAGGCACGCGACCTGCCCGCCTTCGCGCGGTCGCTGGAAGAGAGCGGGATCGTCCGCCGCCGGTGGCGCGGGTGGGCGGCGGGCGCGGTGACGACGGCCGAGTCGGCGGTCGTCGTGCTGCTGGTCGCGCCGGTCCCGCCGCAGTACGGCTTCGCCCTGGCCGCGGCGGTCTGCACGGTCTTCACGGCGGCCGTCGCGTTCACCGTGGCCCGGCGTACGCCGACGTCCTGCCTGTGCTTCGGCGGCCCGCCGCGCACGCTGGGGCCGGTGCACGTGGTCAGGAACGTGCTGCTCACCGGCGTGAGCGTCCTCGGGTACGTCGCCGGCGCTGCCCCGGCGGCGACGGTCCTGGCCGGCGCCCTGGCGCAGAGCGCCGTCGCGGGGCTGGCCGGAGCTGTCGCGGCGCTGTTGCTCATCAAGATCGACGATCTCAGGAGCGTGTTCCGATGACGTACTTGCTCATTTTCGTCACCGTGCTGAGCGTGCTGAACCTCCTGCTGGTGCTGGCGCTCATCGCCCGGCTCCGCGGCAGCGGGGGCGCCCGCGGAGCCGGGCCCGCGCCGGAACGGATCCCCCTGCCGGTGCTCCCGCCCGGAACGACGCCCGCGCCGTTCACGGCCACCACCCGCGACGGCGAGCTTGTGGACGCCGGCGCGATCCGCCTGGTCGGCTTCTTCAGCCCCGCCTGCTCGCTGTGCGGCGAGCGCCTGCCCGGCCTCCTGGACTACGTGCGCCGGGGCCGCTTCCGCCGGGAGGAGGTGCTGGCGGTGCTCATCGGCACGCCCGACGAGGTGGCGGAGCTGGCCGCCAGGATCGGACCGGCGGCCAAGGTGGTGATCGAGGAGGAGCCGGAGGGGCCGGTGTGGCGCGCCTTCGGACTGCGCGGGCTGCCCGCCTTCTACCTGCTGGACGAACGCGGCGTGATCAGCGGTTCGGGCACCGAGCCCGCCGCGCTGCCGACCGCGGAGCCGGTGTGAGGCCGGGCGACGGGAGCCCGGCGCGGTCGCTCTGGCAGGCCGTGGCGCTCGCCTGGGAGGCGGGCCGATGGTACGTCGTGCTGCAGGCCGTGCTGACCGCGGCGACGGGCGTGGCGCCGGTGCTCACCGCCTGGTACACCAAGCTCGTCCTGGACGAGGTGGCGGGGCGGGGCACCACGGCGGCGGCCCTGGCGCCGTACGTCGCCGCGCTGCTGGCGCTGGCCGCGGTCGCCGGGACGGGCCCGTACGTGCTGACCTTCGCCGGCGCCGAGTTCGAGCGCCGGGTCGGCCTGCTCGTCCGCGACCGGCTCTACACGGCCGTGAACGCGCTGCCCGGCCTCGCCCGGCTGGAGGAGCCCGCGTTCCAGGACCGGCTGCACCTGGCCGAGCGGGCCGGCAGTGCCGGGCCCGGCCGGGTGGTGACCAGCGCGCTGGGCCTGGCGCAGGCCGTGCTCATGACGACGGGATTCCTGGCCACGCTGGCCGGAGTGAGCCCGGCTGTCGCGGTCCTCGTCGCCGTCGCGGCGCTGCCGCTGCTCCGCGTGCACCTGCGGCTGGGACGGGAGCAGGCCGAGGTCATGCGGACCACGGGACACGGGCAGCGCAGGGAGCTGTTCTTCGCCCGGCTGCTGAGCATGCCGCACGCCGCCAAGGAGATCCGCCTGTTCGGTCTCGGGGACTTCTTCCGCGGCCGGATGCTGGCCGAGCTGCGGGCCATCGACGCCGAGCGGCGGCGGGTGGCGGTGCGGCAGCTCCGGGGACAGGGCGGGCAGGCGCTGCTGGCCGCCGCCATCTGGGGGGCCGGGCTGGTGTGGATCGTGGCGGAGGCGGCCGCGGGCCGGGCGTCGGTGGGCGATCTGTCGGTGTTCGTGGCGGCGGTGGCAGGCACGCAGGGCGGGCTGGCGGCGGGCGTGCGCAGCCTGGCCGCCGCGCACGAGGCGCTGCTGCTCTTCGGCCACTACCGGGCGGTCCTGGACACCGCACCCGACCTGGCCCCGCGCACGCCGTCCGGGCGCGGCGCGCCGTCCCCCGGCCCGGTCCCGCGGGGGATCGAGGTGCGGGACGTGTGGTTCCGCTACGGGCCCGACCAGCCGTGGGTGCTGCGCGGCGTCGATCTCGACATCCCCTCCGGCCACTCGCTGGCGCTGGTCGGCCTGAACGGCGCGGGCAAGTCCACCCTGGTCAAGCTGTTGTGCCGGTTCTACGACCCCGAGCGCGGCGCGATCCTCTGGAACGGCGTGGACCTGCGCGAACTCGACCCGGCGGCGCTGCGCGAACGACTGGGCGCGGTCTTCCAGGACTTCGCCGCCTACGACCTCAGCGCGGCCGAGAACATCGCGGTCGGCGACCTGACGGCCGGGCGCGCGCGGATCGAGGCGGCGGCCGTCCGCGCGGGCGCCGACGCGATCCTACGGGCGCTGCCGCGCGGCTACGACACGCTGCTCACCAAGCTGTTCTCCGACGACGAGCAGTCGGGCGTGACGTTGTCAGGAGGGCAGTGGCAGCGGATCGCGCTGGCCAGAGGGCTGTTGCGGGACCGTCCCGAGCTGATGATCCTGGACGAGCCGAACGCCGGTCTCGACCCGGCCGCCGAGCACGAGGTGCACACCGTCCTGCGCGAGCACCGCGCCGGCCGGACGACACTGCTGATCTCCCACCGGCTGAGCACGGTACGCGACGCCGACACGATCGCCGTGCTCGCCGACGGCCGGATCGTCGAGCGCGGCGACCACGAGGACCTGGTACGCGCCGGCGGCCGGTACGCCGAGCTGTTCGCGACCCAGGCCCGCGGCTACGCCCCGGCGGGCGTCCGTTGACCGCGGTGGCCGTGGCGGGCGTCGTCGGCGTGGTCGTCCTGGTTCTTCTCGTCGTCCTGGTTCTCGTGTTGCGGGCGCGGTTCCTCACGGTGACCGTACGCGGGCGGAGCATGGAGCCCGCGTTGCGGCACGGCGATCGTGTCCTGGTGCGCAGGTCGCCCCTGGCCCGGGTGCGGCCAGGACGGCTCGTGGTGGTCGCCGCGGCTCCGGGGCTGGGCATGAAGTGGATGGTCAAGCGGGCGGCGGCGGTGCCCGGGGATCCGGTGCCGCGCGCCGAAGTGCCCGCGCTGGCGACCCGGCCGGAGCCCGTCGTACCACCCGGACAGCTGGTCGTGCTCGGTGACAACCGGCCGATCAGCCTCGATTCCCGCAGGCTCGGCTACGTACCCGCCCGGCAGCTCCTGGGCGTGGTCGTCGGCCACCTGCCGCGAACTCCGCGCCGGCGTCCCGCCGGGCGGTGAGGAAAAGGTGAGGAAAGGACAACAGCAATGGTCAAGCTCGCGGAGCGGGTGCTCGCCCGTGTCCTCCCCCAGACGACCGCCGGCGCCGGCTGCACGTACCGCACCTGGTGCGACCACTGTGGCGGCTCCTACTACAAGCGGATCTTCTTCTACACCGACTGCACGTCGAACTACACCGCCTGCAACAACCCCTGCCCCTCGTTCTGACCAACCTCGGAGGCCGGACGGCAGCCCGCCGCCCGGCCTCCGGCCCAGTCACCAGCCGTGGACGTCGTTCAAGGTGAGGGCGGCCGGCGCAGCGTTCCAGCCGGGCGAATCCGACGACAGCGCGACGATCGGCCTGCTGCGCGAGACGGCCGGTGATCGGCGGCTACGACCTGCCGTGATGCGAGTGATGACCGGCGGCACTCGGCCCTGGAGGAGATTCACGCAGCGCTGCGCATGGTGGCCGCCCCGCACGCGCACCGCGGGGCGGCAGATCACCACGGACAGGGTCCAGCCCGCACGCCAGACCATCGCACGATCGGGGCCTACCCCGGCGATCGGGCGCAAACACCCTGCCGGCTCCCCCTGCTGGGCCCTTGCGGCAGGTCTGACCTGGTGGGACAGATCACGCGCCGATCCGAGGCCCGTGTTCTGACGGGGCGTGCGATGTACTGAACGCCTCGCCGAGCACGTCGCGCGCGGACGGAAGTCGGCGATGATCAGCCGGAGCCGAGCCCGGCATCCCGCGCCCGGACAACCGCCGCCGAACGGTCGGAGACGTGCAGCTTGGCGAAGATGTTGGAGACGTGGTTGCGCACGGTCTTCTCGCTCAGCACGAGCCGCCGCGCGATCGCCTGGTTGTTCAGGCCGACCGCGACCAGGTCGAGGATCTCCACCTCGCGGTCGGTCAGCTCGGGCAGCGGGCGCGGGCGTGCCGCGGTCGTGGCGAGCACCGACAGCAGGCGTTCGCCCGTAGAGGCGCCGAACACCACCTGCCCGGCCGCGACCGCCCGCACCGAGCGCACGATGTCCTCGCCGGTCGACTCCTTCAGCAGGTAGCCGCGGGCTCCGGCGCGGATCGCGGCGAGCACGCTCTCGTCGTCGCTGAGCATCGTCAGCGCCAGCACGACCGTCTCCGGCCGGTCGGCGAGGATGCGGGCGGTCGCCTCCACGCCGCTGATGCCCGGCAGGTGCAGGTCCATCAGCACCACCTCCGGCGCGACCCGTCCGGCGAGGTCGACGGCGGCCTCGCCGGTGCTCGCGACGCCCACGACGTCGATCTCCGGCGCGTCGCCGAGGAGCGCGACCAGGCCCTCGGCGAACACCGGGTGGTCCTCCACCACCATGACCCTGATCATCAGGCCGCCAGCGGGAGTCTGACGAGCAGCAGCGTGCCCGGGCCCGAGCCGGTGACCAGCTCGAACGTGCCGTTCAGCTCCTCGGACCTGCGCCGCATCGAGGCCAGGCCGAACCCGCGCCGGACGGGCGCGCCGACGCCCACGCCGTCGTCCTGCACGCGCAGCTCCAGGGTGTCGGTGGCGCGCAGCGTGACCGTGCAGCGGGAGGCCATGGCATGCCGTACGGCGTTCGTCAGCGCCTCGGCGGCGATCCGGTAGGCGGCGAGCTCGACCGGCGGCGGCAGCACGGGCAGGTCGGGCGGCACCTCCACGTCGACCGCGAGGTCGCCGGCGAAGCCCCTGCCGAGCTCGGCCAGCGCGCCGGCCAGGCCCAGGTCGTCCAGGGGCGGCGGCCGCAGGTCGTTGACGATCGTGCGGACGTCCTCGACGGTGGCGCGGATGCGCCTGGACAGCTCGTCCATCACCCCCTTGGCCTTGGCGGGGTCGGTGTCCACGAGGCGGCGGGCGCGGTCCGTCTGGAGCGCGAGCGCGGCCAGGTTGGGGCCGAGGCCGTCGTGCAGCTCGTACAGCAGGCGGTCGCGTTCCTCCTGGCGGGCGGCGAGCATACGGCCGTGCGAGCGCTCCAGGTCGGCGCCGAGGCGGTGGGCGTGCACGGCCACCGCGACGTGCGGGGCGAGCTCGCCCACCAGCCTGTGGTCCTTCGGGCGCAGCCGTTCGCCGAGCAGCAGCGCGCCGACCGGCTCCCCCCGGTGCAGCAGCGGCACGCTCTCGGCGACCTCTCCCGGACGGCCCCAGGAGGCGACGACCGCGCCGGATTCCTCGACCGCGACGTAGTGGACGCGCAACACCCTGCCGACCTCCGCGGCCATCTGGTCGAGCAATTCGCCCGGCACGCCGGCGCCGGACAGGCGGGTGCCGAGCATGCGCAGCGCGCGGGCCGGGTTGTCGCGGTCGCCGTACACCAGACGGTTGGCGGCGGCGAGGACCCAGGCGTACAGGGGATGCACGACGAGCGCCACGAGCACCGCCGACACGCCCGCGCCGACGATGCCACCGAGGGTGAACGCGACCAGCGCGTACATGATCAGCAGCCCGACGCTGAGCGCGCCGAAGGCGAGCGCCCGCGACAGCAGGAGGTCCAGGTCCCACAGGCGGTGGGCGACGATCGCGACCGAGACCGCCACCGGCAGCGGCACCGCCGCCAGCACGAGCGCGCCCGCCCCCCACGGCGCGGCGAGCGCCACCCCGGCCAGCGCGACCGTGATCAGCGCGGCGGCCACCACCCACTGCAGCCGCCTGCGCACCTCCTCGCCCGACGACCGGTAGCGGACGGCGAGCGAGGCCACCGCGGCGGCCACGGCCCCCGCCGTGCACACCACGACCGGCCCGTCCAGCACGTCGGGCAGGCCGCGCAGACCGGCCAGCACGCCCGCGTACCCGTCGGGGAACAGGCCGGGCACGTTCTCGTACGGCACCGGCCGCAGCATCCAGTCCAGCGTGTTGGCCCCGATCGCGACGAGCGCCGCCACCAGCGCGGGCCGCCAGCGGCGCGAGGGCAGCCGCCCGTCCGGGAAGATCAGCAGGAAGACCGTCGGCACGACGAGGTAAGCCGGCATCCACAACCAGTTGGACGCCCACATCGCCCAGTCGTCACCCGGCAGCCGCCCGCCCCCGACGCCGCCTTCGACACCCTGGTTGATGCCGAGCAGCCCGTACGTGCCGAGCGCCAGCCCCACCGCCTGGGCCGCCCCGGTGAACACCATCACCCAGCCCACCCGGCCCGCCGGCCCGCCCGGCCGCTGCGACACCACGAAGAGCCCCGGCACGCCGAACGACAGCGCCGCCACACCGCGGAAGGCGTCGAACCGCTCGACGATCCCCGTGACGCCGAGCGCCCGCAGCCGCGGCTCGACCGCCAGCGAGCCGACCACGAGGGCGACGAGCACCCCGCCGACCAGCGAGGCTCGCCGTACCGATCTGTCCTTCATGGAGTGAATCGTGCCACCCGGGTGTCCCGCCGTCACGGGACGAGAAGTCCCCTCCGGGTCGGGACATGAGACTCATGACGCCCGGCGGCCGCCCCGCACATCCTTGAGGCCGTTCCCTACGACCTCAGGAGAAGAACATGTCCGTCGCCACCACGACCACCACCGATCGGCCGCTGAAGGTCTCGCTGCTCGCCGGGGTCGGGCTGCTGCTCGCCCTGGATCTGGCCGGCGCGCTCATCTCGCTGTCGGCCGGGCTGAACGCCACGTTCCTGGACGCGCTCGGCCCCCAGGCGCGCCTGTCGGCGCCGATCCCGATGATGGTCGCGCAGGTCGTCCTGGTCGCGGGGGCGACCAGCCGCCGCCGGGCGCTCGCCGCGCCCGCCGCGGGGCTGCTGGTCGTGGCGGGGGTGCTGGCGTTCATGTCCGGCTTCTACGACGGAGGCTACGCGGCCGACCTCACCGGCGGGCAGCGGATCTTCCAGATCGTCCTGGTGTGCGCGCATCTGGGGGTGGGCGTGCTGGCCGCGATCCGGCTGGTCAGGATGCTGCGCCGCCGTAAGCCACTTGCGTGAGCAGGAAAACGTCGATCGCCGGAGCCGGCGGCGCAAGGTGAACCATCACGACCCGTCCGCAGCACGTCCAGCCATCATGGAGGCCAGCCACTCCCGGTCAGCGGCAACCGCGTCCAGGTCGCCAGGATCCTCAAGAGCACGTGATGGCCGAGCCCGCCATGCGATGACCGCCATCTGCGTGCTGCAAACGGCGCGGGGCACTGGGAGGCCTAACCCTCAAGACGAGCCACAACCACCTGCTCGGGCATGGGCCACACCCGGAGAGATCCGATCACATGGCGGACAAAACGCAGTTTTCGACGCACTACAGGCTCTAAGAGGTTGATTGGTCGGATGAAACGTGACCTTGGCGTGATCGCCTTCGTCTGAGGGGTTGGCCACAATGAGGGCCATCCCCCCACTGGAGGCCCTTGTGCGCCACGGCAAGCCCTGGCGGCTGCTCCTCGCGGCAACGCTCGCCGCGAGCGGACTGACCGCTCTCTCCCCCGCCTCCGCCCAGGCGGCCGGCACCGTCTTCCACGTCTCCCCCGACGGCGACGACGCCGCCGCCGGCACCGAGGCGGCGCCGTTCCGTACGATCGAACGTGCCCGGCGCGCGGTGCGCGCGATCCTGCCCAGCGCGCCCGAGCCGCCCCGGGTACGCGTCCGCGGCGGCGTCTACCACCTCGCCGAGCCCCTCACCTTCACCCCCGCCGACTCCGGGGCCGTCTACGAGGCGGCCCCCGGCGAGCAGGTCGTGCTCAGCGGCGGACGCCGGCTGACCCCCGCCTGGACCCCGTACCAGGGCGCGACCCTGGTGGCCGACATCGGCGCGGGTCTCGACTTCGACGAGCTCTTCCTCGACGGCGCCCGGCAGATCCTGGCCCGCTACCCCAACGTCGATCCCAGGGAGCCCGTGCTCGACGGGTACGCCGCCGACGCCATCTCCCCCGAACGGGTGGCCCGCTGGAAGAACCCCACGACCGCGCTGGTCCGCGGGCTGCACCAGGGCGAATGGGGCGGGAACTCGTTCAGGGTGAGCGGCGTCGGAGCCGGCGGCGCCCCGATCCTGAAGTGGGTCGGCGACAACAACCGGGGCGACGGCCTGCATCCGCAGAAGCGCATGGTCGAGAACGTCCTGGAGGAGCTGGACGCCCCCGGCGAGTGGTTCTACGACAAGGACGCCGGCCGCCTCTACCTCCAGCCGCCCGCGGGCCTCGACCCGGCCACGGCCCGCGTCGAGACCGCCGAGCGTGAGGAGCTCGTGCGGGTGGTCGGCGACTCGCCCTCCGCGCCGGTGCGCGACCTCACCTTCACCGGGTTCACCCTCACCCAGACCCACCGCACGCTGTTCAGCCGCCCGTACGAGAAACTGCAGCTCGGCGACTGGGCCATCGTCCGCGCCGGCGCGGTCTACCTGCGCAACACCCAGCGGGTCGCCATCCGCGACGCCCGGTTCGACCAGGTCGGCGGCAACGCCGTCTTCATGGACGGGTACGCCGAAGGCAACGTCGTCTCCGGCGGCGAGTTCCGCGGGTCAGGGGCCAGCGACGTCGCGGTCGTCGGCTCGCCGGCGGCCGTCCGCGAGCCGTCCACCTGGGACGACATGCGACGCACGATCACCGACACCACGCCGGGCCCGAAGACCGAGGACTACCCGCGCGACATCACCATCAGCGGCAACCACATGACCCGCAACGGCCGGTTCGAGAAGCAGAGCTCGGGCGTGCAGATCTCGATGAGCCGCCGGGTGACGGTGTCCGGCAACACCGTGCACGACGGCCCGCGCGCCTGCGTCGACATCAACGACGGCACCTGGGGCGGCCACGTCATCGAGGACAACGACATCTTCGACTGCGTGAAGGAGACCTCCGACCACGGGCCGATCAACACCTGGGGCCGCGACCGCTTCTGGCCGCTGACCGCCGGCGACGCCCAGAAGAAGGCGTACGCCAAGCTCGACGCGATGGAGACGACGAAGATCCGGCACAACCGGATCCGGCACTCCTCCCACTGGGACGTCGACCTCGACGACGGCTCCTCCAACTACGAGGTCACCGGGAACCTGCTGCTCAACGGCGGGGTGAAGCTGCGTGAGGGCTTCTTCAGGACCGTGCGCGGCAACATCTTCGTCAACGGCGGCGGCCACTTCCACGTCTCCTACGCGAGCAACGGCGACGTCGTCGAGAAGAACATCTTCGTCACCGACGACCCCTACGACTTCATCCAGAGCGACCCGTCCACGTCCGGGACGGTCTACGACGACAACCTGTTCTGGAACAACGGCAAGCCGGTCGCCGACCTCAGCGCCGCGTGGCGGGCCCGCGGGCTGGACACCCGCTCGGTGGTCGCCGACCCGCTGTTCGAGGGGCAGAGCCCGTACGCCGACCCGGCCAAGCTCGACTACACGCTCAAGGCCGGCTCCCCCGCCCTCGCGCTGGGCTTCCAGCCGTTCCCGATGACCGGGTTCGGCAAGCCGGGCTCGCCCACGCCGCCGCCGCTCACCTGGCGTGCGCCCGAGACCGGCATGACGATCGGCAACCTGGCCGAGCCGCTCATGGGCGCGACGGCCACCGAGGTCCACAGCGACGAGGTGAAGTCCTCGGTCGGGCTCACCGACTACGACGGCCTGTTCCTGGCCGCCGTCCCGGCCGGGTCCCACGCCCACGGCCAGGGGCTGCGCACCGGCGACGTGATCAGGGAGATCGCCGGGACCAGGGTGACCGGCCGCGACAGCTTCTGGAAGGTCTACAACCGCACGCCCGCCGGGCGTCCGGTGCCGCTGAAGGTCTGGCGCGCGCAGGCGCTGACCGAACTGAGCCTGACCAAGGCGTACGGCGTGGAGACCATCGACAACGTCTCCGGCGTCACCTACACCGGCGAGGGCTGGGACTGGAAGAACGACCGGCGCGGCGGCGGCGGCTCGACCCTCGACGACCTGCACGCCACCCAGACCGACGGCGACTCCTTCGAGCTGGCCTTCCACGGCACCGGCGTGGAGTACATCGCCCAGGTCAACTCCGACGAGGGCAAGGTCGACCTCTACCTGGACGGCAAGCTCGACGCCACCATCGACAACAGCAACCCGACCCGGGAGTACCAGAAGGTCGTCTACACCAGGACCGGGCTGGCGCCCGGCCCGCACACGCTCAAGGGCGTCAAGAAGGACGGCTCGTACTTCATCGTGGACGGCTTCAAGATCCACTCCGCCCCCGCGAGCGAGGACGGCGAGCCTCCGGTGACGACCGCGTCCGGGGTGCCCGCCGGCTGGTCGGACGGGCCCGTGGAGGTGGTCCTGACCGCCGCCGACGCCGGCTCCGGCGTGGCGCGCACCGAGTACCGGCTCGGCGACGGCCCCTGGCAGCCCTACACGGCCCCCGTCCGGGTGGACCGCGAAGGCGAGAGCGTGCTGGCCTTCCGCAGCGCCGACCGGGCGGGCAACGTCGAGGAGCCGAAGTCGGTCACCGTCCGGATCGACGCGACGGCCCCCGCCCTGACCGTCACGCCGGACCCCGCCCGGCTGTGGCCGCCGAACCGCAAGCTGGTGCCGGTGCAGGTCGCGCTGAAGGCGTCCGACGCCGGGCCCGTCACCGTCACCCTGGTCTCGATCACCAGCTCCCAGGGCGACGCCCGGGAAGACGTGCGCGAGGCCGCCACCGGCACCGCCGACACCTCCTTCGCCCTGCGCGCCGAGCGGGACGGCGGCCAGGACCGGGTCTACACGATCACGTACCGGGCGGTGGACCGCGCGGGCAACGCCACCGAGGCCCGCGCCCAGGTCACCGTGGGACACGCCGGGTAGGCAGCGGACGGACCGGCTCCTTCCAGCCGGTCTGTCCGACTTCCGCCGTCATGCGCGTGGCGGGCTTCCTGTCAGGGCAGGACCCCGCCATGACGTCTGCGCGAGGCTTCGACGGCGGGTCCGGGATATTCCGCCGCAAACCAGTAGAACAGATCGCCACCGAGCACGAGGGCGAGCTCAACCGCGTGCTCGGGCTCTGGCAGCTCACCGCGATCGGGGTGGGCGGCATCATCGGCGCCGGCATCTTCGCGCTGGCCGGCGCCGTCGCCAACCAGACCGCCGGGCCCGCCGTGGTGATCTCCTTCCTGATCGCCGGCATCGCCAGCGCCGCCGCCGCGTTCTCCTACGCGGAGTTCACCGGCATGATCCCGAAGGCCGGATCGGCGTACACGTACGGGTACGCGGTGCTCGGCGAGATCGTCGGCTGGTTCATCGGCTGGGACCTGCTGCTGGAGTACACCGCCATCGTCGCGGTCGTGGCGATCGGCATCTCCGGCTACTTCGGCTTCCTCCTCGGCCAGTTCGGCATCGACCTGCCCGCCTGGATGCTCGGCGCGCCCGGCACCGGGCCGGGACACGTCGTGGACCTGTTCGCGGCGATCCTGTGCCTGTTCATCGCGTTCCTGCTCAACCTCGGCATGCGGTCGGCCGCCCGGTTCGAGACGTTCGTCGTCGCGATCAAGGTCGCGGTGGTGCTGCTGGTGATCGTGGTCGGCTTCTTCTACATCGAGACGGCCAACTACACGCCGTTCTTCCCCTTCGGCTTCGGCGGGGCGGTGACCGGCGCGGCCACCGTGTTCTTCGCCGTCTTCGGCTACGACGCCATGAGCACGGCGGCCGAGGAGTCGAAGGACGCCCAGCGGCACATGCCCAAGGCCATCCTCTACTCCCTGGCCATCTCGATGGTCCTGTACGTGCTGGCCTGCCTCGTGCTCACCGGCATGCAGAACTACCAGGACATCGACCCCGAGAGCGGCTTCTCCTCGGCGTTCGCCTCAGTCGGGCTGTCCGGGCTGGCCAGCGTCATCGCGGTCGGCGCCATCGTCGGCATCCTGACCGTCATGTTCACGTTCATGCTGGGCGTCACCCGCGTGTGGTTCGCGATGAGCCGGGACGGGCTGCTGCCCTCCTGGTTCGCCAAGCTCCACCCCGTGCGGCACGTGCCGTCCAGGGTGACCTGGATCGTCGGCGCCGGGTCCGCGCTCATCGCCGGGTTCCTGCCGATCAGGGAGGCGGCGGAGCTGACCAACATCGGCATCCTGCTGGCCTTCGTGGTGGTCTGCGCGGCGGTGATCGTGCTCCGCTACCGGCGTCCCGACCTGCCGCGCGGCTTCCGCATGCCGGGCATGCCGGTGGTGCCGGCGATCGGGGTGCTCTTCTCCCTCTGGCTGATCACGTTCCTGGAGCCGCTGACCTGGCTCAGGTTCGTCGTGTGGTTCCTGATCGGGCTGGTGATCTACTTCGCCTACGGGCGCCGCCACTCGGCGCTGAACCGCCCCGACTGACGTCCGGCGGCGGGGTCAGTTCGTGTCCTGGTAGACCTTGGGGCCGATGGCCTTGTACGCGGCCTTGGAGGCGTCCTTGAGCCACGGCCGGGTGCTGGTGGAGTTGGCGCGGTTGGTGTAGACGGCCATGGTGTGCAGCAGGTAGCGGTGGGTGTACCCCACCCATCCCCAGGTCTGGGCCCGGCTCCAGCTCGTCGAGTGGCACAGCCCCGAGCCGGGGCCCTTCCTGGGGCAGACGATCCCCCAGGCGTCGGCGTAGGCGTCGTCGAGCCGGGCGTACGCGGTGTCGGCCCGGCCGTCGTTCTTCAGCGGCACGACCCACACCGAGACCATGATGCGCTTGTTCCCGGAGGCTCCGGGGTTCACGTACGAGCCCTTGACCATCTTCGAGCAGCGCGCCTTGCGCAGGACCGAGCGGACGTTGGCCGCGTGGTAGGCGTCCGGGCACTTGTCCACGCCGCTCGACCGGAGGGTGTAGCGCACGCCCTTGGCCGTGGTGAAGGAACTGGGCAGCAGGGCGCTCGGCGTCAGCGGGATCGGGTCGGTGTCCTGGCGGTCGAGGTCCCCCGGGTCGAACGGCTCCTCGGTGGGCGGTTCGAGGGTGGGCGTCTCAGTGGGCGGTTCGAGGGGGGGCGTCTCAGTGGGCGGTTCGAGGGTGGGCGTCTCGGTGGGCCCCGGGGTGGCCGGCGACGGCGACGGTGTGGGGGCGACCGCGTCCGGCGAGCCGGAGGACGCCGCCGTCAGCCGGCTGTCCCCGCGCTCCGGGCCGAGATCCTTCACCACCGAGACCACGATCACCGCGGCCGCCACGACGAGCGCCACACCGACCACTCCCAAGCCGACCCCCAGACCGACCTTCATCCCCGTACTGAGACCGGCACCGGACGGAGGCGGCCCCCCGGGCCCTGGGAAAGGCGGCCTCGAAGTCCCCTGCGGCGGTGGCGGCGACATGTGTGAGGGCGACGGCAGGAGCGGCGCCCCCCGCGATGGTGCCGGTGACGGTGCTGGGAACGCCGGCGGAGGCGGCGACGGCGGCCCCACCGATGGTGCCGGGGGCAGCAGCGAAGGTGACGGCGGCTGAGGTGACGGCGGCCGCAGCAGCGGGGACCCTTGCGATGGTGCCGGTGGCAGCAGCGGCAGTCCTCGCGATGGTGGCGGGGGCGGTGGTGGGGATGACGGCGATGGCACCAGTGGGGGTGACGGCGGGGGTGGCGGGGGCTGGAGCGGGGGTGGTGGGGGCGGTGCGTGGGTGGGCGCGGGCGTGGCCGACGCGGCGGCCTCCCGCAGTTCCTCCGCCCACTGCCCCGGACGCGGCCGCTCGTCGGCGAGCCCATTGAGCGCTGCCGCCGCGAGGTCGGCCGCCGCGGGGGCGACGGCGGCCAGCCGTCCGGGGTCCGTGGAGGTCCGGTCGCGGGCCAGGAGCCGTACGGCCAGCAGCGCGAACCTGTAGGCGTCGCCCTGCGGGGTGCCGTCGGGCTCGTCGGCGGGGATCTCCCAGCCGGGCGTCTCCACCTGGGGTAACGCCGCCGCTCCGGCGAGCCGCATCATGTCGCAGCCGATGAGGAAGCACTCCGGGGAGCCGTCCGTGGCGAACAGCAGGTGCTCGGGCGACAGGTCGCCGACGACGATGTCCATCGCGTGCAGGCGGGCAAGCGTGTCGGCCAGGTCGGCGAGCAGCAGCAGGCGGTCGCGATCATCGACCCGCCGACCGATGCCACCGCCGTGAGCGCCGTCATGAGCGCCGGCGTCGGCGGGGTCGCCGGTGCTGACGTGGGCAGGATCGTCGGCAGGGGTGTGGGCGTCGTGGTTGAGCAGGAGCTCCATCGCGGCCGGTCGGCGCTCGGTTCCCGAGGGCGTCCGCAGGTCGAAGGAGAACCGGTGGGGCACCGACCGCATGAGGAAGCCGCGGACCGCGCCGTCGTGCCGGACGATCTCGGCGGGCCAGGCGGCCTTGTCGCACAACCAGGCCGCGTCCCATCCGGGTAGCCGGCCGATCAGCCCGGCCATCTCGGTGAGCACGCCGGCGTCGAGGCCAGGCAGGACGGCGGGGTCGTACTCCTTGTAGACGACCTCGAACTGACCGTTGATCCGGCGCCCGGGCACCTCGTGGACCGTGCTCCGGCCGCCCCGCCCGAGACGCCGTCCGAGGACGAGGTCCGCCCGGTCAGTACCGCCCGTCGCGCCGGTAGCCGGGCCGTTCGTCGGGTCGTTCATCGCGTCGTTCGTCGGGTCGTTCGTCGGGCCGTTCGTCGAGCCGCTTGTCGAGCCGTTTGTCGAGTCGCTCATCGGGCCGCGTCCCTCGGCCACAGGGCCGGCAGCGTGCGGTCGCCGTCGAACGCCTGCCCGGAGAAGTCCAGCAGGCGCGCCAGCCACGGCGCGGGCTCGGCCCCGGGGCGCGGCGGCTCCGGCTCGGGGCCGGGCGCGTCGAGCACGACGCGCTCCCGGGCGCGGATCCGGTCTGCCTGGTCCGGTGCGTGCCGCACGTGCGCTCCCCGTCCTTCGAGCCTTCGAGCCCGCCCTTTTTCGGAGGATATCAGCGTCCATTTGCTGAAGATCAAGGATTTGTGGAGCCGGATCTGCCGGTGCCCCCGGCATACCGTGGCGTTATGGAAATTTGTGAGCTGTTCGCCTGACCACCCTGGGTGACAACTTTAAGCAAGCCCCAGCCAAAGGGCTCCTTCGATCCCCACACCCCCGGGGACATGTGAGAGGAGTCACCCAGAGTGAACAGCACGTTCAAGTCGGGCACGATCGCCATATTGGCGGCGGCGGCCCTTACCGCCTCGATGACAGGCGCCGCCGGCGCCACCTCGAAGGCGCACTTATCCACCGCGGCGACCACCGTCGCCAGGACCGAACCCCCGGCGTTCGCGCCGGCGGACGCCAAATCGCGCGACCGCGCGAAAGTGAACGCCGACGCGGCACTCGCCGCCGGCGCCGAACGCCTGCACAAGGGCTCCGGCGACGCCTTCACTCTCTCGTCCAACGTCGCCGGAACCTACGGCCTGCAATATCTGACCTACGAACGTACGTACAAGGGCCTGCCCGTCTACGGCGGCGAGGTCGTCGTGGGCACCGACCGGGCCGGCCAGGTGATCCAGCAGGTGGTCACCGGCCAGACCGCGAAGATCAAGGTCGGCACCGAGCCCTCGGTCACGGCCAGGCAGGCGACGGCCACCGCCAGGGCCCTCCTGCCCCAGGTGGACGAGGTGACCACGGCGAAGCTGGTCGTGCACGCCACCAGCGCCACCCCCAAGCTGGCCTGGCGGGTCCAGGTCACCGGGCGGACGGCCACCGGCAGGCCCAGCATCCTCGACGTGTTCGTGGACGCGCGCTCCGGCTCGCTGATCGACAAGTTCGACAAGGTGCACGAGGGCACCGGCCGCGGCTTCTACGACGGCACGGTGACGATCGACACCAGCGGCTCCGCCGGCTCGTACCGGATGGTGGACACCACCAGGCCGGGCCTCCAGTGCGGCGGCCAGAACGGGTCGGCCTACACCAAGAGCAGCGACTCGTGGGGCAACGGCTCGGGCACCGACCTGGAGACGGCCTGCGTGGACGCGCTGTACGCCGCCCAGATGGAATGGAACATGCTGCGCGACTGGCTGGGCCGCAACGGCCACAGCGGGACGGGCCGCTCGTTCCCCATCCGGGTCGGGCTGAACGACGTCAACGCCTTCTGGAACGGCTCGTACACCACCTTCGGCCACAACCAGGCCGGTAACCAGCAGGCCACCCCGATGGACGTCGTCGGCCACGAGTTCGGCCACTCCGTCTTCACCAACACCCCGGGCGGCGACACCGGCAACAACGAGGTCGGCGGCCTGAACGAGTCCACGGGCGACATCTTCGGCGCGCTGACCGAGGCCTACGCCAACAACCCGAACGACCCGCCGGACTACCAGGTGGGCGAAGAGGTCAACCTCGTCGGGAACGGCCCGATCCGGTACATGTACAACCCGTCCCAGGTCGGCGACCCCAACTGCTACAGCACCGCGATCCCCACCACCGAGGTGCACGCGGCGGCCGGGCCCCAGAACCACTGGTTCTACCTGCTGGCCGAGGGCAACAACCCCGGCGGCGGCAAGCCGAGCAGCCCGATCTGCACCGGCGGACCGTCCTCGGTGACCGGCATCGGCATCCAGAAGGCCGGCAAGATCTTCATGGGCACGCTGCAGGCCAAGACGCAGCCGTGGACCCACGCCAAGGCGCGGGTGGCCTCGCTCAACGCGGCCAAGGCGCTGTTCCCGAACAGCTGCGTGGAGTTCAACGCGGTCAAGTCGGCCTGGGACGCCGTGAGCGTCCGGGGTACCAGCGACCCGACCTGCGTGGCCAACCCGGACACCTTCTCGCTGCAGGTCAGCCCCGGCTCCGGCGCGGCCGACCCGGGCGGCTCGGCCGCCACGACCCTGAGCACGGTGACGACCGGCGGCAACGCCCAGCAGATCCAGCTCAGGACGGGCACGCTGCCGGCGGGCGTGACTGCCCAGTTCAGCCCGGCCACCATCCAGTCCGGCCAGTCGTCCACGCTGACCCTCAACGTGGCGGCGAACGCCGCCCCCGGGACGTACACCGTCCAGGTGATCGCGCAGGGCACGGCCCAGACGCAGACGCAGAACTACACCCTGACCGTCAACCGGCCGATCCCCGACCAGTTCTCGCTGACGCTCAGCCCCACGTCGGGGTCCGTGGACGCGGGCGGCAGCACCGCCTCGACGCTGACCACCACGACCACGAGCGGCAACGCCCAGCAGATCCAGCTCAGGACGGGCACGCTCCCGGCGGGCGTGACCGCCCAGTTCAACCCGGCCACCATCCAGTCGGGCCAGTCGTCGGCGCTGACGCTCGCGACGGCGTCCTCCGTGCCGGCCGGGACGTACACCGTCCAGGTGATCGCCCAGGGCACGGCCCAGACGCAGACGCAGAACTACACCCTGACCGTCTCCCGGCCCGGTGACCCGGACGCGTTCTCCGTCCGGCTCGACCCGGAGGCGGGCACCGCGACGGCGGGCGGCACCGTGGCCACCACGGTGAACACGGCGACGACCGGCGGGCAGCCCCAGCAGGTCACGCTGTCGGCGGCCAAGCTGCCGAACGGCGTCACCGCGGCCTTCGACCCGGCCACGATCCAGTCGGGCCAGTCGTCCAGGCTGACCTTCACGGTGGCCTCGACGGCGAAGAACGGCACGTACCCGATCACGGTGACGGCCACCGGCACGGCCCAGACGCAGACGGCGAGCTACGCGCTCACGGTCACCGGCGGCACGCCGGCGGGCGACTTCACCGTCGCCGCGGACCCGTCGTCGGCCACCGTCACGGCGGGCGCGACGGCGACCACCACGCTGAGCACGCAGGTCACCACCGGCCGGCCGATCCCGCTCACGCTGGCGGCCGACGGCGTGCCGCCGGGCGCGACCGTCACCTTCAGCCCGTCGTCCATCAACTCGGGCGAGTCGTCCACGGTGACGGTGACCACGTCGTCCAGCACGCCGGCGCAGACGTACACGATCACCCTCAACGCGAACGGCTCCGCCAGCCACGGCACGTCGTTCTCGCTGACGGTGAACGGTGGCGGCAGCGGTGACACCTGGCAGGAATGGCACGCCTACAACGCCGGCGACGAGGTCACCTACCAGGGTGTCCGCTACCGCTGCGTGATCGCCCACACCTCGCAGCCGGACTGGACGCCCGACGTCGTACCGGCTCTGTGGCAGCGGATCGGATGACGGTCCGCCCGGTGCCCCACGTACCCGGGGGGTGACTGAGGGCCGGAGCGGAGGGGGTCCCACCGGACCCCCTCCGTTCTGGCTTCCGGCGCTCCGGCACTGTCCGATCGCGTTCGGGGACGTCCGGCCGTAACTTTCACCGCGTTCCCTGCGTCGAACACCACATGAGACGCATCACCACCGCCACGCTCGTGGCCGGGCTGCTGCTGGCGGGCGGCGCCGCGCCGGCGCTGGCCGGCGAGTCCGCCCCCGTCCGCCGCTGCTCGGCCGGCCAGCTCCAGGTTCGCCTGGGCACGATCGACGCCGGAGCGGGCAACAGGAACGCGCCGCTGGTGTTCACCAACAGCTCACGCACCGCCTGCACCCTGTACGGCCACCCCGGCCTGATCATGATCGACAAGCAGGGCGACACGCTGCGCACCCGCGTCCGCCGCGCCACCGGCCCCAAGCACCGGGTGACGGTCAAGCCGGGCGGCAGCGCCCGCACCACACTGCACTGGACGGTCGTCGAGACCGGCGACGAGACCGCCTGCCCGAGCCCCGCCCGCCTGCTGGTCATCCCGCCGGACGAGCGGTCGTACCTGAACGTGCCCTTCGACGCCGGCCAGGTGTGCGACGGCGGGCGGCTCGACGTCACCCCGCTGGCCTGAGCTCCACACGGGGCAGGCAGGGGGGCCGGTCAGCGCAGCAGCAGGTTGACGACGACCGTGAGCACGGCCGACAGCAGCAGCGAGATCAGGATCATCGCCAGGCAGCCCGGCCAGCCGCCCAGCGGTCGCACTTCCCAGTTCCCGAACCTCATCCCCGGCCCCTACCCGGTGCGGCCGGGGTCGTACCCGGGCCGGGGCGGGCGTCAGAGGCCGGCGACGAAGTCGAGGGCGACCGCCCAGGCGCGCTCGGCGGCCGGGGCGTCGTAGTCGGGCAGGCCGGGGTCGGTGAACAGGTGACCGACGCCCGGATAGCGGAAGACCTCGACGTCGGCCCGCGCCCGGCGCATCTGGAGGTACCAGGCGTTGAGCCAGTCGACCGGCTCGTAGAAGTCGGGGTCGGCGACGTGCAGCTGCACCGGCAGGTCGTCGGCGTCGGCGGACTCGGTCATGTCGGAGGTGCCGTGCATGAGCAGCAGCCCCTGGGCACGCTCGTCGCCCAGCGCGAGGTTCTGGGCGATGGCCGCGCCGAGGGAGAAGCCCGCGTAGACCAGGCCGTCGCCGGACAGCGGGGCCGCCACCGTGATGGCCCGCTTCAGCAGCTCCTCGCTGCCGATCTCCTCCTTGATCGCGATGCCCTCCTCGGGCGTGTCGACGACGCGGCCGTCGTAGAGGTCGGGGACGTGCACCTCGTGCCCCGCCTCCCGGAGCATTTCGGCGGCCTGGTGGACGGCGGGCCGCAGGCCGTACATCGAGTGCAGGAGGAGAATCCGCGCCATACGCGCAGCTTAGCGGCCCTGGACGAGTGCGCCCGGCCCGGCCGCGGCGGGTCAGCCGTCCTCGCCGGGCAGGTCGCGGGCGGTGAACATGTCGATCAGCAGGCGGACGGGCAGCCCGGCCTCGGTCGGGTAGCGGAACTGCCGGTCGAGGTCGAGGCTGTAGCGGTTGCGGCGGCCGATCCGCTCGCGGGTCAGGTAGCCGGCCTGGAAGAGGTCGGAGACGATGTTCTGCACCGTGCGTTCGGTGACGCCGATGCGGGCGGCGATGTCGCGCAGCCGCACGCCGGGATCACGGGCGATCTCCACCAGCACGCGGGCGTGATGAGTCAGGAAGGTCCACGTCGCCGGATGGTCTTCAGGGTCGGGCACAGCCTCTGACGCTTTCTACCTGGACGTCCCGGATCCGCGGGGCGGACGAAAATGCTTACCTGAAGATCCTATGACGAAAGCTCTTTCCTGCAACCCTCTTCGCCCCTAACCTTGGGTCGAGGGCGGCTCAGACGCCGTCCCTACCGGCCAGGCCCACTTGGGGAACAACAGATGTCCGTCACCCAGACGTACCTTGCCGTCGCGTCGAGCGCCGCCACCAGGCCGCCATGTCCGTGCTCGACATGAGCTGCCGGCCGGTTCCGGCCGGCGCGCTGGTCACGGTCTCCGGTGAGCTCGACGCCACCAACGCCGATCGCCTGGAGGGCGCCATCCGCGACGCCCTTCGCCCCGGCCGGTCCGTGATCCTCGACCTGGGCGAGCTGACCTTCATGGACAGCAGCGGCCTGCACGTGCTGCTGCGGGCGCACGACGACGTCCACGACGCGGGCGGGAGCCTGCGCCTGGCCGCCGTGCGGGACATCCCGGCCCGCATCCTGCAGATCACCGGGGTGTGGGACGCGCTGCACATCCACGCCTGCGTGGAGGAGGCCGCCGGCGCGGCCGCGGACGCCCAGCCCGATCGACTGCCGGATGATGTGGAGCGGTTGTGATGCACCTGGCCAGCAGCTATCTGCCGGGGATCACCGTGATCACGGTGGCCGGCGAGGTGGACGCCACCGCCTCCGGCCACCTGGAGACCTACCTCGACCAGGTGCGCCGCCGCCTGGACGAGCACCTGGTCATCGACGCGCACCGGCTGACGTTCCTGGACAGCTCCGGCCTGTCCGTGCTGCTCGCCGCCGCCACGCTGGCCCGCGCGCACGGCGTCGACGTGCACCTGGCCGGCCTCCAGCCCACGGTGGCCCGGATACTGGAGATCACCGGCACCGCCGAGCTCGTGACGCTCCACGACCGCGTCTCCCAGGCCGTCACCGCGGTGCAGGCGCTCCGGGACGCCGCGCCCGGTGAGCCCGGGGAGCCGGGTGAGCCCGCCGAGCCGTCCGAGGCCGTCTGACCGTCTCGTGGGTGTGGCGGCCGGCGGCCACCGGGTGCTCACCTGCGGATCCCGCCCTGCCACCGCCAGCTAGCAGGAAGTGCCCTCGGTGTCCAGACCCGGCCGGCCGTGACCTCCCCTCCAGGTGGACGGCGGCTTCGTTCATGGGCATGAGCACCGAAATCATCTCCGGTACGGAGTTTTTGCGCGCTGCGCGTACCTAGCGTGGCGGTCATGAATCGCGCACTTCTCCGACGGGGTCTGGCCGCCGCGGTGGCGGTCGGCCTCCTGCTCACCGGACCCGCCGTACAGGCCAGGTCGAAGCCCGTCACCGTGACCCTGCCGCAGCCGACAGGCCCTCGCGAGATCGGCACTGTCACCCTGCACCTGCGTGACGGCTCCAGGGCCGACCCGTGGATCAAGACGCATGACCGGCGTGAGCTGATGGTCAGCCTGTGGTACCCCACGCGCCGTCCGGACGGCCGCCCCGCCGCGCCCTGGCTGCCGCCCCGCGCCGCCGAGGCCTTCTACCGCAACAACGGCCTCTCGCCCGCGGCTGTCGGCCTGCCCCTGACCCATGGCCGCGAAGGGGCCCGGGTAGCCGGGCGGGGGCTGCCCGTCGTCCTGTTCTCGCCCGGCAACGGCGCCGACCGTTCCATGAACACCACCACGGTCGAAGAGCTGGCCAGCTGGGGCTACATGGTGGTCACCATCGACCATCCGGGCGACGCGGGCGAGGTGGAGTTCCCCGACGGCACGGTCACCGGCCGCGTGCTGAAGCCCGTCCCGGTGAGCCGGCTGGCGGAGAAGGCCGACGAGATCAACGTGCGGGTGGCTGACGCGCGCTTCGTGCTGGACCGGCTCAAGGAGCTGAACAAGGGACAGAACCCCGACGCTGAACGCCGGGCGCTGCCGGAGGGTCTGCGCGGCGCGTTCGACCTGAAAAGGGTCGGGATGTTCGGCCATTCCGCCGGAGGAGCGACGGCCGCCGCGACGATGCTGGCGGACCGGCGGATCAAGGCGGTGCTGAACCTGGACGGACCCGCCCTCGGCAAGGTGGCCGCCAAGGGGCTGGCCAAGCCGTACATGCTCATGGAGGCCGAGATCTTCGACAAGCCCATCCGCGGGCAGAAGGCCTTCTGGTCCCGGTTGAAGGGCTGGCGGCTGCACGTGCGCACCAACGGCGCCAAGCACAATTCCTACACCGACCTGCCGCTGGTGTACGAGCAGGCGGCCGCGGCGCTGGGCCTGTCGAAGGAGCAGTTGCGAGCGGTGAACGGGACGCTGCCGGCGGCGCGTGCCGTGGCCGTCACCCGCGCCTACACCAGGGCCTTCTTCGATCTGCAGCTACGACGCGAAGGCCATCTGCTCGACCGGCGTTCCCCGCGCTTTCCCGAGGTGCAGGTGATCGCCCGCTAGTCATCGACGGCCGCCGAACCCCCAGTCGTGCACCTCGATCCCGGCGTAGCGGTCGGCGGTGAGGACCGCGCGGGCCGCGTCCGCGTCCGGCGCGCGGACCAGCAGCGCGGTGCCGACCCAGGTGGCGCCGTCGTCGGACAGCAGCGGCCCGTAGGCGATCAGCTCGTCGCCGTCGGCCGGCGGGACGAGGTCGGCGGGCTGCCCGGAGCCGAGGCCCAGCACCAGGTACCGGTTCCCGCCCTCCCGGCCGCCGGGGAACTCCCACATGGTGCGCCCCAGCACGTTGCGCCAGCGGCGGAGCAGCACGTCGCGGTAGACCCCGGCCTGGTAGTTGGGCTCGTCGAAGGCGAACGCCCGCGCGGCGGCGGGGTCGGGCAGGTCGACGATGTGCACGCTGCCGGTGGCCGCCCTGGTGTCGCGGTCGAAGGTCGGGCCGCGGGCGATCAGCTCCGCTTCGTACCGGTCCATGTAGGACCAGTGCGCCTCCCCCAGCTCCCCGCGCAGGGGGCCCGATCCGGGACGGTCACGGTGGTAGCAGAAGAACTCCATGACGAGAGCGTACCTACCACGTGATCTTCACCCGGTCACGACCGTCGCACGGCCCGGCGGCTCAGCCGAGCATCTGCTCGACGAGGTCGGCGGCGCGGGTGGTGCCGCCCTCGGCCCGCGCCTCGGCCTGCAGGCGCGTCAGCCGGCGGGCCACCTCGGGGTCGCCGGTCAGCTCGGCCAGCGCGGCGCGCAGGGCCTGCGCCGTGGCGTCGGCGGTGTCGATGCGGCGGGCCACGCCCAGCTCCACGAGCCGGTCGGCGTTGGCGAACTGCTCGGCGCCCTGCGGGACGGCGATCATCGGCACGCCCGCCAGCAGCCCTTCGCAGCAGCCGCCCATCCCCGCGTGGGTGACGAACGCGTCGGCCTGGTCGAGGATCGCCCGCTGCGGCACCCACGGGTGCACCTCGACGTTGGACGGGATCTCGCCCAGCTCCCCCACGTCGGTGTACTTGCCGATCTGCAGCACGACGTGCCAGCCGGGCAGGTCGCCGAAGGCCGCCAGGCACCGGCGGTAGAACTCCGGCTGCCGGGTGTAGGCCGACCCCAGGGAGATCAGCAGGACGTTCGCGGCGTCGGCCGGACGGGTCCAGCCGTCCTGCCCGTGCAGGTCGTGGCAGGGGCCGACGAAGGTCACGGTGGCGGTGTCGACCTGGTCGGCGTGCGGCTGCATGGCCCGCGGGATCAGGGCCAGCGCGCGGGGCGGACGGCCGGAGAAGGCATCGACGTCGGTGGTGGTGGCGCCGCATCCGGCGAGCCAGGCGGCGAACCTGGCTCGGTAGGCGTCGGCCCCGGGCAGCCGCCACAGCTGGGCCGCCACCTCCTCCTGGTAACCCTTCCAGGCCACGAACGTCGGCGACAGCTGCAGCAGGGGACGGCCCTGCGCCTCGGCCAGGGCCCGCGCGGCGTAGGCGCCGATGTCGTACAGGTAGAGGTCGGCGGGGTCGTCGTCGTAGGCGGCGCGCAGCTGCGGGAGCGCCTGGACGGCGTCGTCCAGGAAGAGGCTCATCGCCGCGATGGGGTCGTCGGGCCAGTCGTTGTCGGCGACCGGCAGCGTCGAGGTGCACGGGACCAGCTCGGCGCCGGTGCCCGTGACCAGGTCGGCGACCGCCGGGTCGTTGGCGTACGTCACCCGGTGGCCGCGGGCCACCAGCTCGCGGACGATCTCCAGGCTGGGCAGGACGTGGCTGACGGCGGGGATGCCGACCATGGCGATGTGGGCGCGGCGGCGGGACACGGGCGAATCACTCATTTCAGGTTCTGTCGCGGCGGGACGGGTGCTGGTCGGCGGGACGAGCGCTGGTCGGCGGGTCAGGCGGGACGCGCACCCGGGGCGGCGGCCTCCAGGTCGGCGACGCTGCCCGACATGATCGTGCGCACGTGCTCGGTGATGTGCTCGGCGGGCCAGTCCCACCAGGCCACCGCGAGCAGCCGGGCGACGTCGTCGGCCGGGTAGCGGGTGCGGATGAGGCGGGCCGGGTTGCCGCCGACGATCCCGTAGTCGGGCACGTCGGAGGTGACCACGGAGCCGGCGCCGATGATCGCGCCGTGCCCGATGCGCACGCCGGGCAGCACCGTCGCGCCGTGGCCGAACCAGACGTCGTTGCCGACGACGGTGTCACCGCGGTTGGGCAGGCCGGTGAGCAGGTCGAAGTGGTCGGACCACGAGCCGCCCATGGTGGGGAAGGGGAAGGTCGAGGGGCCGTCCATGCGGTGGTTGGCGCCGTTCATGATGAATCGCACCCCGGTGCCCAGGGCGCAGAACTTGCCGATGACCAGCCGCTCCGGACCGTAGTGGTAGAGCACGTTGCGGGTCTCGAACGCGGTCGGGTCGTCGGGGTCGTCGTAGTAGGAGAACTCCCCCACCTCGATGAGCGGGGACTTGACCAGCGGCCGCAGCAGCACCACCCGTGGCTGGGCGGGCATCGGGTGCAGGACGGTGGGGTCGGCGGGGCCGCGGGCGTTCATGGATCTCTTCCTTCCGCCACTGCTAATGCGACAACTTGTACATTAAGATGGTGGCATGCCGACGTCCGCCCCGCAAACGGGAAAGGGATCGACGACGCCCGAGAGCCCGTCGTCCGGGCCGCGCCGCCGTCCGGGCGGCCGTACCGGCCGCATCCGCGCGCAGGTTCTCGACGCGGTCCGCGCCGAGCTCGCGGAGCGCGGCTTCGACGGGCTGACCCTCGACGCCGTCGCGGCCCGCGCCGGCGTGCACCGCGCGACGGTCTACCGGCGCTGGCGGGACGTCGGCGGCCTGCTCGCCGACGTCCTGGAGGCGACCGGCGACGACGACTGGCAGCCCGAGGACACCGGCTCCCTGCTGGGCGACCTGACGGCGCTCAACCACGAGAACCAGGCGGCCATGACCGCGCAGCCGTCGATCGCCACGGCCCTGATCGCCGCCTCGTTCCGCTCGGAGGAGGCCGCCCGCGGCCTGCAGCGGCTCTGGGACGACCGGTACACCCGCTGCGAGGTCATCGTCAGCCGGGCGGTCGAGCGGGGCGAGCTGCCGGCCGGCACCGACGCGCGGCGGCTGCTCGTCGCCGCCACCGCGCCGCTCTACCACCACCTGGTGCTGCTGCGCACGTCCCCCGACCCGGACCTGCCGGAACAGGCGGCGCGGACGGCCGTGCTCGCCGCCGAGGCCGGCGCCTTCGCCCCTCCCCCGGGGCGGTGAGGGCGGGGTCGCGGTCAGGAGGAGACGGCGACGGGCAGGCGGTAGGTCCGCGGGTCGTCGAGGTGGGCGACGATGAAGGCGGCCAGGTCGGCGCGGGACGTACGGGCGCCCAGGCGTTCGGTCGCGCCGATCGAGACGCGGGGGTGGCCGGTGCCGGGCCGGTCGGTCAGGCCGGTGGGGCGGACGGCCGTCCAGTTCAGCCGCGTCCCGGCGAGCGCCTGTTCCATGCGGGCCATGTCGGCGTACGGATGACGCATGACGTGGTGCAGGACGCGGCCGAGCAACCGGGTGACGGGCCTGGCGCCGGCCGGGACGGCCAGCCCGGCCGAGGAGATCACGACGAGCCGGGCGGACGGCGGCAGCGCCGCGACGATCGCGGCGGTCCCCTGCGAGTAGACCGTGGTGGGGCCGCGGCCGGACGAGCCCAGGGCGGAGATCACGGTGTCGTGGCCGGTCAGCGCGGCACGCAGGCTCGCGGGGTCGGTCACGTCGGCGGCGCGGCGGACGAGCCGCGGATGGTCGAGGCCGAGGCCGTCGGGGCGGCGGGCGACGGCGGTGACGGTGTGCCCGGCCGCCAGTGCGTGTTCGACGACGAGGCGTCCGGTGCGGCCCGTGGCGGCGACGACGGCGAGGGAGGTCATGAGCGGGCGATCTTCCGTGGCGAGGGGGCGTGGGTTTCAGGCGTGGGCTTCAGGCGTGGGCGGCGGGCCTGCTGGCGGGCTGGAACTTGAAGGAGATGGCCTCCATGAGGGCCTGGTGCTTGGTGTTCTGGAAGGCGGCGATCTTCCAGTCGCCGTCCGCCTGCCGGACCATCGTGTAGGTCTGGATCTTGTGCAGCTTGCCCGGCTTGCCCTTGTAGGTGTCGCCGCGGGTGATGACGAGGGCGGTGTCGGGGCCGGCCAGACGGATGCCGACGGTCTCGTAGGCCAGCCGGGTGCCCTTGACGAAGCTGTCGAACAGCGCCTGGTGGGCCTCGCCGATCTCGCGGGCGCCGGTGTACAGGGTGCCGACGTAGGTGATGTAGGTGGCGTCCTCGGTGAACAGGTCGCCGTACGCGCCGCCGTCGGCCCGGTTCCAGGCGTCGGCGAGACGGTCGAGCACGGAGGTGATGGCGGCGGCGTCGGCGGCGGTGAGGGTGTTGCCCATGGTCGTTGCCCTTCCGGGGGTAACTTCTCAGAAGCATTTGCTTCTTTGAAGATTTATCTTCTCTGGAGAAGAGATTAGGAGAGGGGCCGGCCACTGTCAACTCTCCGGCGCGAGAGGTCGCGCCGGGAAGCTCGGAACGGGGAAAGCCGCAGGTCAGGGGCGATGGAGCGCCGAGATCGCGAACCCGTCCACCGGGCCGAGCGCGGCCTGCGGCACGCCGGGGGTGATCTCGGGGAAGGGGAAGAAGTCGTACCCCTCGCCCGGCTTGACCTGGTTGCCGTCCCAGTAGCCGCTGATCCAGGTGCCCATGAGGGTCATCGCGGCCTTGCCGGAGGGGACCATGTCGCCGGCGTCCGTTGAAGTAGCCCCCGTATGCTTGCGGTCCCATGAGTGAGCAGTTGACGATCGGCGAGCTGGCCGAACGCACCGGGGTCGCCACCTCCGCGCTGCGCTACTGGGAGGAGCTCGGGCTCATCCCGGCGCCCGAGCGCGTCTCGGGGCAGCGGCGCTATCCGCCGGCGGCGGCCGAGCGGGTGGCGGTGATCCTGTTGCTGCGCGAGGTCGGCCTCACGTTGCGCGAGATCAGGACGTTCATCGCGGCCCGGTCCGAGCCGGGCGACGCGTGGCGCGAGCTGTACCGGCGCAAACTCGCCGAACTGGACGAGCGCATCGCCCGTGCCCAGGTGGCGCGCACCGCCATCGCGCACGGCATGGCCTGCCCGCACGAGAACGTCTTCGAGTGCCCCGCCTTCACCGGAGCGGTCAGGGCGCGGCTGGCGGGGGCGTCCCTGGAAGAGGCGCACCAGCACTGAACGGCGGCCCGGCGGCCGCGAACGCCTCGGCCGCCGCAGGCACCGAGGCGGTGCTCGCGGCGGCCGGGACGCGCGTCAGGGGGCGGACCGTCAGGCGGTCGGCTCGGGGGTGTGGCGGGGCAGGGCGAGGGTGACCAGGAGGCCGGCGATCATCACCGCCGCGGTCAGCAGGACGACCAGGAACTCGCCGTCCGCCGTGGCGGCGCGCAGGGCCTGGCCGGTCCTGCCCGCGGTGCCGACGTCGGCGATGACGGTGAAGACGGCCAGGCCGATGGCGTTGCCGATGTTGAGCGCGGTGGAGGCGATGCCGTTGGCGACGCCCTGCTCGTGGGCAGGGGTGCCGGTGGCGGCGGCGATCCACATGGCGGTCCAGACGACGCCCTGACCCAGCCCGGAGACGACCAGACCGGGGATCAGCAGGCCGTACCCGGCGTCGGCGTCGAAGCCGAGGGCCAGGACGGCGGTCCCGGCGACCCCGACGGCGAAGCCGATCAGCAGCGTGGCCCGGGTGCCGATCCGGGTGGCCAGGCGTTCGCCGCCCTGGGTGCCGGCGGCGATGGCCAGCGACGGGACGAGGAAGGCCAGCCCGCTCTGCAGGGCGCTGTAGCCGTGGACGCTCTGCAGCAGCACGGTGAGGAAGTACGGCAGGACGCCGAACGTGGCCATGTAGACGAAGGTGACCAGCATGCCGACGGTCAGGCTGCGGTTGCGGAACAGCCGGAACGGCATGAGCGGATCCGCGCTGCGGGCCTCGACCAGCGCGAAGACGACCAGCAGCACGGCGGCCACCGCGAAGGCGCCCGCGACCAGGGGGCTGCCCCAGCCCAGCTCGGGCCCCTCGACCAGGGCGAAGACCAGCAGCGTGGACCCGCCGGTCACGGTGAGCGCCCCCGGCATGTCGAACCTGCGCCGCTCCCGCCCGGCCGGGTCACGCGGGACGACGGCCAGCGCGGCCAGCGCGACCAGCCCGGCCAGGGGGACGTTGACGAAGAAGACGGCGGGCCAGCCGAAGTTCTCGGTGAGGACGCCGCCGAGCAGCGCCCCGATCGTCAGCCCGCTGGCGCCCGCGCCGCCCCAGACGGCCAGCGCCCGGTTGCGCTGCCGCCCCTCGGCGAACAGGCTGTTGAGCAGCGCCAGCGTTGACGGCAGCAGCAACGCCCCGCCGACGCCCTGCACCGCGCGGGCGACGATGATGACCACGGGGCCGGTGGCCAGCCCGCCCGCCAGCGAGGACAGCGCGTAGAGGGCCAGGGCGAGCACGAAGACGCGGCGGCGGCCGAGCAGGTCGGCCGCCCGGCCGCCGAACAGCAGGAAGCCGCCGGCGAAGACGACGTACGCGCTGACCACGAGCTGCTGGGTCTGGCCGGGGAAGCCCAGGTCGGCGCCGATCCGCGGGAGCGCGACGAACACGATGTTCAGGTCGAGCGCGTAGATGAGCTGGGCCAGGGCGAGCAGCGCCAGGGTCCAGCCGAGCCGGGGCTTGACGCCGTCCGCGACGGCCGCGGGCAGCGTGGATGGTGTGGACATGGAACGCCCTTCGGAGGGAGCCGGTGAGCGGGCACGCGAAGGCCCGCCGCACGAAACGACAGTACGAGTATTTACGTACGGTCGTACTATGCCAGACCGAAGGGGAATTGTTCGACAGTCGCGGTACAGTTGGACCATGGCCTTCCGTCATCCCGACCGCGACCAGATCCGGGTCGAAGACGTGCTGTCGGCGCTGGGGAACGGCGTGCGCCTGTCCGTCGTCCGCATCCTCGACGCCGGCGGCGAGCACAACTGCACCAGCGTCCTGAACACGCTGGGGATCACCGCGAAGTCGACCATGACCCACCATTGGCGGGTGTTGCGTGACAGCGGGGTGATCTGGCAGCAGCCGTCGGGCCGGGAGAACCTGCTCGTCCTGCGGCGCGAGGATCTGGACGCCCGCTACCCCGGCCTGCTCGACGCCATCCTGTCCGGCGCCCGCACCGACGACGCCGCCCAGCGGCCCGACCGCCCCGGCCCGGCCACCTGACCTGCCCGCCCACTTGACCTGCCCGGCCGCCTGACCTGCCCGCCTGCGGGGCTTCCGCCGCGCGGGACGGAGGCCGAGCCCCGGCCTACCGGTCGGCCGGGGCTCGGACCCGATCAGCTATCGGCGCCGGCGGCGGCCGCCACCGCGGCCCGGCTGGAGGCCACCCAGGCCGCCCAGGACGTCTTGGATCGGTTCCAGACATCGGGCGGGAAGAGATGATCGGGTGGCTCCTATCCCTGGTAACCGGGGATGGAGAGCTCCGGGACGGTGCTGCCGGCGCAGCGGGCGCGCTGGTCGGCGGTGGGGGCGGCGTTGCGCATGCCCACGACCGGCACGGCGCGGCCGTCGGCGTAGGTGTTGTCGGAGGCGGTGAAGGCCGCCGCGTCCCCGGCGACCTGGGAGACGTCGGGGCGGCCCGGGGTCCCGGCGAGCGGGTCGAGGAAGCGGTTGCCGAAGACGGCGATCGCCTGCTCGGCCCCGGTGCCGGGGAAGTTGCGCCAGTACATGATCCCGCTGTGGTCGGCGGCGGGCGTGACCGTGCGGATGTCGTAGACGTTGCCGCAGACGACGACGTCCTGGAAGACCTTGGGGGCGTTGGTCACGTCGTAGGTGTAGAGCAGCAGCGCGGTGCCGTACAGGAGGTTGCCGGCGATGGTCGCGCCGGTGCCGTTGCGCACCTTGAGCCCGCCCCTGGCGTCCTGGGGCCAGCCGCGCAGCCAGTTGCCGGTGATCTTGAGTCCGTCGAAGCCCCAGGCGTACACGCCGTGATCGCTCTTGGCGCGGCTGCGCGGGTCGCGGTTGACGATGTTGCCGGAGACGGTCGCGTTGATGTCGCCCTTGATGCTGATGCCACGCTGGATGTGGCCGAGGGCGGCGGGCAGGCCGGTACGGCGGCGCACCTCGGCCAGGCGCGTCGCCGGGGCCTGCGACCAGGAGCGTCCGCCGGCCCAGGTGCTCAGCCATGCCGTCGAGGACAGGTCGGCGCCCAGGACGTTGCCGCTGATCGTCAGGTCGCGGGTGCGGTAGGTGAACAGCGGGGCGCCGCCGTCCACCTGCCGGTCCGACAGGAAGATCGAGTCCTGAACCTTGGCGCCGACCACGTTGGTGAGAGCCACGGCGACCTGGGCCGAGCTCGTCTGCTGCTCGTCGCCCCCGCTGGGCGTCTCCCCGTCGCCCATGCGGTTGACGAACACGCTGCGCCGGATGATCGGCCCGGTCTTGTAGGGGCTGTTGACGTCCAGGCGCAGCCCGTCGAACACCACGTTGTCCAGTACGGGCGTACGGTCCCACCGGTTGGCGTAGGCGGTGTCGGCGAGGGCGGCGTTGGTCGTGCTGCGCAAGATGGCGGGTGTGTCGGGGTCGCCGAGGATGGAGGCGGGCTTGCTCCAGTCGAGGCCGCCGGTGATGCGGTAGAGGCCGCCCGGCAGGTAGAGGCAGCGTCCCGAGGCGTACGCGGTGGTGATCGCCTGCCGCATGCTCGCGGTGTCGTCGGCCTGCCCGTCGCCCTTCGCACCGGCGTCGGCGACGGCGTTCAGCACGCCACCCGAGCAGGCCGGGTCCGCGGCCACCGACTCCGGCACCGCAGGAGCGGCGCCGGCCATGGCCGGCTCGGCGCCGAGCCCCGACACGACGACCACGCCCGCGACCAGCGCCTTGCGCATCCGCCCTGGGTTGCTTGCTCGCATCGCCCGACTTCCTCCGGTTCCCCGACGCCGGCCGCGACGTGGTTGCCGCGTCCCCCCGTTCAGCAAGGTGATCTTGCCATACGCGGCCGCCGCCGGGGTGGCGCGTCAAGACGCCAGGGGCCGCACGAGCGACGATCATCGAGACCGGCTCCCGGTCGCCCTGCGTACCGCAGGGTCCAGTGAAGTGCTCAGGCGTGGCGGCCTGTGGATCTCGATGGAACGCTCAGCCGGGCAGTGGCCAGCGGTGGAAGATCCGTTCGTCTACGCCCGGAACCGCCTGGACATGAATGCCGTAGACGACCTACGGGGCGATAGGTTCGCCGGGTTGCCGGATCTCGAATCCGGATCGGCGGCGGAAGGCATCCGTGCCTGGCGTAGGCGGCACCTGTCCATAGAGCTGCATGTACCTGCAGTGGAAATAGATCTGTTTGCAGCGCTTGAGTAGCGTGGCGCCGACGCCTCTGCCGCGGGGTGTGCTCGGCGACCGCGATGGCCTTGATCTTTGTCAGGGCCGCCCAGACTCAGGCCCGAGCACAGCGGGAGGCGGCGCACGGCGAAGGCTGACCCTGGCTAGCGATGGCCGCACGGCATCGACGGACCCTCCAGGGCGGCAAATCGGTTGCCGGGCGACGAACGGGCCATACAGAATCGCCACCATGATCTCTCAAGGCCGCGACCACCGCCATCCGGACATCGCCGGCCACACTGAGTATCCCCGCCTTGCACTACGCCATCCGTGACTACAACCCCGAGCACGAGAGCGCCTGGCTGCGCTGCCGCGTTCTGTCCTTCCTGACAACCGCCTACTTCGACGACGTCGTCACGAGCAAACCCGCGATCCCAGCTCCCGGTTTCGAACTCATCACACAGGACAGCGGCACTCTTGCCGGAATTCTCGACGTCGCCATTGACGGTGAACTGGCGACCGTTGAAACCATCGCGGTTCATCCTGACCATCAACGTCGGGGCATCGGCCGCGCTCTCCTCGACCAAGCCCGTGCCCGAGCCCGCAGGCTCGGCGCACGCACGCTCGACGCCTGGACAAGGGACGATCCGGGGACATTGCGCTGGTATCGAGCCAACGGCTTCACCGAGGGAGAGCACTACCTCCACGTCTACGCGAACTACTACACCGATCCCAGCGAGCCGGACAGGGCCATCGGTGCGCGCCAGCCAGGCCTGCGGCCCATGGCGATCTTCGCGCATGCCAGCTTGCAGGACGAGCATGCCATGCGCACGCAGTTCGCCCGAGTTCACGTCTGTCGGCGCTTCGTGTCAATGCTCTGAAGCACGCTCCCGACGTCCTCAGAGACCTTGAGTCCTGACCGCCCCGGGATCCGCGAGCCTGTGCCGACGCAGTACGTCGCGCCGACGGTACGGGCCTCAGCGTCGAGCCGTCGAACGCCTGTGCTTGGGCGCCCGGCAGGCCCACGGCATCGGACCTCCGTACGGGCTCCTCATGTCCCGTAACGGCGGCGGGGACATGGGGCCGCGGCCGCGCGTGTCGCCGGCCCGGTCCGGCTACTCTCGCTGCCGTGACCACTCCGCCGTCCGGCTCTCCCGAACGTCTGCGCGCCGACCTGGTCGCCGAGCTCAGGCGAGCCGGCTGGATCCGCTCCCCCGCAGTCGAGGCGGCCTTCGTGAAGGTGCCGCGCGAGCGGTTCGCCCCCGAGGCGTCTGCGGAGGCGGCCTACGCGGCCGACGACGTCGTCGTCACCAAGCGCGGCCCGGACGGCCGGGCCACGAGCTCGATCAGCGCGCCCTGGCTGCAGGCCGGCATGCTCGAAGCGGCCCGGCTCCGCCCCGGCGCGAAGGTTCTGGAGGTGGGTTCCGGCGGCTGCAACGCAGCCCTCATCGCCGAGATCGTCGGGCCGGACGGGCTGGTCCTCACCGTCGACATCGATCCCTTCGTCACCGAACGCGCGAGCCGCTTCCTCGCCGACACCGGCTACGGCAGAGTGCGGGTCGTCCTAGGCGACGCCGAGCACGCGGCCGGGCGGCACGCGCCGAGCGGCGGCTTCGACGCTGTGATCGTCACCGTCGGCGTGTGGGACGTGCCCTGGGGGCACCTGCTCGCCCCGGACGGCCGGATGGTCGTCCCGCTGCGCTTCTCCACCATCAGCCGGTCCTTCACCTTCGTCCGCGAGGGCGACCACTTCGCCGGGCTCGACCCGACGGTCTGCGGCTTCGTCCCGTGCCAGGGGGCCGGCAGGCTGCCCGACCAAGAACCGGTGCTGGCCGGCGGCGCCGTCAGGCTGACGCTGGAGCAGGGGCCCGCGCTCGACGCGGCCCGCCTCGACCAGGCGCTGGACGGCGACCGCACCGAGCTGTGGACCGGCGTCACCGTCGGCCATGGTCGGCCGTTCGACACGATGCACCTGTCGATCGCCGCCGACGACGAGCGGTTCGGCATGTTCTGGCAGGACCCCGGCCGCGACTGCGGGCTCGTCCAGCCGGCCATGCGCTGGTACTGTCCCGCGCTCATCGTCCCCGACAGCTTCGCCTACCTCACCATCCGGGAGACCCACGGCCCGCACGACGCCGAGCGGCGCTGGGAGTTCGGAGCCTGCGGCCTCGGCCGCGAGGGCGCCGGGCTCGCCCGGCAGCTGCACGACCACGTGCTGACCTGGGATCGCGATCGGCGCCACCGCCCGGACCCGGTCTTCACCCTCCACCCGGCCGACGCCGCCGTACCGGCCCCCGCCGACGGCCGCGTCTTCCGCAAGCGTCACACCCAGCTGGTCATGGCCTGGCCCTGAGCACGAACGAGCCGACCGGTTTCCGGTGTCTTGCCGGTGGTCAGGCGGATCTGACGGCGGAGATGTCGAATTCCAGGGTGATCCGGTCGGAGATCATCACGCCGCCGGTCGCCAGCGTGGCGTTGTACGTCATGCCGAAGTCCTTGCGGTTGATCGCCGTGCTGCCCTCGAAGCCGACCCTGGTGACGCACTGGGCGTCGACCGCGGTGCCGGTGTAGTCGAGCGGGACGGTGATCTGCCGGGTCACCCCGCGGATCGTCAGGTCGCCGGTGACCTCGAAGCTGTCGCCGCCCGCATGCTTGACGGACGTGGACTCGAACGTGATGTGCGGGTGGGCGGCGGCGTCGAGGAAGTCGCCGGTGCGCAGGTGGCCGTCGCGCATCTGGTTGCCGGTCTGGATGCCGGCCACGTCGAGCACCACGCGGACAGCGGAGGCCGCCGGGTTCGCCGCGTCCAGGCGGGCGGTGGCCTCCTGGACGGGGATGCTGCCGCGCACCTTGGTCACCATGGCGTGGCGGGCGACGAACAGCAGGCGTGGCGCAGGTTCGGGCTGGCCACCCGCCTGCTGACCGACCGCCTGGAACGCGACCTGATGGCGGCCGCCGGCATGCCGCCCACCTACTACGAGCTGCTCGTCCTGCTCTCGGAGGCCCCTGAGCGCACGATGCGCATGAGCGAGCTGGCGCAGTGGACCAACTCCAAGCCGAGCCGCATCTCGCACGCGGTCAACAAGCTGGAGCAGAAGGGGTGGGTGCGCCGGGAGCACTACGCCGGCGACCGGCGCGGGTGGCTGGCCGTGCTCACCGACGACGGGCACGCCGCGCTCCGGGCGGCCGCCCCGAAGCACGTGGCCAGCGTCCGTGAGCACCTGGTCGACCTGCTCACCGCGGAACAGCTGCGGCAGCTCGCCGACATCAGCCAGGTCCTGCTCGACCACCTCACCGAGCAGGAGTGAGGGCGCCCGTCCGGCCGGGCGGGGGCGAAGCGCCCGGCCGACGGTCAGTTCATCGGGCGGGGGTGACGCGGACGGGCGGGTCGGTGGTGAAGGCCGCCAAGGCGTCCGGGTCCGGCGTGACGCCGACGCCGGGGCCGTCGGGCACGGTGATGGAGTCGCCGGTCAGCTCGATCGGCGCGGTGATGTCACGCTCGTAGTAGCGGGCGGTCGCCGAGATGTCGCCCGGCAGCGTGAAGCCGGGCAGGCTGGCCAGCGCCAGGTTCGCCGTCCGGCCGAGCCCGGTCTCCAGCATCCCGCCGCACCACACCGGCACGTCCGCGGCCAGGGCCAGGTCGTGGATCCGGCGGGACTCCAGGTAGCCGCCGACCCGGCCGGGCTTGATGTTGATGATCGAGCAGGCGCGCGCCCTGATCGCGGCGGTGGCGGAGCGGGCCGAGGTGATCGACTCGTCCAGGCAGATCGGGGTGTCCATGCGGGCGGCGAGCCGGGCGTGGCCGTCCAGGTCGTCCGGGGCGAAGGGCTGTTCCAGCATGGCCAGGCCGTAGGCGTCCAGGCCGGCCAGGTGGCGGGCGTCGGCGGGGGTGTAGGCGGTGTTGGCGTCGGCGGTGAGCATCAGGCCGGGGCCGAACGTCTCGCGCACCAGCCGCACCGGCTCCAGGTCCCAGCCGGGCTCGATCTTGAGCTTGATCCGGGCGTACCCGGCGCCGATGTGCCGGTCCACGGTGTCGAGCAGGTCGTCGAGGGTGGCGGCGATGCCGACGGACACGCCGACGCGCACGCTGGACCGCACCCCTCCCAGGTGGGCGGCGAGCGACAGGCCGCGCGCCTTGAGCACGGCGTCCAGCACGGCCGTCTCGACGGCGGCCTTGGCCATCGGATGGCCGCGCAGGTGGGCCAGCGCGGGCCCGACGCCGGCCGGGTCGAGGCGCGGCACCGCGAACAGGGCGGGCAGCAGGAAACGGCGGATGAGGTCGGCCGCGCCCTCCAGGTACTCGGGGCTGTAGGTGGGCTCGTCGTCGGCCACGCACTCGCTCCAGCCCTCCTCCCCCTCGGCGCCGCGCACGCGCACCAGCAGCGCCCGGCGCACGGTCTGCGTGCCGAGCGAGGTGCGGAACGGGGTGATCAGGGGCAGCGCGACCGTGCGCAGCTCGGCTTCGGCGATCCTCATGCCGCGCGCTCCAGCACGTACCAGCCGTCCCTGGTGAACCCGGCGATCCGGTAGCCGCGGGCCAGCGCGCCGCCCAGGGCGGCCCGCTGGGCGGTCCGCCACCGCGCGGCCTCCCGGGGCTGCTCGCGCCGCAGCCGCTCGGCGTCGGCGGGCGTGGCGCAGCGCAGCACGGCCGCGCCGCCCGGCTCGCGCGGCGCCCCGGTCTCGTCGAGGATCACCTCGGCCTCCTCGGTCCCGCCCAGGGCGCCCGGCTCGCGGTCCGGGGCCGGGTGCACGGGCCAGTGGGCGAACAGGCGGTCGGTGACGTCGCCGCCGTTGATGCCGTCGTTCATCGGCCCGTAGAAGTCGGGCACGTACCGCTCGGCCCGCGCGCCGAGCCTGGCGAGGTTGAAGAAGGCGTTGCGGCGGACGAGCGGGTCGAAGGTCCAGGAGATGGAGTTCAGGGCACGTTCGGCGGCCCACGCGCGCTGGTGCGCCTTGATCGCCTGGCCGATCCCCCGGCCCCGCGCCTCGGCGGCCACGCCCACGACGTGGGAGTGCAGGCTGCCCCCCTCGGCGAGGAACCCGGAGGCGGCGGCGACGAGCACGCCGTCGAGGAAGGCGCCGCCGATGTAGCCGCCGGTGTGCTCAAGGGCGCACATGAGGTCGACGGCCACCGGCGGGTCGTCGCCCGCCCTGGTGTTCCAGACGCGGCGCAGCAGCCGGTCGGCGGCCTGGAACTCGGAGGTCCCGTGGAGGATGCGGATTTCGAGCATGGCACCAGCATTCCGCCGGACCGCCGCCGGATCGTTGGCGCGCAAGCCCAACTTCAGCCGCCGCCGTTTGTGCCGGACGCCGGGCTCTGGCCGCCGCTCGCGCCGGACGCCCCGATCTCGGCCAGCCGGAGCTGAAGGCCCAGCACGAGCCGGACGTCGGGGTCGTCGAGCGCGATCAGCTCGCCGATGCGGCGCAGCCGGTACCTGAGCGTGTTGGGGTGCAGCGACAACGCCTCGGCCGCCCTGGGCACGTCGTAGTGGGCGGCCAGCCAGGCCCGCAGGCTGCGGACGTACTCGGTGCCGTGCCCGGCGTCGTGCTCGGTCACCAGGGACAGCGGCTCGCCGACCAGCGCCGGGCCGGACCGCATCGAGGCGGCCGCGTCCAGCAGGAACAGCGCGGCGGCCAGCTCCTCGTGCAGGCCCACCTCGCCGCCCGCGAGCGGGCCGCCCATCGCGCGCAGGGCCTCGTCGGCCTGCCGGGCGGCGGCGGGCACCTGCGCCAGCGAGGCCGCGACCCGTCCGACGCCGGCCCGCCAGTGGCCGCCGAGCCGGTCGGTGATCCGGCCGAGCGTCTCGGCGGTGACGCGGCGCAGCAGCGCGGTCCCGGCGCCGGCCGCCACGATCGCGTACGTCCGGCCGTCCACGGCGCCGACGGCGGCCCTGATCCGGTAGACGGCGTAGGCGGTGCGCAGCAGGTCGGCGGCGTGCGTGGCGGCGAAGACGTCGGTCCGGCCGGCCGGGTCCCCGGCGGCCACGACCCTGACCGGCTCGTCCGGGCGCAGGCCCAGGGAGGCGGCCAGCTCGCCGGCCGGGCCGACGCCGCGCAGCAGCCGGCCCACCCACTCGTCCCTGGTCCGGCGGGCCTCGTCGGCCGCCAGGCTGAGGCGGGCCAGGTGCGGGGCGGCGGTCCTGGCGGCCTCGGCGAGCACGGCGTCGGCGTCGGGCGCGAGCGGCTCGTCCGCCTGGATGGCCCAGATCGTGCCGAGCGCCTCGCCCCTGGCGCGGACCGCGATGGCCAGCCGGGGCAGGTACTCGCGCGGCTCGTGGCTCCACACGGCGCCCTCGCAGCGCAGGACGGCGGCGTACTCCTCGGCGTTCGTCGGGTGCTCGGGCACGCGCCGGCCGAGGATGCCCTCCCTGCGCAGGTCGTCGATCGGCTGGCCGATCGTGGAGTAGGCCAGGACGCGCATGGCCAGGTCCTCGATGGCCACCGCGCCCCCGACGCGGGCGGCGACCTGGTTGGCCAGCGCGAACAGGTCGCCCGCCGGGCCACCGCCCAGGTCCGCGGCCGGGGCGACGAGCGCGAGCAGGGCGTCCACCAGGGCGTAGAGCTGGCCCCAGGCCAGGCCGGGGGCGGCGGCCAGCAGCGCCACGCCCGCGTCGCGGGCCGCCTCGGTCAGCGCCGCGGCGTCGCCGAGCCCGTCCCGGACGACGACCGCGCTCACGCCCGCCGCGGCCGCGCTCTCCAGCAGGGACGGCTCCGGCCGCCCGGTGGCCAGCAGCAGCGCCCCGGCGTAGGCGGCCAGCGGCTCGTCGGAGCCGTGGATGACCGGCGCGCCCACCATCGCCTGGCGGCCGGCCGGCAGGCACAGCGCGCTCACCGTCTCCGCGCCGAGGCTGTCGAGCAGCACGCCGAGCGTCACCCGGCCCTGGCCGCTCACGCCCGGCTCCCGCGCAGGAGGCGTCCGTGCCGGCCGCCGGTGAACTCGCCGTCCTCGATCACCATGCGACCGCCCAGGAGCACGTGGGTGACGCCGGCCGGGCGGGTCGCGGGCTCGTCGTAGGTGCCGTCGTGGCGGATGGCCGCGGGGTCGAACACGCACACGTCGGCCACCGCTCCCCTGCCCAGCCAGCCCCGGTCGGCCAGGCCGAACTGGGCCGCGGTGGCCGAGCCGGCCTTCCTGATCGCCTCGGCCATCGGCACGAGCCCGCGCTCGCGCACGTACTCGCTGAGGAAGGTGGGGAAGGTGCCGTACGTGCGGGGATGGGTCGGCCCGGCGGGCGGCCCGCCGTCGGAGCCGATCGACACGAGGGGGTGCCGCATGATCCGGGTGACGTCGTCGTCGTGCATGGTGTGGAAGACGCCGTCGGCGTGCGGGTCGGCCATGAGCAGGTCGCACAGCGCGTCCCAGGGCTCGCGGCCGTCCAGCAGATCGGCCAGCGAGCGGCCGGTGACGCCGGCGGAGGCGTGCCGCAGCAGCCGCACGTCCTCGGGGTGCGTCTCCCGCCACAGGCCGACGCCGGTCGTGCGCTCCGGGTCCTCGGCCAGCGCGCGCAGCGCCCGCCGTTCCCCGGGGTCGGCCAGCCTCCTGAGCAGCTCCGGCTCGCCGCCTTCGCACGCCGCGGGCGGCAGCAGCGCGACCAGTCCGGTGCAGAACGCCCGGTATGGGTAGACGTCGGCCCGCACGTCCACGCCCCTGACGCGGGCGGCCGTCAGCTTGTCCAGCAGCATGGCCGACGAGCCGTGCACGGCCCGGCCCGACGCCTTGCAGTGGGAGACCTGCAGCCGCACCCCGGCCGCCGCCGCGACCTCGACGGCCTCGTCCAGCGCGGCGGCCAGCCCCTCGCTCTCGCTGCGCAGGTGGGTGGCGTAGACGAGGTTCCAGCGCCGGGCCGCGCGGGCCAGCGCGATCAGCTCGGCGGTGCCGGCGTAGGCGCCCGGCACGTACTCCAGGCCGCTGGACAGCCCGCACGCGCCCGCGGCGAACGCCTCCTCGGCCAGCTCGGTCATCCGCTCCAGCGCGCCGGGCGGCGGCGCGGCGTCCATGCCGCAGACGGCCGTGCGCAGCGTGTTGTGGCCGACGAGCGCGGCCAGGTTGTTGGTCGTGCCCTCCCGCTCCACGGCGTCGAGGTAGCCGCCGAAGGTGGTGAAGGCGTGCTCGCCGAAGATCCCGGGGGTGAAATGGGGCGACTCCGGGTCGGCCGGCCCGCAGGAGAAGCCGCAGTTCCCGATGATCTCGGTGGTGACGCCCTGCCACAGCTTGAACGGCTGCTCCCCGGCCATGAACGGCACGGTGTCGGAGTGGCTGTGCGGGTCGACGAAGCCGGGCGCGACGACCATGCCGTCCACGTCCACCACGCGGGCGGCCCGGCCGAGGTCGCGGCCGGTCGCGGTGACGCGTCCGCCGGCGACGGCCACGTCCGCGGTACGGCCCGGCGAGCCGAACCCGTCGTGCAGGGTGCCGCCGCGCAGGATGAGGTCGTGCATGAAGGTCTTACCTTTCCCGGGTACGAGGTTCGTCGGTCATGTCAGGGGACGGCCGCCACCAGGCGCCTGGTGTAGTCGTGGGCCGGGGCGTCCAGGACGGCCGAGGTCGTCCCCTCCTCCACGACCGCGCCCTTGAACAGCACCACGGTCCTGACGGCGACCTGGCGGACGACCGCGAGGTCGTGGGTGATGAACAACATCCCGGTGCCCAGCTCCCGGCCGATGCCGCGCAGCAGTTCGAGCACGTGCGCCTGGACCGACACGTCCAGGGAGGCGACCGGCTCGTCGCAGATCAGCAGCGCGGGCCGGACGGCCAGGGCCCGGGCGATGGCGACGCGCTGGCGTTCGCCGCCGGACAGCGCCTTGGGGCGGCGGGCGGCGTACGCGGCGGGCAGCCCGGCCAGCTCCAGCAGCTCGCCCACGCCCATCCGGTCGGCGGGCGCGGCCCTGGCGATCGCCTCGGCCAGCGTCGCGCCGACGGTCATGGCGGGGTTGAGCGAGGTGGAGGGGTCCTGGAAGACGCACTGGACGAGCCGGTGCACGCGGGCGCGCTCGCGCGGGTCCATGGCGGCCCGGTCGGTGACGTCGAGGCCGGCGAGCCGGATCCGGCCGCCGTCGGGGGTGACCAGGCCGAGCACCGACCGGGCCAGCGTGGTCTTCCCCGAGCCCGACTCCCCCACCAGGCCGACGGTCTCGCCGGGGTTCACGTGCAGGCTGACGCCGCCCAGGGCGGTGTGGGCGCCGTACCGTTTGCGCAGGTCCTCGATGTGCAGCAGCGGTTCGCCGGCGGCCGGGGCGGCGGGGAGCGCGGCCTCGCGCAGCGCCGGGCGGGCGGCTCCGGCGGTATCGTGCACGCAGGCGGTCAGCCGGCCGGGCCCGATCGGGCGCAACGGCGGCCTGGCCGCGGTGCAGGCGTCGGCGACCCGGTCGCAGCGGGTGGCGAACGCGCAGACGTCCGCCACCGCGTCCGCCCGCGGCACGGCGCCCGGGATGCCCACCAGGCGCTCCAGCGTGCGTTCCGCCGAGGGCAGCGCGGCCAGCAGCCCGGCCGTGTACGGGTGCGCGGGCTCCGCGGCCAGCTCCGGGCCCGGCCCCTGCTCGACGACGCGCCCGGCGTACATCACCGCGACCCGGTCGCAGACGGCGAACGCCACGCGCAGGTCGTGGGTGATGAGCAGCACGCCCATGCCGCGCGCCTCCTGCACCCGGCGCAGCAGCGCCAGGATCTCGTGCTGGGTGGTGGCGTCCAGCGCGGTGGTGGGCTCGTCGGCGACGAGCAGCTCGGGGTCGCCGGCCAGCGCGGCGGCCAGGGCGATGCGCTGCCGCATGCCGCCCGAGAGCTGGAACGGGTAGCGCCCGGCCACGGCGGGGTCGTCGATGCCGACCTCGGCCAGCCTGCGCGCGATCTCCTGCCGGGACGTGCGGCCGGGCAGGGTCTCGGCGATGTGCGCGCCGGCCGTGCGCAGCGGGTTGAGCATGGCGAAGGGGTCCTGCATGAGCAGCGAGATCCGCCGTCCGCGCACGCCGCGCAGCAGCCGCTCGGACGCGCCGACGAGCTGCGCGCCGCCGACCTCGACCGACCCCTCGGCGCGCAGGCCGCGCGGGAGCAGGCCGACGAGGGCGCGGGCGGTCAGGGACTTGCCGCTGCCGGACTCGCCGACCAGCCCGACGGTCTCGCCCGCGGCGACCGTCAGGTCCACGCCGTCCACGAGCACCCGGTCGCCGACGACCCGCAGGCCGCGTGTCTCAAGCATCGGAGAGCCTTTCGAAGAGCTGGTCGCCCAGCAGGGTGGCGGCGGTGGCGGCGACGGTGACCAGCGCGGCGGGCACCACCGCTGCCCACGGGTTGAGGTCGAGCAGGCCGCGGTTCTCCTCGATCATCAGCCCCCAGTCGGGCGTGCCGGCGGGCAGGCCGATGCCCAGGAAGGACAGGCCGGACAGGGCGACCAGCGCGGCGACGAAGCTGAGCAGCGCGCCGGCCACGACCGTGGGCGCGATGTTGGGCAGCAGGTGCCTGAACATGATGCGGCCGCGGCTGAGCCCGAGTGTACGTGCCGCCTCGGCGTAGGCGAGCTCGCGCTGGGCCATGGTGAGGCTGCGCACCACCCGGATGTCGCCGGGCGTGAACAGCACCGCCATCGCCAGCACCGCCCAGCCGATGCCGCCGCCCAGCACGCCCACCAGGACGATCAGCATGAGCAGCCCCGGCATCGCGATGAGCAGGTCGACCACCCGCATCATCACGGCGTCGATCCAGCCGCGGCGGTAGCCGGCCAGCAGCCCGAGCGAGGTGCTCATCGCGCACGTGCCGAGCGCGACGACCAGCGGCCACAGCAGCGCCGAGCGGGCTCCGGCCAGGCAGCGCGACAACACGTCCCGGCCCAGCTCGTCGGTGCCCGCCCAGTGGGCCCAGCTGGGCATCGACGCGCCGAGCGCGAGGTCCTGGGCGGCCGGGTCGTAGGGCGCGAGCCACGTCCCGAACAGCGCGGCGAACGCCATCAGGGCGAGGATCCCGCCCGACAGCAGCGTCAGCGGCCCCGGCCTGGACCGGCGCAGCCGCCGCGCCCGGCCGCCGAGGCGCACGGTCCCCGTCACGACGCTCACGCGGCCACCGCCCCATGACGCACCCGCGGGTCCACCGCGAGGTAGGCCAGGTCGATCAGCAGGTTGACGGCGACCACCACGGCGCCTCCCATCAGGACGAGCGCCTGGACGACGGGCAGGTCCTTCTGCCCGACGGCGCTGACGAGCAGCTCGCCGACGCCGTGCAGCCCGAAGGCCCGTTCGACGAACAGCGCGCCGGTGAGGTTGGCGGCCAGCAGCAGTCCGCCGACCGTGAGGACGGGCAGCGCGGTGTTGCGCAGCGCGTACCCGATCCAGTAGCGGGCCCGGCCGACGCCGCGCGCCCGGGCGAAGGTCATGAAGTCCTGCCCGGCCAGGTCGAGCGCGGCTGCCCGCATCTGCCTGATGACGACCGCCGCCTGCCCGGTGGCCAGCGCGATGGCGGGCAGCGTCAGGTGCGCGACGCGCTCGGCGAACGTCTCGCCCGCGCCGAAGACGGGGAACCAGCCGAGGGTGACGGCGAAGCCGTACAGCAGCAGGATGCTCATCGCGAACGGCGGGATCGCGAGGCCGACCAGCGCGGAGAGCGTGATGCCCCGGTCGAGCGGGCCGCCTCTGCGCATGGCGGCGGCCAGCCCGGCGGGCAGGCCGACGGCGAGGGTGAGGATGATCGCGTAGGCGGCCAGCCCGGCGGTGACGGGCAGCCGGTCGGCGATGACGCTGGTGACGGGCTCGCGGCTGTAGAGGGAGGCGCCGAAGTCGCCGCGCACGGCGTCGCCGAGCCAGGTGGCGTAGCGGACGGGCAGCGGGTCGTCGAGGTGGTACTGCGCGCGGACGGCGGCGCGCGACTCCGCGGTGGAGGGCCGCGGCCCGAGCAGGACCTGCTCCGGGTCCCCGGGGGCGAGCGCCAGCAGCGCGTAGGTGAGCACGGACAGGACGCCGAGCAGGAGCAGCGCGGCGGCCAGGCGGCGGGCGACGAAGGCCATCAGACACCGGCCGCCGGGCGGATGGTGCTGAAGACGTTCATGGTCCAGGTGCCGAACTGGCCGGTGAACCGCTTGCGCAGCGCGACGGCGGCCTCCTTGGTGTAGAGCGGCACGTACGGCACCTGGTCGGCGATCTCGGCCAGCACGTCGGTGACGACGGCGGCACGGTCCGCTCCCTCGAGCTTGCCCAGGTCGTCGAGCCGGGCGTCCGTCTCGGGCGAGCCGTAGCCGCTGAAGTTGAAGCCCTGGGGCCCGGCCGAGGCGCGGCTGACCAGGTCGGGCAGCACCTCACCCGGGTCGGGGGTGCCGTAGAGCAGGTCGACGAGCTGCAGCGGGGTGTCCTGGTGGCTGAACATGCGCTGCCGGTACTGCTCGGTGGGCAGCGGCTGGAGGTCGAGCTTGACGCCGATCACCGCCAGGTCGGCGACGATGGCCTGCAGCGCCTTGACGTCGTCGCTGCCGCTGTCGTACGGCGCGGTCAGGGTGAAGCCCTGGGGGTGGGCCGACTTGGCCAGCTCGGCCTTGGCGGCGTTCACGTCGTGGGGGTAGGCGGGCAGCTTGGGCAGCTTGCCGCCGTACAGGGCGGCGAGCTGCGGCTTGGGCAGCATCAGGTCGGCGATGCCGCCGTGGCCGCTGGTCATGAGCGTGGCCAGCGCCTCCCGGTCGAGGGCGTGGGCGATGGCGCGGCGGACGTGCACGTCCTTGAGCGGCCCCTCGCGCACGCCGAGTGACAGGTAGGTGATGTTGTTGGCCGGGTAGAAGGAGGTCGTGACGCCGGGCAGGGCGCTCCACTTGCGCGTCTCGCTGACCTGGATGTCGTTGGTGCCGTCCACCTCGCCGGAGGAGACGGCCAGGCGCAGCGTCTCGGCGTCGCCGATCGCCTTGATCTCGATCTTGCGCAGCTCCGGCTTGGGGCCCCAGTACAGATCGTTGCGTTCCAGCGTCACCCCGGAGGTGAGCGAGAACTTCGTGACCTTGAAGGGGCCGGAGCCGAGCGTGCCGACCTCGGGCGAGCCGAGGTCCTTCGGGTGCGCGGCGGCCAGCCTCTTCGGGACGATCTGCCAGGCCAGCGCGGCGGTGGCCAGGAAGCTGGCGCTGGGCTTGCTCAGGGTGACCTTCACCGTGCGCGGGCCGGTGGCCTCGGCCTTCTTGACCTGCGTGACGTAGCTGGCGGCCTGGGAGGTCACGGCGGGGTCGAGGTGGCGGGTCAGGGAGTAGGCGGCGTCCTCGGCGGTGACGGGCGTGCCGTCGCTGAACTTCGGGCCCTCGCGCATGGTGAAGACGTACGTGCGCGGGTCGGGATGGGTCCAGGAGGCGGCGATGCTCGGGATGACCCTGCCGTCCGCGCCGAGGGTCACCATCGTGTCGAGGACGGCGAACTGCACGGTCGTGGAGGCGTCGTTGAAGCCGTGGGCGATGTCGAGGCTGTTGGGGGCCGTCCCCGTCGCCCAGCGAAGCGTGTCGGGGGCCGCGCCGGAGCTCGCGGCTCCGGCGCAGCCGGCCACCAGCACGAGCAGAGCGCCCGTGGCGAGCCTGGCGAGTGCGGTTGCGGATGTCATGGAACCACCTCGGGGTGTGAGCGGGGGGAATAGTCGGACGCTAGAAGCCCGGCCTTCCTCGTTCACTGACCCGGCAGCCAAACTCTGCGCGCCCCGGCTCGTGCTGCAGGCCAACACGGCCCTAGACCAGACCAGGGGGGACGCCGACGGGCGCGGTGCCCTCGGGCTGGGCGGCGAAGCGCAGTCCGAGCAGACCGAAGCCGCTGAGCAGCAGGTCGCCGTCCCCGTCGAGGCGCAGGGTGAACGGGCCCGCCCGCCACGTCCCGGCGGGTGCGGGGGCGACGGGGGCCTGGAAGGTCAGGCCGACGCGCAGCGTCCCCTCGTCGATGACGGCGAGCACGCCCGTCTCGTCGTTGAGCCAGGCGCCCTGCGGGGCGGGCTGCTCCCCCGGCGGGTCGCAGGGCTCGTACACGTTCGGCCACCGGATCGAACCGTCGTGGCCGAACAGCAGCCGCCCGTCCTCCGGCACGATCCAGATCCGGCCGGCCGGCACCTGGGCGTACCAGCGGCCGTCGACGTCGAGGGCGAGTTCGAGGTCGGCGGCGCCGGTCAGGGCGATCTTGCCGTCCTGGTCGTCGCCGGCGGGTTCGAGCGTGAGCGTGGCGTCGGTCTCCGGGTCGTACCAGTGCCCGAGCAGGGCGGGCCGGGCCGCCTCGGCGTCGGCCCGGGGGGCGGGGGCCGGGCGGGGGGCCGGGTCCTGGCCGGTGAGTGCGCGGGCCAGGCCGAGGCTGAGGCCGACCGGGTCCAGGCCGCTGTGGTTGGTCAGCACGGCCACGCCGAGGCCGGGCTCCGGCAGGTGGAGCAGGTTGCCGACGTAGCCGTGCATGCCGCCGGCGTGGCCGTAGGCGTCCAGCTCGCCGACGGTCAGGTGGCAGATGCCGCGGGCGTACCGCAGGACGGCGCCGTCGGCGAGCGTGGTGCGCTCCAGCAGCGCGCTGCGCACGTCGGCGCCCAGCACCCGGCCGTCGGCCAGGAAGCCGAGCCAGGGGGCGAGGTCGGCGACGCTGGTCACCAGGCCGCCGTCGCCGACCGCGCTCTCCTGCGTGTCGGCCCGCGCGCCGGCGCCGTCGTAGCCGTAGGCCATCCGCGGCAGCGGGACGGAGGCGTCGTCGCGGAAGACGGTGTCGTCCATGCCGAGCGGCTCGAAGAGCCGTTCGCGGGCGAAGTCGGCCAGCGAGCGGCCGGTGAGCCGCCGGATCACGACGGCGGCCAGGACGTAGCCGGTGTTGGAGTAGGAGAAGCGGGTGCCGGGCTCGAACGTGGTCCGGCGCATGCTCGCCACGATCTTCATCAGGCGTTCCTCGTCCATCAGGGTGAACGGGACGCCGGTGACGGCCTGCAGGCCGTACCACTCCGGCAGGCCGCCGGTGTGCCGCAGGCACTGGTCGAGCGTGACGGGCACGCCGAGCCGCAGCTCGGGGACGTGCTCGCGGACGTCGTCCGACAGGCTCAGCCTGCCGTCGCGGGCCAGCAGCAGCAGGCACGCGGCGGTGAACTGCTTGCTGATGGAGGCGATGTCGAAGCGGGTGCGGGAGTCGATCGGGACGCCGAACTCGACGGTGGCCATGCCCCTCGCCGCGGTGTGCAGCACCTTGCCGTCGGCATAGACCCCGACCGCCAGTCCCGGCCCGCCGGGGCGGAGGCCGGGAAGGGCGTCGAGCGCGCGTTCTACCTGCTCAAAATCCATCGTTCAAGTATCTGGATGTCCGGGTTCGAAACGCTTGTCCGGAGCGGCAAACCTGGGGGCTACCTGGTTGGTCTGCCGTACAGGGCCATCCTGGCGATCATGGCGTCCGCCGCCAGGTGGTAGCAGGTCGTCACGCATCCGAGCACCTCCCTCGGGGTGGTGAAGGTGGCCGCGAGCGTCTTGTCGGCGATGCGGCGCACGCCCGGCACCAGCTCGCCCAGCTCGGCGGCGGGCGTGGTGGGCATGTCGATCTCCAGTTCCAGCACGCCGGGCAGCTCGAGCGGCCGCAGCTCCCCGGCCGAGCGCACGGTCTCCGCGGCCGCCTCCTTGATCAGCCGTCGCGCCTCGGACGGCGAGAGGCTGTCGGCCGCGGTGTGCCCGTGAGCGATCTTGACGGCGACCGTGCGCACCCCGGGGAACGCCTTGCCGGCGACGTCGCAGATGACGTCGTCGCCGGTGAGCAGCCCCACCGGCACGCCGACGGCGGCCGCCTGGAGTGCGTTGACCTCGGCCTCGGAGACGATCGCGCCGTTGAGCCGCACCTCGTAGAAGTGCGAGGAGTAGGTGTGGGCGAGCACGCCCGGCGAACCGGCGGCGGCGTGGTAGCCGAGGAACATGGCCACGTCGTGCTCGGCCGAGACGCCCTCGGCCATGCAGTCGAGCTTGGGCGTGCCGAAGATCAGCCGGGCGCGCGGGTCGAGCTCCTCGTGCAGCAGGTTGTCCATGGTGCCGTGGCTGTCGTTGACCAGGACGCTGGTGGCCCCGGCCGCGAAGGCGCCCTCGATGGCGGCGTTGGCCTCGGCGGTCATCAGGCGCTGCGCCCGCGGGTAGCCGTGGCCGGCGCGGGAGACCTGGTCCATGGTGGCGATGCCCGCCACGCCTTCCATGTCGATGGAGATGTAGACGTTCGTCATCGTCACAGGCTTTCACCGGGGCGGGCGGACGGCTTCGTCGCCAGGGCAGAAACCGCCGGCCCCGCTTGCGTCTTCCGCACAGTCGCGGGGATCACGAAGGCGGCGGCGACGGCCAGCAGGCCCAGCGCCGCCGACAGCAGGTACGTCTCGACGAAGCTCTGCTCGGTGGGCACCCCCGCGACGGCGCCGGAGGCCAGCACCATGGCGCCGAACTGCGCCCCGAACGTGCCGCCGATGCTCTTGGCGACGAAGACCACGCCGCTGACCCCGGCCGCGCGCTCGCCGGGCACGTCGGCGGCCACGGCGTTGAGCCCGGCGGTGAGGCCGATGGAGGCGCCCAGCCCGATGACCGTCACCGCGGCCATGACCTGCCACGCGGCGGAGTGCCACAGGGCCAGCCCGCCGGTCCCGCCGCAGACGAGCACGCTGCCCAGCACCAGCACCGCGCGCCGGCCGAGCAGCCTGGTCATCGGCCCGACCAGCGGCGCGATCACGGTGCCCGCGACGCCCATGGGGAACATGTAGATGCCGATCCACAGAGTGTCGGCGCCCTGGCCGTACCCGGTGCCGGCGGGCGCGGCCAGCATCATCGGCAGGGCGACGACGAGGCCGAAGGAGGCGAAGCCGAGCAGCACCCCCATGGCGGTCACCCCGGCCGGGGTGCGTCCGGCCAGCAGCCGCAGGTCCACCAGCGGGTCGGCGACGCGCAGCTCGACCACCGCCCACGGGCCCAGCGTCAGCGCGGCGGCGGCGAACAGGGCCAGGGTGGCCGGGGACGTCCAGCCCCAGCTGGAGACGGCGGTCAGGCCCAGCATGACCAGGGCCACGCCGCCGCCGAGCAGCAGCCCGCCCGCCCAGTCGACGCGACCGCCGGCCGCGCGCGGGGTGGACGGCACGGTGAACCAGGCCAGCAGGGCGGCCGCCGCGACGCCGGCCACGGCCAGCAGGAACAGCGACCGGTAGCCGAGGGCCGAGGTGATCGGCCCGGCCAGGATGAGACCGAGCGCGCTGGCCAGCGCGGCGACGCCGACCACCAGTCCGTTGCCGGTGGCGGCGCGCTCGGGGGTGAGGGTGTCGCGGAACAGCCCGACGGTCAGGGGCAGCACGCCCAGCCAGATGCCCTCGATCGCCATGCCGGCGATCATCAGGGTGATGTTCGGCGCCAGGGCGGCGAGCAGGACCCCGGCGCCGCTGATCGCCATCAGCGCGAGCAGCACGCGCCGCTTGTCGTACATGTCGGCCAGGCGGCCGACGATGGGGGTGGCGATCGCCGAGCTGATCAGCGAGCCGGTGAAGATCCACGCGAGCGCCCCGGGCGAGGCCCCCAGGTCCTGCTGGACGAGCGGAAGCGCGGGCGAGAGCGTCATCTCCATGGTCTGGAGCACGCCGATGTACAACACCGGCGCGCCGATGACGCCGAAGCCGGATCTGGACATGGTTCTGCCTTTCGGGGTGGGGTGACGTGCGGCCGTGTGGTCCCCCCGAACCCCGGCCGTGATCTAGGCCGGTCCGAGCACCGCCGGCGTGATCAGCGCCAGGGCGGTCTCGACGAAGAACTCCTCGTCGGCCTCGTGGGCGCCGAGCACGACGCTCTGGCCGAGGCCGGACAGCAGGGCCGACAGCGCCCGCGCCAGGCGCAGCGCCTGGCCTTCGGTGACGGCGGCCCCGCCGTGCTCGCGGCCGGTGAACAGCGCGGCGAACTCGACCTCGGTCGACCTGATCGAGGTGTTGAGCCTGCGGTGCAGGTCGGGGTCGTTGAGCACGAGGTCGAGCACGCGGGTCTCGAACAACATGCGGCCGGCCGCCTGCGGGTCGGCCGACATGTGCAGGTAGCGGCGGGCGATCTCGGCCACGACGTCCGCCAGCCGGGCGCCGAACCCGCCGGTCTCGGGCGTGCGCAGGTCGAGCGGGCCGACGTAGTCGTCGACCATGGCGGCCATCAGCCCGTTCTTGCCGCCGAACAGGGAGTAGACCGCCCCCGTGGTCAGGCCGGCCAGCTCGGTGATGTCCTCCAGCTTGGCCTTCGAGCCGTCCCTGCCGACGATCTCGCGGGCGGCCTCGATCAGCGCGCGCCTGTTGGCGGCCTTGCTTTCCGCCCTGTTCAGCCGCATGACATCTCCTGCATGCCGTAAAGATAATCTGATTTACTAGAATAATCCAGATTATCAGGAGGCCCGAAATGGACGTCACCCCCCACATGAGCCGCGTGCCCGACTTCACCGCGTTCCCGACGGTGGACCAGATGCACGCCGAGCTCGACGACCTCGCCGCCGCCCACCCCGACCTGGTGCGCCTGCGCCGCATCGGCACCTCCCGCCTCGGCGAGCCGCTGCGCGTGGCCACCATCGGCGCGGGCCCCCATGACGCCGTGATCATCGGCGGCCCCCACCCCAACGAGCCCATCGGCGCGCTCACCGTCAGCACGCTGCTGCGGCAGCTCGTCGAGGACGCCGCGCTGCGGGAGGAGTTCGGCTTCCGCTGGCACCTCATCCCCTGCGTCGACCCCGACGGCGCCCGGCTCAACGAGGGCTGGTACGCCCGCCCGAGCGACCGCCGCGCCTACGCCGAGCACTTCTACCGCCCGGCCGAGGCCGACCAGGTCGAATGGACCTTCCCGCTGACCGGCGAGGACTACTTCTTCGACCGCACGCTGCCGGAGACCGAGGCGCTGATGCGGCTGATGGACGAGGTGCGGCCCGCCCTCGTCTACTCCCTGCACAACGGCGAGCTCCAGGGCGCCTTCTACTACCTCAGCCGCAACGACCCCGCGCTCGCCGCCCGCCTGACCGCCATCGCCACGGCCGAGGGCCTGCCGCTGCACATGGGCCCGCCGGAGCTGCCGGGCGCCGTCCAGATCGCGCCGGCGGCCTACCTGACCCCGCGGGGCGCCGAGATCGGCCCGACGTACGGCACCGGCGGCGGCAGCGTCGACTACGCCGACCGGTTCGGCGCCCTGCACCTGGTCACCGAGCTGCCCTATTGGGCCGATCCCCGCGTCTCCGACCAGACCCCGACCGGCCAGAAGTACGAGGAGACGATCCGCGACTGCCTGGCCGGGCAGCGCGACCTGATCGGCGAGCTGGCCGCCTCCCTCGCCCGCGTCAAGGGCGACCTGACCGTGCGCTCCGCCTTCCGCCGGGCGCTGGAGGACTTCGTCGGCACCCACGACGACTTCATCGGCGAGTGGGAGAGCCTGCCCGGCACCGACCGCCCGGCCACGGTGGCCGAGGCGGTCGGCGGCCGGCAGCTCGTGCACCTCATGCGGCTGCGGTACTGCGGCACCTGCCTGCGCATGCTGGACGCCGAGCTGGCCGCGGGCAACGCGACGCCCGCCGTCCGGGCCGAGCGCGCCCGGCTCGGCGCGCGCTTCGACGAGTGGTTCGCCGAGGCCGAGGCCGACGCGCGGAGCACGCCGATCCCGCTGCGCTCGCTGGTCGCGGTGCAGCTCGGCGCGGCGCTGCTCGCGGCGGACGCCGTCAGGCGGGCAGGAGGGCGGTCAGCTCACGCCTGACCAGCGGCCAGGTTCGGCTCTCCGGATCGATGAGCACGAAGTGGCCCGCCCCCGGGACGCGCACCAGCGACGTCCCCGGGTGGGCCGCCAGGTACGACTCCGAGACCTGGACGGGGACCCGCTCGTCCGCCGTGCCGTGCACGATCACCAGCGGGCCTCGCCGGTCCGGCAGGCGTACCGGGTCCAGGCCGGGATGCTCGTCCGGCGGGCCGCCGAGGAAGTCGGTCACCGCGCCGTCGTCGAGGTCCAGCCGCGCGGCCAGCCGCAGGTCGGCGACCGGGGCCAGGGCGAGGACGGCGGTCCCGTCCGGGGCGGCGCACATGGCGAGATGACCGCCGGCCGAGTGACCGACGACCACCGAGGGACGCAGCAGGCCGACCGCGGCCCGCAGGTCCGCGACCGCTGCCGCCGGATCCCCCGGCCTGCGGCGGTACTCGACGGCGGCCACGCCGAACCCCGCCCGGTGCAGCGCGTTCGCCATGGGCCGCAGGTGCGTCCGGTCGTACTCCGGGCGCCAGAACCCGCCGTGCACCAGCGCCACCACGGGTCCCTCGCCCGGCCACAGGTCGATCACCTGGTCGGCGTCGGCCCCGTACCGCAGGGTGCGCAGCGGGCCGGGCGCCGGGCGGGTCAGGACGGCGCGGTTCTCCATCCTCACCTCCCGCCGGACCGGCGGGAGCCGAGCCGGGCGAGCCCGGCCGCGCCCGCCGCCAGCAGCGCGGCCCCGGCCGCGGCGGCCCCGGCCAGCAGCAGCTGCTGCCGCCGTACCCGCCGCCTGACCTGCGCGTACGGCACCGTGGAGAACGACACCAGCTCGTACCGCGACACGTAGCGGCCGGGCAGCGCGCGTTCCAGCCGGTGCTCCACGCTCTTGGTCAGCCGGTGCACCGGGGAGGCGACCTTGTCGCGCATCTCGACGAAGTTGGCCAGCGCCATCTCGGCGATCGCGTCGGTGTCGTCCCTGCGCCGCGACTCGAACAGCGGCAGCGCGCGGGCCCAGTCGCCGCCGGTCTCCGTCAGGCACCGGTCGAGCACGGTGACGTCCTCGAAGCCGCAGTTGGCGCCCTGGCCGTAGAAGGGCACGATGGCGTGCGCCGCGTCGCCGATCAGGCCGACCCGGCCGTCCGTCTGCCACGGCGCGCAGCGGACGGTGCCGAGCCGGCCGACCGGGTTCTCCATGTACTCCCGTACCAGACCGGGCGCGAGGGGGGGCACGTCCGGGTAGTGGGTGCGGAAGTGGCGTTCGATCGCGGCGGGGCTGCTCAGCGAGGCGAAGCTCGACGTGCCGTCGGTCGGCCAGAACATCGTGCAGGTGAAGGAGCGGTCGGGGTTGGGCAGCGCGATCATCATCGAGGTGCCGCGCGGCCAGATGTGCAGGGCGCCGGGGTCGAAGGCGAAATCGCCGGCCACGGGCGGGATCGTCAGCTCCTTGTAGCCGTGGCCGAGGAAGTCCAGGCTCTCCTTGATGCCCCGGTGGGCCAGCAGCTCGGCCCGTACGGCCGAGCCGGCCCCGTCGGCGCCGAGCACCACGCCGGCCGCCGCGCGCACCGGGCCGGCCGCGGTGTCGAACTCCATCGCGCCGGTCGCCGGGTCCAGGCCGGTCAGCCGGTGCCCGAAGAAGATCTTCACGCCGGGCGCGGACTCCGCGGCGTCCAGCAGCGTGTTGTTGAGCGCGCCGCGGCTGATGGAGTTGATCGAGCGCACCCCGTCGTGGCTGTAGGGCTGGAAGTTCAGCGGCCCGTCCACCGGGTGGATCATCCGGCCGCGCATCGGCAGCGCGCCGGCCATGACCTGCTCCTCCAGGCCGATCCGGCGCAGCGCGTCCAGCCCGCGTTCGGAGATCGCCAGGTTGATCGAGCGGCCGCGCTCGGCGAGCCCGGCGCGCGGGTCGGGCCGCCGTTCGTAGACGGTCACGTCCAGGCCGCGCCGGGCCAGGTAGCAGGCGAGCAGGCAGCCGGTCAGGCCGGCGCCGACCACGGTGACGTTCATCGGTCCTCCTCGACGCACTCGGCCAGCGCGACGGCGGCGCGCCAGCAGTCGTGGTAGGTCGAGTACAGGGGCGTCGGCGCCAGGCGGACGACGTCCGGCTCCCGGGCGTCGGCGATCACCCCGTGCTCGTGGCGCAGCCGGCGGGTCAGCTCGGCCGCGCCGCCGCGCTCGACGCGCAGGGAGAGCTGGCAGCCCCGGCGGGCCGGGTCGCGCGGCGTGACCACCGTGAGCGGCCTGGTGGGGGTGACCCGGTCGAGCAGGCTCTCCAGGTACGCGGTGAGCCGTACGCTGCGGGCCCGCAGGGTGGCCATGCCGATCCGGTCGAAGATGCCGAGCGAGGTGCGCACCGGGCCCATCGCGTAGATCGGCGGGTTGGAGACCTGCCAGGCGTCGGCGCTGGCCGGCGGCCGGGAGACCGGCGCCATCTCGAACCGGGTCGCCTGCTCGGTGCTCCACCAGCCCTCCAGCCGCTGCAGCGCCGGGTCGCCCAGGTGCCGCTGGTGGACGAACACGCCGCCGAGGGCGCCGGGCCCGGAGTTGAGGTACTTGTAGGAGCACCAGGCGGCGAAGTCCGGCCCCCACGCGTGCAGCTCCAGCGGCACGTTGCCGGCGGCGTGCGCCAGGTCCCAGCCGACGGCCGCACCGCTCGCCCGGCCGGCCGCGGTGATCGCCGGCATGTCCATGAGCTCGCCGGTCAGGTAGTTGACGCCGCCCAGCAGGACCAGCGCGACCGTGTCGCCCTCGCGGTCCAGGAAGTCCAGCACCTCCCGGCCGTCGCGCAGCCGGACCACCGTCTCGTCCGGGTCCAGGCCGTGCAGGCGGGCCTGGCTGCGCACGGCGTAGCTGTCGGAGGGGAACGCGGTGTCCTCGATGAGGATCCGGGTCCGCGTGCCGCGCGGCCGGTAGAACGAGACCATCAGCAGGTGCAGGTTGACCGTCAGCGAGTTCATCACCACGGTCTCCTCGGGCAGCGCGCCGACCAGCCGGGCGGCCGGGCCGGTGAGCCGCTCGTGGTAGGGCAGCCACGGACGGGCCCCCTCCAGATGTCCCTCCACGCCGAGCCGGGCCCAGGCCTCAAGGTCCTCGGCCAGCTCCGCCGCCGTCGCCCGGGGCTGGAGCCCCAGGGAGTTGCCGGCGAAGTAGGCGCACTCGGGGTGGCCGCCGCCGTCGGCGGGCGGGACCAGGAAGAGCTCGCGGTGGCCCGGGTCGTCGCGGTCGCGGCGGAGGGCGTCCTGCTCGGCGGGCTTCCAGTCGTCGATCACGTGTCGTCCGTTCTTCACATGTGGGTCCGGGCGGACCACAGCTCGGGGAAGACCACCCGCGCCATGCTGCGCTCCAGCCAGGCCAGGCCGTTGGAGCCGCCGCTGCCGGGCTTGGCGCCCATCGACCGGCGGACCGCCGTCACGTGCTGGTAGCGCCAGTCGCCGAACTGCTCGGCCACGTCGGTCAGCGCCTCGCCGAGCAGCCGCGGCGCGTTGCCGGGGCCGGTGTCGCGGTACACCTCGACCCAGGCCCGCTCGACGGCCGGGTGCGGCTCGTGCTCGACGGCGAAGTCGCGCTCCAGCAGCTCGCGGGGCAGGTCGTGGCCGAGCCGGGCCAGCAGGGCGATGGCGTCGTCCCACAGGCTCGGCGACTCCAGGGTGGTGAGCAGGTCGCGGTGGGTGCGCTCCTGGCGTCTGAACGGGCGCAGCAGGGCCGGGTTCTTCAGCCCCAGCAGGAACTCCACGTGCCGGTACATCGCCGACTGCAGGCCGCTGGCCTCGCCGAGCTCGTCCCGGAAGCGGTTGAAGTCCGCGGGGGTCATCCAGCGCAGGCCGCGCCAGCTCGCGTTCAGGCCCTGCAGGTGCAGCACGGTACGGCGCAGCGGGTCCAGCGCGGCCCACACGTCGTCGGCCCGCAGCCGCTCCTGCGCGTTGCGCAGCTCGAAGGCGATGAGCTTGAAGTACAGCTCCATCACCTGAGTGATCATGAGGAACGACATCTCGCCCGCGTCGTCGCTCATCGGGTGCTGCAGATCGTGCAGCACGTCGGTGCGGACGTAGGCGTCGTAGGGAGTGCGGGTCTCGAAATCCAGGGTGGGAGCTCCGCCCGTCGCCCTGGCCCGTTCGGCGCGTTCCTCCGCCGTGGTCGGCCGCACTGCTGATAACTGTCGCGTCGCGTCCACGCGCTTGCCCTTCTCTTAGCCTTGCTGTCCCCATGATGGCGTCGGGATGATGGAGAAGGAATGCCAGATGGAAGGCTGTATCGCCATATAGGCTTATATTTCGGTATAAATCGTGATTTGAGGCTTACGAACGGAAGGCGTGATCGTGGACGAGACCGACTGGGAGTTGCTGCGTGAGCTCCAGGACAACGCCCGGCTCTCCCTCAAGGAGTTGTCCCGCCGGATCCACCTGTCCGCGCCCGCGGTGGCCGACCGCGTACGGAAGCTGGAGGAGTCGGGCGTGATCACCGGCTACCACGCGACGGTGGACCCCGTGCGGGCCGGCTGGCCGGTCTCGGCCTTCATCCGCATGTCCTGCTACGGCACCCGCTGCGTGCTGCGCGACCCCGAGGTGGCCGGCTGGCCGGAGGTCCGCGAGATCCACCGGGTCACCGGCGACGTGTGCAGCATCCTGCGGATCGTGGCGGTCTCCATGGTCGCCTTCGAGGACCTGATCGACCGCCTGGCGGTCTACGGGCCGCCCTCCAGCACCATGATCCTGTCCACCCCGCTCCCCGGCCACCCGCTCACCACCCCCGACGGCCCGTGACCCCGTCCGCCGCGCGGCCGGCCGGGGTCGTCCACGGGTTCGTGCCGTCGTGGCAGAAGCGGGCGAAGGCGGTGCTCATCTCGTGGGCCAGGGCGTCCACCTCGGGGCCCGTGCCCGTCAGCGGTGTTCCGTGGGTGCCGAGGTAGAGGGGCACGTCCACCAGGTGGCAGGCGCCCAGGGCGACGCCGCCGTGGCTCATGGGCGAGCGGTGCCCGCAGACGTGGTGCCCGGCGGGGCCGTGATGGGCGTCGGCGAGCTCCCGGGCGGGCCCGGCGAAGAGCTCGCCGGTGTCCAGGCCGTCCTGGCCGATCGCGGTGAACAGGCGGGTCTCCTCGGCCGTGGTCGTCACCAGCAGCGGGACGCGCGCGGCGGCGCCCGTCCGGACGGCCTCCACCGGGTGGACGGCCAGCAGGTCGCCGTCCACGACGGGCGCGGCGGGCAGCAGCCCCGCGGCCGGGGCGCAGGCGCGTACGGCGGCCTCCTCGGCGGCCAGCAGCCCGGCGAGCGGCACGGCGTACGGGTCGCCGCCGAGCGCGGAACGCGCCACCGAGGTCCAGGCGGCGGCCTCGGCGGGAGTGCGGAACCCGTACGGGACGGGGCTCATCGCCGCCGCCCTGGCGAACAGGCCGGGCGCGCACGTCATCAGCGCCAGCACGCAGGTGCCGCCCGCCGAGTGCCCGGCCAGGGTGACGTTCGCCGGGTCGCCGCCGAAGGCCGCGATGTTGGCGCGCACCCACTCCAGTGCGGCGATCTGGTCGCGCAGCGCCAGGTTGGCCGGCACGCCGTCGCCGTGCCAGAAGCCGGGCAGGCCGAGCCGGTAGTTCACGGTCACCACGACCAGGCCGTGGTCGCGGGCGAGCGCGGTGCCGTCGTACATCGCCTGGGAGCCGGAGCCGAAGACGAACGCGCCGCCGTGCAGGAACACCAGCACCGGGCGGCGCCCCTCGGCGGAGGGCGTCCAGACGTTGAGGAACAGGCAGTCCTCGGCCGACGTGGCCGGGTCGATCTCCAGGCCCGGCACCCACGCCATGCGGCCGGGCCGCTGCGGGGCGGGCGGGCCGGGGGTGCGGGCGTCCGCGACGCCCCGCCAGGGGCGCGCGGGCTCCGGCGCGGCGAGCCGGCGGGCGGGCGCGGCGTAGCGCACGCCCTTGAACGTGCTCACGCCGCCGGCCCGGACGCCGCGCAACGCCCCGAGCAGCGTCTCGGCGACCGTCATCCCCCGAGCCCCAGGAAGGCGGCGGCGTTGCCGCCCAGGACGGCCGCGCGGCCCTGCTCGTCCAGCTCGGCGCAGGCGCGCACGACCGCGCCCGGCTCCAGCTCCCCCAGCGGGAACGGGAAGTCGGTGCCGAGCATGACGCGCTCGGCCCCCATCACCTCCACCAGCAGCCGCAGGGCGCGCGGGTCGAACACCGCCGAGTCCACGTAGAAGCGGTCGGTGTAGGCCGACGGCGGCCTGGGCGAGTGCTCCCGGACGATGTCGCGCTGGTGCCAGGCGTTGTCGGCCCGGCCCAGCAGGTAGGCGAAGCTGCCGCCGCCGTGGCAGAAGCACAGCCGCAGCGAGCCCGGCAGCCGCTCGAACGCCCCGGACAACATCAGCGACAGGATGCCGAGGTGGGTCTCGGCCGCCATGCCGACCAGCCACGGCAGCATGTGGCCGCGCATGCGGTCGGCGCCGAGCATGTCCCAGGGGTGGACGAGCACCGGCATGTCCTGCTCGGCGCAGTGCGCGAGGAAGGCGACGATGTCGGGATCGTCCAGGTTGCGCGGGCCGACGTGGTTGCCGATGTGCACACCGCGGTGACCGGCGGCCTTGGCCTCGGTGACGGTCTTCGCGGCCAGGGCGGCGTCCTGCAACGGCACCTGGCACAGCGGCAGCAGCCGGTCGGGGGCCTGCGCGCAGTGGTCGAGCACGCGGTCGTTGACCATGGCGCACCACTCGGCGGCGCGGTCCGGGTCGGCCGCGTAACCGAACAGCAGCGGGGTCGAGGAGACCGCCTGCACGGCCACGCCGGTGCGGTCCATGGCGGCCACGCGGGCCCCGGCGTCCCACAGCTCCGGCGTGACCGGGCGGTAGTCGTCCTCGCCGCTCATCATCATGCCGTCGCGCAGCCACGGCTCGCCGGCCCCGGCGAGCGTCCTGGCCTCCTCGCGGGAGATCCGCGGGAAGACGTGCGCGTGCACGTCGATCATGGTCACCGGACCACCGGCCGCAGGTGGTCCGGCCAGTCCTTGCCGGGGTGCTCGGCGCCGCAGTGGGGGCAGGTGCGGTCGCCCTCGTGGAAGTTGCGGAAAACGGGCGGCAGGTCGTCGACGATCGACTGGAGCTGCACCTCGGCGCGGTGGACCAGGCGGTGGCAGTTGACGCAGTACCACTCGAAGGCGTCCAGCGCGCCCTGCGGGCGGGCGAACTCCACGACCAGGCCGATCGAGCCGGGCACCGGCCGCTGCGGCGAGTGCCGCACGTGCGGCGGCAGCAGGAAGACGTCGCCCTCGCCGATCTGCACGTCCACCGGCGGCTTGCCCTCCTCCTCCATGACCCGCAGCACCATGCCGCCCCGCAGCTGGTAGAAGAACTCCTCGATCGGGTCGTCGTGGAAGTCGGTGCGCTGGTTGGGCCCGCCCACGATCGTCACCATGAGGTCGGCGTCCTTCCAGATCTGCGCGTTGCCGACCGGCGGCTTGAGCAGGTCCTGGTGCTCGTCGATCCACTTGTTCAGGTTGAAGGGGGGGATCATGCCTGGCTCCTTTGGGGGATGAGGGCGGTGCAGGAGATCTCGATCAGCAGGTGCGGGTGCGGGAGCTGGTGGACGGCGACCGTGGTGCGGGCGGGGCCGCTCTCGTCGAAGTACTCGCCGTAGACCTCGTTGTAGCCGCCGAAGTCGTTCATGCTGACCAGGTACGCGGTCACGTTCACCACGTCCTCCAGGCCGCCTCCGGCGGCGGCCAGCAGGTCGGCGATGTTCTCGATCACCGCCCTGGTCTGCTCGCGGATGTCGAGGCTGGTGGTGCCCAGCTCGTCGGCGCTCGCCCCGGCGAAGGAGCCGTCGGGGCGGCGCGAACTGGTGCCCGACACGAACACGAAGTCGCCGGCCCGCTTGACGTGCGGGAACCGGCCGCGGGGCCGGGCCTTGCCCTCGACCAGCAGCGCGTCACTCATCGGGTGGTCACCTCCACGTGTCCGAGGCCGGCGGCGCCGACGCGTACGTGCGCCCCGGCGGGCAGCGGCACCGCCGCCGTGGCCGCGCCGGCCAGGACGATCCAGCCGGCCTCCATCTCGATCCCGGCGGCCCTGGTCAGCCGGGCGGCCGCGGTCAGCGCGCGCAGCGGGTGGCCGAGGATGGCCGCCGACGAGCCGCCGGCGACCTGGCGGCCGTCGATCTCCATGACCAGGCCGAGGTTGCCGATGTCGCCGGCGTCCTGCAGGCGGCGCCAGGGGCCGACGCCGAAGCCGCTGGCCGAGGCGTTGTCGGCGATGACGTCGGGCAGGGTGAAGCTGAAGCCCTCGTAGCGGGAGTCGAGCACCTCGTAGCCGACCGCGACGCCGCCGACGGCCGAGGCCACGTCGGCGGTGCCGCGCACCGGACGGTCCAGCAGGAACGCGATCTCCGGCTCGATCCGCGGGTGGATCAGGCCGGCGGTGTCGAGCCGGGACTCCACCAGCATGGCGTCGGTGAGCAGGCCCCAGATGACGTCGTCCACGCCCATCTGGGCCATCTTGGCGCGGCTGGTGAAGCCCATCTTCACACCGACGATCCGCTCGCCGCGGGCCAGCCGCCGCTCGATCAGGGCGCGCTGCACCTCGTAGGCGGCCGGCACGTCGAGGTCGGCCGTGTCGGTCAGGCGCGGGATGGCGCGGCCGGTCAGGGTGGCCTCATCCAGGCGTTCGGCGAGCGCGTTCACCGCTCCTCCTTCTCGTCGTCGGCGGCGAAGGCGGCGCGGACGTCGCCCAGCCCGTCGATGCGGGCCTCCAGCACGTCGCCCGCACGCACCGGGACGACCGGGCCGAGCGCCCCCGTCAGCACGGTGTCGCCCGCCCGGAGCGGACGGCCGAGCGCGGCCAGCGTGTCGGCCAGCCAGACCGCGGCGTGCAGCGGGTGGCCCAGGCAGGCCGCGCCGACGCCGGTCGAGACCTGCTCGCCGCGCCGTTCGATGACCATCCCGGCCAGCCGCAGGTCCACGTCGCGCAGCGAGACCGGGCGGTTGCCCAGCACGTACAGGCCGGAGGAGGCGTTGTCGGCGACGGTGTCGGCCAGGGTGATGTCCCAGTCGCGGATGCGGCTGCCGACGACCTCGATCGCGGGCAGCGCGAACGCCGTCGCGGCGATCACGTCGGCGACCGTGTGGCGCTCGTGCGGCAGGTCGCGGTCGAGCACGAGCGCGACCTCGGCCTCGGCGCGCGGCTGGAGCACCGCGCCGGCCGGGATCTCCGCGCCGTCGGGCACCGCCATGTCGGCGAACAGCACGCCGAAGTCGGGCGCGCCGACGCCGAGCTGCGCCTGCACGGCCTTGCTGGTCAGCCCGACCTTCCGGCCGGTGATCCGCCTGCCCTCGCCGAGCCAGTGCTCGGTGAGCAGGCTCTGCACCGCGTAGGCCGCCTCCAGGCCGTCGACCAGGTCGCGGACCGGCTCGCACGGGCGGCCGGACGCGTACGCCTCCAGCAGCCGCGCGGCGGCGGCGCGATGGTTGTCTGTCACTTCTGTCCTCATATCTTGACGCACACGTTGACCGGCTCGGAGAAGAAGTCGAGCGAGTACTCGCCGCCCTCGCGCCCGATGCCGGATGCCTTCACGCCGCCGAACGGGGTGCGCAGGTCGCGCAGGTTCCAGCAGTTGACCCAGACGATGCCGGCCTGGATCCGGGGCGCCACGCGGTGGGCGCGCGACAGGTCGGTGGTCCACACGGTGGCGGCCAGGCCGTACGGGCTGTCGTTGGCCAGCCGGACGGCCTCGTCCTCCTCGTCGAAGGGGGCGACGTGGCAGATGGGGCCGAAGACCTCCTCGCGGACGGTCCTGGCGTGCGGCGGCAGGCCGGTGATCACCGTGGGCTCGACGTGGAAGCCGCCGTCGCGGGCGTCGCCGAACTCCGGCACGCCTCCCCCGGCCAGCACCGTCGCGCCCTCCTCGACGGCCAGGCGGTAGTAGGACAGCACCTTGTCGCGGTGCTGGGCCGAGATCATCGGCCCGTAGCCGCGCAGGCCCCTGGCCCGCTCGGCCAGCGCCCGGGTGAACTCCTCGAAGATCGGGCGCTGGACGTAGACGCGCTCGGTGCACAGGCAGATCTGGCCGGAGTGGGTGAAGCTGGAGCGGATCGTGCCCTCGACGGCCTCCTCCAGGTCGGCGTCGGCGAAGACCAGGGCCGGGTTCTTGCCGCCGAGCTCGAAGGAGACCGGGGTGACGTGCGCGGCGGCGTTGCGCATGATGGCGCTGCCGGTGGCCGAGGCGCCGGTGAAGGCGATGGCGTCCACGCCGGGGTGCGCGGTCAGGTGCTCGCCGGCCGCCCCCGCGCCGTGGCCGTGGATCAGGTTGAACGCGCCGGGCGGCAGGCCCGCCGCGTCGATCACCTCGGCCAGCAGCGTGGCGGTGGAGGGCGTCTCCTCCGACGGCTTGGCGACGACGGCGTTGCCCGCGGCCAGGGCCGGCGCGACCTTCCAGGTGAGCAGCAGCAGCGGCAGGTTCCACGGCGAGATGACGGCGACCACGCCGAGCGGGCGGCGCACGGTGTAGTTGAGCGCCTGCCCGCTGCCGCTCCAGGCCGGGACGCTGGTGTTGTAGGCCCGTTCGGGACGGCCGTAGGCCAGGTCGGCGTAGGCGCGGAAGTTGCCGGCGGCGCGCGGGATGTCCACCGTCGCGGCCAGCTCGCGCGGCTTGCCGGTGTCGGCGGCCTCGGCCTCGACGAACTCCTCGAACCTGGCCTCGATCCCGTCGGCGATCCGGCGCAGGTACGCGCACCGCTCCTCGGTGGAGGCGGCTCCCCAGGGGCCGTCGAGGGCGGCGCGGGCGGCCCGGACCGCCTCGTCGACGGTCTCGCGGGACGCCTCGGGGACGGCTCCGACGGTGCGGCCGTCGACGGGCGAGATGAGGGGGAAGTCGGTCCCCGCCGTCGAGAAGACGCCGTTGACGTAGTGCGCGGGCTTCATGGTCGACATTCTGCTGATTTCTCGACATAACAGTCCAATACCGAAATGTCGCCTGGCTATCTTTATTTCGTTATATGTCGGTTCTGCTATGCCTGCCGACCGAATCGGTATTCGTTCTGGCATACCACCAGCGTGCATCCTCTTCCGTACCCTCATTCGGAAGGCACAGAGAGATGGACACAGATCGCCGCCTGGCCGCCCGCCGCGTCTCGCGGGCCGCCTTCATCGGCACCGCCATCGAGTGGTACGACTTCTTCCTCTACGGCACCGCCGCGGCCCTCGTCTTCAACAAGCAGTTCTTCCCCGCCATGGACCCGGTCGCCGGCTCCATCGCCTCCTTCGGCACGATGACCGTGGGATTCCTGGCCCGCCCGCTCGGCGGCATCGTCTTCGGCCACTTCGGCGACCGGATCGGGCGGCGCAACACGCTCGTCGTCTCGCTGCTCATCATGGGGATCGGCACCACGCTGATCGGCGTGCTGCCGACGTACGACAGCCTGGGCGTGTGGGCGGCGGTGCTGCTCGTGGTGATGCGCGTCGCCCAGGGCATCGGCCTGGGCGGCGAGCTCGGCGGCGCGGTGGTGCTGACGATGGAGCACGCGCCGAAGGGCCGGCGCGGCCTGTTCGGGGCGTTCCCGATGATGGGCACCCCGGCGGGCATGTTGTGCGCCAACGCCGTCTTCCTCGGCACGTCCTCGCTGCTGGGCGAGGAGAGCTTCATGGCCTGGGGCTGGCGGGTGCCGTTCCTGCTCAGCATCGTGCTGGTGGCGGTCGGCCTGTACCTGCGGCTGCGCATCGAGGAGAGCCCCGACTACGCCGACCTGGTCGAGCGGCGCAAGCCGGTCAAGCTGCCGATCGCGGTGGTGCTGCGCGACCACTGGCGCGAGGTGGTGCACACGATCGGCGTGATCATCGGCAACAGCGCGCTGGCCTACATCTTCATGGTCTACATCCTCGGCTACGGCGAGGCCGCGGCCGGCCTGCCGCGGACGTTCCTGCTGAGCTGCGTGATCGGCGGCGCCGCCGTGTGGCTGGTCACCGCGCCGCTGTGGGCCCACCTCGGCGACCGGCACGGGCTGCGTTCCGTCTTCACCTGGGGCTCGGTGGTGCTGCTGGCCGGCGCCCTGGCGATCCTGCCGGTCGTCAACACCGGCAACAAGCCCCTCATCGCGGTTTTCATGCTGGTGATGGGCGCGGTGCTGGCCATGACCCACGCGCCGCAGGGCACGCTGACCGCCAGCTTCTTCCCGGTCGCCATCCGGTACTCCGGCACGTCGGTGGCCTACCAGCTCGCCTCGCTGCTGGGCGGCGGTATCACGCCGCTGGTGGCCGCCTCGCTGTTCGCCTCGACCGGCACCTCGCTGTCGATCACCGCCTACCTGGCCGTGGTGACGGTCATCAGCCTCGTCGCCGCCCTGGTGATCCCGCGCAACGACGCCGAACGCCTGGGTGACCACCCGGTTCCGGCCGACATAGCGAAATAGGGCAGGTTCGCCCTGGTCATATGATGATTTCGTGATATCTCGTCCGCTGGACCTGCTGAGCGGCCGGCTCAAGCTGCGGCATCTCGTGCTCGTGACCACCATCGCCGAGCAGGGCGGCGTCCTGCGCGCCGCCGAGCACCTCCACCTGGCCCAGCCCGCCGTGACCCGGGGGCTGCGGGAGGTGGAGCAGATCCTCGGGGTGGAGCTGTTCACCCGCGGATCGCGCGGCGTCACCCCCACCCTCTTCGGCGAGGCGTTCATCGACCACGCCCGCGCCGTGCAGGCCGAGTTGCGCCGCGCCGGCGAGCGCATCGCCGGCCTGGCCGACGGCACGGCCGGCACGGTCACCGTCGGCACCCTGCTGGCCGCCACGAACGTGCTGCTCCCCCGCTCGATCGCGGCGCTCAAGGCCGAGCGGCCGGGCATCACCGTGATCGTCAAGGAGGGCACGTTCGACTCGCTGGTCCCCCAGCTCACCGGCGGCGACCTCGACCTGATCCTCGGCCGGCTCAACCCCATCGAGGACCGCCCGGACCTGCGCCAGATCCCGCTCTACAACGAGCCCGTGCTGCTGGTCGCCCGCGCCGGGCACCCGGCGGCGCACGCCCGCGAGCTGGCCGGCCTGCTGGACTACCCGTGGATCCTGCCGCTGGAGCAGACCTCGCTGCGCCGGGAGCTGGAGCAGGTGTTCCACCGCAACGGGCTGCCGCTGCCGCCCGACCGCACCGAATGCACGTCCATCCTGACGATCCGCTCCCTGCTGCTCGGCACGGACATGATCGCCGCGCTGCCCGCGCTCTTCGTCAGGACCGACCCCCAGCTCCTCGAACTCCCGGTGCCGCTGCCGTCGGTGCGCCGCTCGGTGGGCGCCACCCTGCCCGGGGCCCGCGCCCTGACGCCCGCGGGCAAGGTCATGCTCGCCCACCTCCAGCAGCAGGCGCGGCACCTCGACACCAGGGAGGACGCGGGGGACGACGCGTCCGACGCGGCGGCGGTGGGAGACTGAGGGGCATGGTGGCAGGAGCCGGGTTCGAGCCCGAGTCCGTACGCGTCATCCGGCGGCTGCGCGACGACATCCTCGACGGCGTCCGCCCGCCGGGCAGCAAGCTCGTCGAGCGCGACCTGGCCACCGAGCTGGGCGTCAGCCGGGTGCCGGTGCGCGACGCCCTGGCCACCCTGGCCGCCGAGGGGCTGGTGACGTTGCGGCCCCGCACCTGGGCCGTGGTGCGCGAGTTCACCGCCCGCGACGTCGCCGACCTGGTGGAGGTGCGTTCGGCGTTCGAGGCCGTCACCTTCCAGCTCGCCGCCCGGCGGCACGACGCGCAGGGCCTGCGGCGGCTGCGCGCCGACCTCGACGCCGAGCTGCGGGCGGCGCGCGCCGGCGACGCGATCCGCGCCCGGCGGGCGGCCGCCGACTTCCACGAGACGGCCACCGCCATCGCGGGCAACGACCTGCTGGTCGAGGTGGGCCAGGTCCTGCGCAGCCGGATGCGCTGGCTGCTCGGCCGGCACGACGACCTCCAGGCGGTCGCCGACGAGCACCGCGAGCTCTACGAGGCGATCGCCGCCCGCGACGTGACCCGCGTCGGCGAGCTGGTCGCCCGGCACGTGGCGACCAGCGGCCGGCTCATCGGCGAGCACGCCGATCGGCTGCGCTCCGACGGTTCCTGACCTCGCACGGGCGTCAGGCGTCCAGGAGGACGTCGAACCCCGCGCGGGCGTCAGGCGTCCAGGAGGACGGCGCCGTCGCGGGCGACCACCCGGCCGCCGGCGACCACGAGCGCCCGCGGCGGCACCCGCACGAGCGCGTCCGGCACGTTCTCGGCGTCGACGAGCACGACGTCGGCCCGCGCCCCCGCGACGAGGTCGTGCCGGTCGCGGTGCACGAAGGGCGCCGCCTTGGTCGTGGCCAGCTCCACGGCGGCGGTGAGCTCGTCGTCGGAGCGCAGCCCGTGCAGCCGGGCGAAGCCGAGGGCGATGCGCAGCAGGTCGCCGTCGCCGAACGGCGACCACAGGTCCCTGATCCCGTCGGTGCCGAGGCCGAGGCCGATGCCGCGTTCGGCCATGCCCCGCCACGGGAGGGGCGCGGTGCGCACCGGCGCGACCGTCGCCCAGGAGATGCCCGCCGCGGCGAGGTCGTCGAGCAGGCCGCGCTGGCGTTCGGGGGCCAGGTCGCCGAGGGCGAAGCCGTGGGAGACGGTGACCTTGCCCTGCAGGCCGGTCCTGAGCGTGCGGTCGATGATCAGCTCGTACTGGAACGCGCCGAGCTCGCCGCCGTCGTGCAGGTGGATGTCCAGGCCGACGCCGCGCCGCTCGGCGATCTCGAACAGGCCGTCGAGCTGGGCGACCGGGTCCCGGTCGATGGTCGCGGGGTCGATGCCGCCGATGCTGGTGGCGCCCGCCCGCGCGGCCTGGTCGAGCAGGTCGAGCACGCCGGGCCGGCGGACGACGCCGTCCTGCGGGAAGGCCACGATCTCGACGTCGATCGCCCCGTCGAGCCGCGCCACGGCCTCGCGGACGGCCTCGATGCCGCGCAGTCCGACCCCGAGGTCGACGTCGACGTGGGTGCGGGTGGCCGTGGTGCCGTGCCGCAGGAACTCGCGCAGCACCGCCACCGTGCCGTCCACGCCCGGGATGCCGTACTTGTCCCGTTCGGCGCGCTCGTGCTCGATGCGGCCCTGCGTGGTGGCCACCCCGCCGTACGACACCCAGGGCCGGCCCCACCAGCTCTTGTCGACGTGGGCATGGGCGTTGACGAAGCCGGGCAGGGCCAGCAGGCCGCGGCCGTCGACGCGCTCGCCGGCGGGCGGGGCGGTCCCGGCCGGGAGCACGGCGACGATCCGGGTACCGTCGATGGTCAGGTCCACGGGCGCGCCGCCCCAGGGGCGCACGTTGGAGATCGTCCAGGAAGTCACCCGAAAAATGGTATACCAAAAGCGGATCGTTCCTGGCAGAGGGCCCTGCACACTCATCCCCCAGCCGTTGTCGTAGCCGTTTGGGAAAATCGGCGCGGGCTGCGGCAGGCGCGGTCCCGCCGTCCGGAAAGAGGTGGTCCGATGGGCCCAGAGGTCTTCGACAGCCGTGACATCGGCCAGACGGAGGAGTTCCTCAGCAAGGCGTACGCCAAGATGCGCATCGGCTCCGACGTGAAGAACCCCCGCACCAGGATCTCCCGCCAGGTCATGGGCTCGGTCAGCATCGACCGGCTCAATCTCGAGTACGCGATGAGCTTCGACGTCAACCCGCTCGGCAAGGTGTGCCTGTGCACGGTCGAGACCGGCACCATCGCCCAGCAGGTCGCCGGCGGGCCGGACGAGCTCTTCGGCCCCGGCGACACGGTGTTGTTCGCCCCGCACGACCTGCCCTACACCGGCGAGATCCGCCGCTCGCGCTACGACATCATCATGTTCGACCCCGCGCTGCTGCAGCAGGTGGCCGGCACGCTGCCCGGCCGCCGGGCCGAGCCGGTCCGGCTGGTGGGGCACCGCCCGGTCTCCGCCGCCGCCGGCCTCCATCTGCGGCGCACGCTCGCCTACCTGCGCGACGACGTCCTGGCCGCCCCCGAGCTGGCCGCCGAGCCGCTGGTCGTCTCCACCGCCGGGCAGCTGCTGGCCGCCAGCGTGCTCACCGCCCTGCCCACCAACGCCGGCGACGCCGCCCCCGGCTCCGCGCGTCCCGAGGCGCTGCGCCGGGCGACAGCCTTCATCGACGACCACGCCGACCTGCCCATCGGCCTCGACGAGATCGCCACCGCCGCCCGGATCACCCCCCGCGCCCTCCAGTACGCCTTCCGCCGGCACCTCGGCACCACCCCGCTGGGCTACCTGCGTCAAGCCCGGCTGGCCCGCGCGCACGCCGAGCTCAAGGCCGGCGATCCCGCGACCACGGTGACCGCCGTCGCCGCCCGCTGGGGCTTCTTCCACGCCGGCCGCTTCGCCCAGCTCTACCGGGCCGCCTTCGGCTGCTCGCCCGGCGACACCCTCCGCCGCGCGGCCGAGCCTCGCCGCGGTTGATCCACTGATGCCCGTTTCGTTCTGTGGACAGGAGTGAGCCGGATTCTTCGTCTGATGTGCTGACCCGCCACCGCCGAAGGCTCAAGGGTTGGAGGCGAGCACGGATCGCCGCGGCACGGAGGAGATGATCGCGATTGAGTCCCGGCCGTAGCGGCGACATGGCGCGTCCGCGGCGAGGCCACAGCCGCAGGCCAGGCGATCGCGAGGCAGCACCGTTGGGGTGGCCGCGCCCGCCGGGCGACCAGGCCGGTCCCGTGACCGAGCCGAACCCGCCGCCGGCCTGTGATGCCTGACCTGCTTCGTCCGCCCTCGCACCCGTCCGCCCCGCCTTCCGGCCGGACGGGCCTTCGTGCTGCCCGGCCTCCGGTGACGGCGTGACCCCTCTGAGCCTGGGCTGCCGCGACCTGCCCGGCGGCGTGCTGGTGACCGTGATCGGCGAGCTCGACGCCTCCAACTCGACCCGGCTGGAGTCCTTCACCGAGCGGCACCTGCGGCCCGGGGCCGGCGTGGTGCTCGACCTGGGCGGGCTGAGCTTCATGGACAGCCGCGGCCTGCACGTGTTGTTACGCCTCAACGCCGCGGTGCTCGACCGCGGGGGCGTGCTCCGCCTGGCCGGCGTGCAGGAACTGCCGGCGCGTGTCCTCCAGGTCACCGGCGTGTGGTCCTCGCTGGCCGTCCACGCCGACGTGGGCGACGCCGTGGCCGCGATGGGCGCGCAGCGCCCCGCCGATCTCCGCGAGTCGTCGTGAGCCGCCGTACCTCGGCGTTCGGGGCTGAAGATCATGAGTGCCGGCTCTAGAATCCGGATGACCAACAACCACGACTGCTCCGTCGATGACCTCGATCATGGCCGCCTGATCAGGGCCGTTCGCGAGGTCACCGGCAGGACGGTCCTGACACGTCGTAGGACACGAGGGTGACATGAGCGAAGCGATGACCGGTGGCTCCCGTTCCGCGTCCGGGGGCGCCGAGGTCGGCGAGCTTCGGCTGCGCCAGCTGCTCGGCGGGCTGACGGCGGTCCGGGACGGTGATTTCCGCACCCGTCTGCCGGAGGACGCCGACGGGTTGCTGGGTGAGATCG